>NZ_JALJES010000007.1:0-313565 GCF_023242525.1 Pseudomonas sp. MWU12-2319
CCACATCCATCCATAGGGATTCTCTGAACTGGAGAAATCTCATGTCCCCACAACCGAACCAAGATCGCGTCAGTGCGATGAAGTATTCACTGTCCGTCACGCCACTGGCCTGGGACAAAGCGGTGCAGAGCAATCAGCACCGATGTGGTTCAACCTACGAGAGTCGGCTGCCGGATCTGCTACACGCCTTGAGCAAAGCGCATCACCGGCAACCAGATGCTCGGCAGGTTCATTTCGGGCTCTACCAGCGGCTGCACACACGCCGTCGCACGAAGCAGTCCTCTCTGGAGCTGACACTAAACCTGGTGGAAACAGACCCAGAGACACCGTATCTGCTCCTGTCACTCAAGGACGAGTTGCTTGCTTCATGAGCTGACTCGCCCCACGGCAACACCTCACTCAAGCCCGACGCTGTCGGGCTTTTCTATTTCTGTAACTCGATTCTGTGCAGATTTAGCTTGAGGCAAGTTTTAGCAGTTGGGAGAACCTGAAAATGGCCACATTGATCTCATCCTGAGTATCGCCATCCCATTCTTCGACTGACGCCAACTCGGTTTTAAGCGCCTCTATCCGCGCTCTGATCTCTGCAATTTCATCGCCACCGCACTGCTTCGAAATAGCTGCCCATCGTGCCTCTGGAATGCTTTGTTGAACTGAAAGCCCAACCTTTGCTTCAGCGATTAGCGCCGATAATTTGCTCATTGAGTATTTTCCTAGAAAACCGAGATGCCCGCTTTGGCGGGGTCGCGAGCAGAAATTTGAGAGCGTCACGGTCGATCGGTTAGCGTATCGCACTAGTCCGCTTTTTTTGAGCGCGCCAAACCTGTCATGTGTATCGTAAGGGGAAACGGTGTCACGTCTTTCATGGGCTCGTTCATTCACTTACAAGCTGTTCAAGCGTCGACCGGCCACTACTGGGGCGTTTTCAACCTGCCACAACGACTGGCCTCGGCCGACCGACACCTGTGGAATCCGGCCCACAGCAGACGTACGAACCTAAAGTAACGCGATGAAGAGAAAAGCAAGAATGGTTGCACGTGTATCCAGCAAAACAGCCACTCAGCCTGAACCTGGCTGGAAGTTTGAACCTGATCGAATGATCCGAATACCCGATTGCCAATCTATCATCGACGTACTTTGCCGCATCAAACACGGTGGTCCGGAATGGGTGCAGCGTCACGTCACCCTATGGTTTCCCGGGCCATCAAATGCTTGGGTTCTGGTGTACTCGCTTCAGGACGCCAGGGCGCCGTACTTTGACTTCATGTACACCCGCAAAGAGCGGCCTCAGGAAACCCTGTCCACGCTGCTAAGGAAGTACCCAAAGTGCACCGTTATCGATTGGTCACCTGGCCGACTGGCCTGCATCAGCACCCTTGGCGTGGACGTTGAGACGCTAGCCGAAATTATCCGACATGTCGCTGAAATTGCTTGGGATGAGCGCACCACGGTCATTGATGCTTCGTATGAAGAAATGGGTAGTGCGTGACCCAGGAACGGACGCTCGACCTTGACTCCCGAAGCCTCTGCGCACAGACCGCGTCTTAGGCCACGACCGGCCAGAAACGGTCATTCATTCTTGAACACCCAAAAATCAATAGGACTGAATGTGAGTGAACTACCGAGGTCCGGCGCGGGCCATAATGATGCAATACGGAAGAAAATCCTTACGACCGTAGCGGCGAGAAACCTGGCAAGTGCATCTAACAATACTAAGTGGAATGAGCTGATCGACCATTTCCGCCAGCTTCAGGGTTGGCGTCCGTCCTACCGTTCCAAGGACATCACAGGACACATCTCAGAGTGGGATGTCGAGTGGTTTTACCATCTGCCGTTCCCCTTTGCGTCCGTCGAATGGTTCGACATTGGCTTGTCAGAAGCAGCCCCCTCAAAAGGAAGGCTGCTTGCACCTACAACCATTGACCATACGGACGAAATATCAAAGGTCGTCGCACAGATTGGATTCGAGTTTGAGGTCCGCGCAGATGTTCTGAGAATTTGGGGATACCTCCCAAAATCCTATGAAGACTTTCCACCTGCATGACAGGGTGAAGTCGCCAGTCTGCTTAACCCTTCACCCCGGTAATTACAATATCTAGCCTGGAGGCCGGGGGCTGCTTTGGGTTGAATGCAGCCCCCCTCCTCAACGCCACCAGCAGGGTCAAACATATCGATGGATAAGTGGGCAAAGGGAGCAAGGGTCGCGAGTAATACGATCAAGCGTTCAGGGAGAGAAATGGACAGCAGCGCGCCACGGCGAGGTCATAGGGCAGCACAACGATAACATGTTAACTTTATTCTTTGAGCCCTTTCCGCTCAGCGCGTGATCACGGTTTGATATTTTTCAGCTCATTGAGCAGAGCCAGCAGTTGATCCATTTTTTCCGCACCAAACTGTTCCTGGATTTTAAGATAGTTGCTTTCCATGCCCTCGCTCATGGAGACGAAGCATTGCTGACCTCGCTCTGTCAGTGCCACAAACACACGCCGTTGATCTTGGCTGGACTTCTGCCGACGTACGAGTCCATCGCGCTCCAGGCGGCTCAAAACACCCGTCATGCTCGGTTTGAGAATGCATGCCTGCTGCGCAAGTTGATGGCTCTCAAGTTCACCCTGCTGACGCAATATCCGAATGACCCGCCACTGTTGTTCCGTCAGGTCATGCTGGTTAAGCGATGGCCGAAAGAATGCCATCGCAGCCTCACGGGCTTGCAATAGGGTCAGTGTCAGTGAAGGTCTGGGGTTTGCCATAATCGAACTACTTGAGTGGGCGAGTCGGCAGCTTAGTGTCGCCAGCAAGCCGGTGCAAGGTACTGGCCAATGCCCGACCGCTGCCTTACTCACCTTCTCCACATAACGAATACCGTAGCCCCCTCCCGGGTAGCGACGACCTATGAAAAGTGCAATTCATTCCCTGTAAACGCCATTCTGTCGCACCTGATCCGTTGCCATGATCCAGCGCAAGATCAACGCAATTAACCCGCCAGCTCAGCGCAACCCTGATTGGCGCTGGCGGTACTCTCCCGGAGTGACATGCGCATAGCGTTGGAAAAAACGACTGAAATAGGCCGGGTCCTTGAATCCCAGTTGGTAGCAGATTTCATTGGCCGAGCCACCGGTGAACAGCAACAAGCGCTTGGCTTCCTGCATGACACGTTCAAGGATCAGTCGCTTCGACGGCAGATCGGCAATACGCCGGCAGACATCGTTGAGCCGAGCCTCGGTCACACCAATGCCATTGGCATAGCGCGACAGCGGCCAATGCTGCAGGTAATGGTCTTCGATCAACTCGTTGAAACGATGAAAGATCCGCAAGTCTTCATGGCGGGCCGGGCGAGCCTCCAAGGAGTTGGCGCAAAGCCTGAGCAGTCTGATCATGATCAATCGCGTCAGGCTGTCCAGCGCCGCCCCGCGCCCCGGGCCTGCAGCATTGATCTCGCTGCACAGCTCTTCGAACAGAAACTCCAACCTCCTGACCTCGGGATGGAACTGCGGTGCCAGCCGCCCCAGCGCGACACAGGCCGCCGGCAACTGTGGGCCGGGCGCCAGGCTCGGATCGGCATCGATCAAGCCCCAGACCAACTGCTGACGCACTGTCAGCACATGCCCGTCAGCATCCGCTTCGGTGACGAAGGAATGGGCCACCGTCGGTGGCGTGAGGAAAAACATCGGCCCCGACTCGAGGTACTGCTGGTCATCCAGATAGACCCGTACCGCACCGCTCTTCACGTAATGCACCTGGAAGAACCGGTCGTGGCGGTGAACCGGCATGTTGCGACCGAAGAATCCCGCCAGATTGCCGAGTTTGTCGTAGTGCACCTCGGCATCGCTGTAGCGCTGGTCGTAGACCTGACCGATGTTGATATTGGGGATCGGCTGACGATCGATCATCGCTGGAGGCTCTTTCTTGTTGGGGGTGTTGGCCGTGCAAGGGTTTCATCCTGCGCCGGTTTGCCACGGCTCACCAGCGCTGGAAGAGTTTGCCATGCTTGACGATAGTTAACATATTAATTATAACGTTAATAGGTTAACGATTATCCAACGGAGCAGTCACTGCCCCGCCACTGCCAGGAGAAAAGCATGAGCCGTGCCCTGCATGATCTTGCGAACGGCACCCTGTTCGGCGTTGCGCTGAACTACCAGGGGTTGCTGAACCAACGTATCGCCGAATTCGAGCAAGCGCCTTACCAGAAACCGCCCGTCAAACCGGTGCTGTTCATCAAGACGCCCAACACCCGCAATAGCCATGACGGCGTGGTGCTGCATCCCCACGGCGAACGCCTGCAGCCGGGCCCGGCACTGGGTGTGGTGATCGGTAAAAGCGCCAGCCGTGTCCGCGTTGAAAGCGCGCTGGAGCATGTGGCCGGCTACACCATCGTCAATGAGTTCAGCTTGCCGGAAGACAGCTACTACCGCCCGGCCGTCAAGGCCAAGTGCCGTGACGGGTTTTGCGTGCTGGGCCCGGAACTGGTGCCCCATGACCAAGTCGCCAACCCGCATCAGTTGGACCTGAAACTGTTCGTCAACGGTGAGCTGCGCCAGCAGAACTCCACGGCCAACTTCGTGCGGGGTATTCCCCAACTGATCGCCGAAATCAGTGAATTCATGACCCTGCACGAAGGCGATGTGCTGATCACCGGCACCCCGGAAGGCCGTGTCGATGTCCAGCCCGGCGACACCGTCGAAGTCGAAATCAGCGGCCTGGGCCGCCTCGTCAACCACATCGTGGCCGAGTAACAGGAGCTTCCATGAAACACGCCCGTATCCGCTTTGAAGGCGAAGTCCACCAGGTCCAGGTCGAAGCGCATAACGCCGTGCGCCTGGCCGATGGCCGCCTGCTGGCTGAGTCCCAGGTCGAGTGGCTGCCACCGGCCACCGGGAGCATGTTCGCCCTGGGTTTGAACTACGCCGACCACGCCGCCGAACTGGCCTTCAAGCCACCGACCGAACCCCTGGCCTTCATCAAGTCCCCCGGTACCTACACCGGCCACAACCAGACCACCTGGCGCCCGGATAACGTCGCCTACATGCACTACGAGTGTGAGTTGGTGGCGGTCATCGGCAAGCAGGCGCGCAACGTCAAACGTGAAAACGCCCTGGACTACCTGGCCGGCTACACGGTGTGCAACGACTACGCGATTCGTGACTACCTGGAAAACTACTACCGGCCCAACCTGCGGGTGAAAAACCGCGATGCTACGACGCCGGTCGGCCCGTGGATCGTCGACGTTGCCGATGTGCCGGACCCGAGCAACCTGAAACTGCGCACCTGGATCAACGGCGAACTGCGCCAGGAAGGCTCGACCTCGGACATGATTTTCGACATCCCTTACCTGATCGAATACCTGTCCAGCTTCATGACCCTGCAACCTGGCGACATGATCGCCACGGGCACGCCGGAAGGCCTGGCCGATGTGGTGCCGGGCGATGAAGTGATTGTGGAGGTGGAAGGCGTAGGTCGCCTGGTCAACCGTATCGTCAGCGAAGCGGAGTTCTTCTCCGCCCGGAAAGAGGCTTGAGCACTATGATCAAACATTGGATCGACGGCCGCGAGGTCGAAAGCAAAGATGTATTCGTCAACTACAACCCGGCCACCGGTGAAGCCATAGGCGAAGTCGCCAGCGGCGGTGCCGCGGAAGTCGCACAGGCGGTCGCTGCAGCCAAGGAGGCCTTCCCGAGGTGGGCCAATACCCCGGCCAAGGAACGCGCCAAGCTGATGCGCAAACTCGGTGAACTGATTGAGCAGAATGTTCCGCATTTGGCGGAGCTGGAAACCCTGGACACCGGCCTGCCGATCCATCAGACCAAGAACGTGTTGATTCCGCGCGCCTCGCATAACTTCGATTTCTTCGCCGAAGTCTGCACCCGCATGGACGGTCACAGTTACCCGGTCGACGACCAGATGCTCAACTACACCTTGTACCAACCGGTGGGTGTCTGTGCGCTGGTCTCGCCGTGGAACGTGCCGTTCATGACGGCGACCTGGAAGACCGCGCCATGCCTGGCACTGGGCAACACCGCCGTACTGAAGATGTCCGAGTTATCACCACTGACCGCCAACGAACTGGGGCGACTGGCTGTCGAGGCCGGTATTCCCAAAGGTGTGCTCAACGTCATCCAGGGCTACGGCGCTACGGCCGGTGACGCACTGGTCCGACACCCCGACGTGCGGGCGATCTCCTTCACCGGCGGCACCGCCACCGGCAAGAAAATCATGCAGACCGCCGGCCTGAAAAAGTACTCCATGGAATTGGGCGGCAAGTCGCCGGTGCTGATCTTCGAAGACGCCGATCTGGACCGCGCCCTCGATGCGGCACTGTTCACCATCTTCTCGCTCAACGGTGAACGCTGCACCGCCGGTAGCCGGATCTTCATTCAGGAAAGCGTCTACCCGCAGTTCGTCGCCGAGTTTGCCGCCCGCGCCAAGCGCCTGATCGTCGGCGACCCGCAGGACCCAAAAACCCAGGTTGGCTCGATGATCACTCAGGCTCACTATGACAAGGTCACCGGCTACATCAAGATCGGTATCGAGGAAGGCGCCACCTTGCTGGCCGGCGGACTGGAACGTCCGGCCAACCTGCCGGCACACCTGAGTCGCGGGCAGTTCATCCAGCCGACGGTGTTTGCCGATGTGAACAACAAGATGCGCATTGCCCAGGAAGAGATCTTTGGTCCGGTGGTGTGCCTGATCCCATTCAAGGATGAAGCCGAGGCCCTGCAGTTGGCCAACGATACCGAATATGGTCTGGCGTCCTATATCTGGACCCAGGACATCGGCAAGGCCCATCGCCTGGCCTACGGCATCGAAGCCGGCATGGTCTTCATCAACAGCCAGAACGTGCGCGACCTGCGTCAGCCGTTCGGCGGTGTGAAAGGTTCCGGTACCGGCCGTGAAGGCGGCCAATACAGCTTCGAAGTCTTCGCCGAAATCAAGAACGTCTGTATCTCCATGGGCAGTCATCACATCCCGCGCTGGGGTGTCTGAACCACCGGTAGCGGCTGTTGAAGAGCAGGATGGGCCGAACATCGGCTTGTCGCAGACTTCACTGCCCGCCCGATTGAATCGAATAACAACAATTTCAGGAGAATCATCATGGGCGAAGTCGTCCTGGCCGCGAAGATCTGCCACGTACCCTCGATGTACCTGTCCGAACTGCCCGGCAAGCATCACGGTTGTCGCGAAGCGGCGATTGCCGGGCACAAGGAAATCGGCCGTCGCGCCCGTGAACTGGGGGCCGATACCGCGGTGGTGTTCGACGTGCACTGGCTGGTCAACAGCGGCTATCACATCAACTGCGGCGAACAGTTCCAGGGTATCTACACCAGCAACGAACTGCCGCACTTCATCAAGAACATGGAATACGCCTACCCGGGCTGCCCGGAACTGGGCGAGTTGATCGCGGCCGAGGCCAATCTGGCCGGGGTCCGCACCATGGCTCATAACATCCCGAGCCTGGAGCTGGAATACGGCACGCTGGTGCCGATGCGCTACATGCACATGGGCGTCCCCGATGAGCAGAAATTCAAGGTGATCTCCATTGCCGCCTGGTGTGCCTGGCACCGCCTGGAAGACAGCTTTGCCTTTGGCGCCGCCGTACGCCGGGCCATCGAGAAGAGCGACCGCAAGGTGCTGGTACTGGCCTCAGGGTCGCTGTCGCACCGTTTCTCCGATGACCGCGAAGCCGAAGCCAACATTCATAACTGGACCCGTGAGTTCGACAAGCAGATGGACCTGCACGTGGTCGAGATGTGGAAGCAAGGCCGCTTCAAGGAGTTCTGCGCGATGCTCCCGGACTACGCAGAGCATTGCTTCGGCGAAGGCAAGATGCACGACACGGCCATGCTCCTCGGCCTGCTCGGCGGCCCTGAATACAACAAGCCGGTGGAAGTGCTGACCGAGCCCTTCGGCAGTTCCGGTACTGGCCAGATCAACGCCATTTTCCCCCTCTGATACTCGCTCACGGGCAACCCACGGGTTGCTCGTGGCCCGGGAGACGCACATGCCGCATTTCATCGCCGAGTACACCGACAACATCGAACAGCAGGCCAACCTGCCCGCGTTATTCGAAAAGGTACACGCCGTCCTGGGAGACAGCGGCGTATTTCCCCTGGGTGGGATTCGCAGTCGCGGAGTGCGCCTGGACACCTGGCGCATGGCAGACGGCAAACACGATTACGCCTTCGTCCATATGACCCTCAAGGTCGGCCACGGGAGGGATCTGCCGACCCGCCAGGCCGTCGCCGAAGCGCTGTTCAAGGTCATCACCGAACATTTCGCCGAACTGCAAGCACAGAGGTTGCTGGCGCTGTCGTTCGAAATGATCGAGCTGCACCCGGAGCTGAACTTCAAACAGAACAATGTGCATGCCTTCCTGAAGAACCAGGCGGGCTGATTCACGCCCACCTTCCGCCAACAGCCACTCAGACAAAAAGTACAACATCATGAGCACAGCCAATATCGCCGACAGCCGCAGTGTTGCCGAGCATGATCGCACCCACGGCATCGTGACCCGGCGACTGCTGCCATTGCTGTTGGTCTGTTACCTGTTCGCCCACCTGGACCGGATCAACATCGGTTTCGCCAAGATGCAGATGAGTAGCGACCTGCACTTCAGCGATACGGTCTATGGCCTCGGCGCCGGGCTGTTCTTCATTGCCTACGCGCTGTTCGGTGTGCCAAGCAATATGGCCCTTGACCGGGTCGGACCACGGCGCTGGATCGCCAGCTTGATGCTGGTCTGGGGTGTACTGTCCAGCAGCATGTTGTGGATCGACAGCGCCAACGGCTTCTATGTCCTGCGCTTTTTGCTGGGGGTGGCCGAAGCCGGCTTCTTTCCCGGGATCCTGGTCTTTCTCAATCGCTGGTACCCCGCCCGGCGCCGCGCCCAAGTCACGGCACTGTTTGCTATCGCCGTGCCCATGGCCGGGGTGATCGGCGGGCCACTGTCCGGCGCCATTCTCGAGCGTTTCCATGACTTCGGTGGGCTGCGCGGCTGGCAGTGGATGTTCCTGATCGAAGGCGCGCCGGTGATTATCCTCGGCCTGGTGCTGCTCAAGTGCCTGCCGGACAGCTTCGAAACGGTGAAGTGGCTCAACCCGACGCAGAAACAACAACTGCGGGCGCAACTCAGCAGCGAAGAACAACGCAAGTCCATCACCTCTTTGGACGGCATTGTGCGCAATCCCCAGGTCTGGCTACTGGTGGCGATCTATTTCGCTGTGATGCTGGCGGTCAACACCCTGGCGTTCTGGATGCCGACCCTGATCCACGGCGCCGGCATTGGTCGCGACAGCCAGATTGGCCTGCTCAGTGCCGTGCCCTACCTGGCCGGGTGTTTCTTCATGATCGGTTGCGGACGCTCATCAGACCGCAATCTTGAACGCCGCTGGCACCTGTGCGTGCCGCTCCTGATGGCCGCCACCGGTATTGCCGTGGCCGGCCTGGCGCCGGGCAGTCCGCTGTGGGTGATGAGCGGGCTGATCGTCGCCGGCATGGGCGCCAGTGCCGCGTTGCCGATGTTCTGGCAACTGCCCCCAGCGTTTCTTTCCAACGGCAGCCAGGCGGCCGGTATTGCGATGATCAGCTCGTTCGGCAGCGTCGCCTCGTTTCTTGCGCCCTACCTGATCGGCTGGATGCGCGACACCACCCAGAGCGCCAGCCTGGCCCTGTATGTCCTGGCAATGTTTATCGCCCTTGGCGGCTTCCTGGTCCTGCGGACCCACGCGGCCATCGTCAACCCACAGTAAAGAGATCTTCGTCATGCTTGATCAACAGCAAATCCTTCAAGCCGCCGCCCAACTGGAGCGCGCCGAACGCACCCGGGAACAAGTTCGGCAATTTTCCCTCGATTACCCGGGTATCACGATCGAAGACGCCTACGCCATCCAGCGTGCCTGGGTCGCCCAGAAGATCAAGGACGGGCGCAAGCTGGTCGGGCACAAGATCGGCCTGACCTCCCGGGCCATGCAGGTGTCCTCGAATATCAGCGAGCCGGATTACGGCGCCCTGCTCGATGACATGCTCTTCGACGAAGGCACCGACATTCCGTTCGAGCGCTTCATTGTGCCGCGGGTGGAAGTGGAGCTCGCGTTTATCCTTGGCAAGCCGCTCAAGGGCCCGAACTGCACGATTTTCGACGTGCTCGATGCCACCGAATGGGTGATCCCGGCGCTGGAAATCATCGACGCCCGGATTCAACAGGTCGACCCGCAGACCCAGGCGACCCGAAAGGTCTTCGACACCATTTCCGACAACGCTGCCAACGCCGGTGTGGTCATGGGCGGCCGCGCCGTGCGACCCACCGAGATCGACCTGCGCAAGGTGCCGGCAGTGTTGTACCGCAACGGCGTGATCGAAGAATCGGGCGTTTCGGCCGCCGTGCTCAATCATCCAGCCAAAGGCGTGGCCTGGCTGGCGAACAAACTGGCGCCTTACGACGTCACCCTACAGCCGGGGCAGATCATCCTTGGTGGCTCCTTTACCCGCCCGGTGGCGGCCAGTCCGGGCGACACCTTCCATGTCGACTACGACATGCTGGGCTCCATCTCCTGCCGCTTCGTCTGACTCCTGGAGGACCGTTTCATGGACATGCCCATCAACCGCTTCAAGCAACGCCTACAAAGTGGCGAAACACAAATCGGCCTCTGGCTCGGCCTGGCCGATGCCTACTGTGCCGAGCTGGCGGCGAATGCCGGTTTCGATTGGCTGCTGATCGACGGCGAACATGCCCCTAATGACCTGCGCGGGATGCTCGGCCAGTTGCAGGCCGTCGCCCCCTACGCGAGCCAGGCGATCATCCGTCCGGTCATCGGCGATACCGCACTGATCAAGCAAGTGCTGGATATCGGAGCCCAAACCCTGCTGGTACCAATGGTAGAAAGCGCCGCGCAGGCCCTCGAACTGGTGCGCGCGATTCACTATCCGCCTCAGGGCATACGGGGTGTCGGCAGCGCACTGGCGCGGGCATCGCGCTGGAACAGCATTCCCGGTTACCTGGACCAGGCCGATGCACAAATGTGCCTGCTGGTGCAGATCGAGAGCCGTGAAGGGCTGGCTAACTTGGATGCCATCGCCGCGGTCGAGGGCGTCGACGGAGTGTTTATCGGTCCGGCGGATTTGAGTGCGTCCATGGGCCATCGTGGCAACCCCGGGCACCCCGAGGTGCAGGCGGCCATCGAGGACGCCATCGTGCGGATCAGGAACGCCGGCAAGGCGGCTGGCATTCTCAGTGCCGACGAGGCACTCGCCCGACGCTATATCGAGCTGGGGGCGGCGTTCGTCGCCGTGGGTGTCGACACCACGGTGCTGATGCGGGGCCTGCAAACCCTCGCCGCCGCCTTCAAGGATGCACCCGCACCGCCCCAGGCCGGTGGCGTGTACTAAAACGCGCGCCCCCTGTAGGAGCGAGCTTGCTCGCGATGGTAGTCCAGGCACCGCGGGGTATCAGCTATCCCGCGTCATCGTTGACGTCCATCGCGAGCAAGCTCGCTCCTACAGTATGACCTCGGCGTTCAGCGCTTGATGGTCTTCAACTCATTGAGCAACCCGAGCAAGGTCTGCAACTTCTCCTCCCCCAACTGCGCCTGCAGCCGCTGGTAGTTCTCTTCCATGCACTGGCCCATGGATTCAAAACTGGCCTTGCCCTTTTCCGCCAGGCTCACCAGCACACGCCGCTGATCCTGCTCGGCCTTGCGCCGATGAACCATACCCGCCGCCTCCATGCGGACCAGCACGCCGGTCATGCTCGGTTTGAGAATGCAGGCCAGCTCGGCCAGTTGGTAGATTTCCAGCTCATCGTGCTGGCTGAGAATACGGATAACCCGCCATTGCTGTTCGGTCAAACCATGCTGATTGAGCGAGGGTCGGAAAAAACTCATGGCCGCTTCACGGGCTTGCAAGAGGGTCAACGTCAGGGATTGTCGGGGTTTGAGCATCGGCGTCAGGGTCACGGCAAACTTAGTTAATAATTTAACGAAATTCTAGCATTGTCCAACCCATGACACGCCATAACTTGTGGGGCTGGCGAAGGCTCTGGCGTGCTGAATCAAAAAGCCCGGCACAGAGAATCAAGACATCCGGCGCGCCTTGGCCCTTAATAAGCCTTATCCGCGACAGAGCTTCTTGAAGTCCCTGCATTGAGCTTTCCTTCACTTTTCAGGCTGCGCCATGATCAATATCGAAACGCCTACCTATTACACGGCCACCAAGAAATACAACCTCAGTTTCCCGACCCTGGAGCAGGATGTGGAAGCCGATGTTGTCATCATTGGCGGTGGTTTCTCCGGTATCAACACCGCCCTTGAGCTCGCCGAAAAAGGCATCACCAATATCGTCGTGCTGGAAGCGCGTTACCTGGGTTTTGGCGGCACCGGGCGTAATGGCGGGCAGATCATGGCCGGCATCGGTCACGACCTGGAGAAGATCAAGAAGGACGTCGGCGAAGATGGCCTGCGCCAGATCTTCGAGATCAGCGACCTGGGCGCCGACATCATCAAGAACCGCATCGCCAAGTACGACATCGATGCCGACTTCTGCCACGGCTACGGCTACATGGGTTTCAATGCCCGCCAGGAAAAGACCCTGCGAGCCTGGGAAAAAGACTTCAAGTCGATCAATACCCAACATGAGATCCGCTTTCTCGGCGGTTCCGACGTCAAGCAGATCATCGGCTCCGACGCCTACAGCAGTGCCCTGCTGCATATGGGCGGTGGCCATGTCCACTCGCTGAACCTGCTACTCGGTGAAGCCAAGGCCGTGGTCAGCCACGGCGTGCGGATTTTCGAGAACAGCCCGGCCCTGGAAGTCAGCTACGGCGAACGCATCACCGTGCGTACCGGACGCGGCTCGGTCAAGGCCAGCAAGCTGCTATGGGCCTGCGACAGCTTCCTCAACAAGCTGGAGCCCGAGCTGCACCGCTCGACCATCAATACCTACGCCTTCCAGATGATGACCGAGCCGCTTTCGGACGAGTTGATCCAGCGTATCAGCCCGATTCGCGGCGCCTACAGCGACATTCGCCCGGTGATCGACTACTACCGTGTCACCAACGAAAACCGCCTGCTGTTCGGCGCCGCCACGCCGCTGGTCGAACATATCCCACAGGACCTGAAGGCCTGGAACCGCAACCTGATGCTGAAGATCTTCCCCTACCTCAAGGACGTGAAGATCGACCTGGCCTGGGGCGGCCCGATGGCCTGCAGCCCGAATCTGTTCCCTCAGATCGGCACCCTCCCCGGGCGCCGCAACGCCTTCTACGTCCAAGGCTATTCCGGTTTCGGCGTCACCCCTAGTCACATCATCTGCAAGGTGCTGGCCGAAGGCATGAGTGAAGGCTCGGCACGCTATGACCTGGTCAGTTCGATCCCCCGCCCGACCATCATCGGCAAGGACGCGATCCGCCCAGTGATACTGACCGCCGGAAAATCCTGGCACCAACTCTCGGGTTACTGGAACGGGCGCCGCTAACGCTCAAGGCGCTCTTCCCTTTCACTTTTTACTCATCAGGAGCAACTGCCATGACCCTTACCACCCTCAAGAAAGACATTCAGCTCTCCGAACTCGACGCCTGGGGCACTGTGGCCGACCTCGGCTCGCAGATCCTCGAAGGCGAAGTCAAAGCCTTCGGCAAAATGACCTTCGGCGCCCCTACAGATGCGGTCAGCAGTGCCTACTTCGGCACCACCCAGGGCAAGTTCCGGATGGTCTATCCCTTCGCCGAGCAAGCCACCGTGGTGACCGGTGAAGTGATCCTGACCGACGAAGCCAGCGGCCAGAGCACCCGTTACAAGGCCGGTGACAGCTGGTTCGTGACCAAAGGCACACCGGTACTCTGGGAAGTCGTCAGCGAAAGCTTCGTCAAACACTACTTCGCCGTTGCTTGATCGACACGGCTGCCGGCGCCCACCGGCAGCCCCTTGGCGCAGGTCAACAAGCATGAACGCCATCCCCTCCCAAGAAGTCGCCAGCCATTGCCTGCAGGCTTTCACCCAGCTGGTACCTGTAAGTCAGGCGGCTTTCTACTGTGTCGACCGACATCTACAAGCCCGTGACTTCCAATTGCAAGGCATGAGTGACGACATGCATCGCGACTATCTGGACAACTACCGTCAGTTCGACCCACTGCAACCACGCAACTGCCTGTCCAGCGGGCTGACCGTGGTGCCCCTGGGCCTGGCCATGTCCCGGCAACCACCACGGGACAGTCGTCGCTATCAACATTTCCTGCAGCGCTACGGCGTAGTCGACGTGGTGGAGGTCCTCGCCCAGCGCGCCGGCCAGCCGCAGGCGGCGATCTCGCTATTGCGTACCGCCGAACAAGGCGCCTTCACCGGCGATCAACTGGCCCAACTCAATGCCTTGCAATCCCTGCTGCAAATGGCTGTTGCCAACATGCAGCCCTGCGAAGGCGCATTGCTCGAACTCACCCCCAAGGAGCGCCAGATCGCGCTCTTGCTGCGCCAGGGCGCCAGCAATAAACAGCTGGCCCAGGAGCTTGCAGTGGGGCTGCCGACGATCAAGACCCACCTGATCAACCTGTTCCGCAAGACCGGAGTGAGCAGCCGCACCGAGTTGGTCGTCAGCCTGTTTCTATAGTCCGCTTCAACCATTCGGTTGATGGGCGGGCCACTCGCAGAGCGGCATGATCCGGGAGGTTCATTCACCCAACCGGAGCATGCTCATGACCACACCCTCAGACTGGATCACCGTTGGCGCCCTGGCCGACGGCTTTGCCCCAGAAGCCTTCATCCTGCCCAACCTGGCCGACCTGCACGGCAAGACCTTCACCCTGTACTTCGCCAATGGCTGGCAGATCGAACATCGCTTCGACCGCGAATGCCTGTCCTGGAGCGCTGCCGACGGCCACTCCAGCGGCACGGCCGACTATCGGGCAACCTCGGTACGCCCCGGCCTGTACCTGGTGGACTTTATCAAGCGCGAAGGCGCCCAGGCGTGGTCGGTCAGCCTGGTACTCGATACCGCCCACGCGGCCTTCACCGCCGTGGTCGGCCGTATGCCGAGCCAGGAACAAACTCGTGAAGGCCTTTACAGTCGCGCCCTGGCCAGCAAGCCGTTGACCTCGGTGGAAGTGAATTTCCTGCACGGCAGCCTGGATCGCCCATGGCAGGAGGGCCACTGCCCTCACGCACCGACCCGCGAACTGACAGGCCTGCGCAACCTGTATCGCTACAGCCCGAGCGAGGTCTACGAACACATCTACCTCAACGATCAATTCTATGCCTGGCAGTGTCTCAAGGGCGTCGAGCAGGGCCTGTGTGACACCGACCGCTGCCACTATTACAAAATCGCCCATGAGCTGTACCTGTTCGTCTGGCGTGAAAAGATCATTCCGACCCTCGGCCTGGTCCTGATCGACCTGCAACAACACCGTAGTGACGG
Organism: Pseudomonas sp. MWU12-2319; assembly: GCF_023242525.1. NCBI lineage: Bacteria > Pseudomonadati > Pseudomonadota > Gammaproteobacteria > Pseudomonadales > Pseudomonadaceae > Pseudomonas > Pseudomonas sp. MWU12-2319. The sequence continues at coordinate 15,397 of NZ_JALJES010000007.1, forward strand.
CAAGATCTTCGGCTATGCCGGGGCGTCCTTCGATGACCTGTCGAACTTTCCCATCAGTTCCTACTGCCAGGTGCTCAACCGTACGGAGTATCCCGATGCTTGAGCCACGTACCGTCGTGATCACCGGTGCTGGAACAGGCATCGGTGCCGCCTGCGCTCGCCTGTACGCCGCCGAAGGCGCCAACCTGGTGCTGATCGGTCGGCGTCGCGAGCCCCTGGAGCAGGTTGCCGAAGAAACCGGCGGCCTGGTGCTGGTGGGTGACGCCGCCTGCCCGGACACCTGGGAAGGCTTTGTCGCGCAGATTCGTCAGCGCTTCGGCCGGCTCGATGTGCTGCTGGCCTGTGCCGGTGGCCATGGTTTGGGCAGCGCCACTCAGACCAGCCCGTCAACCTGGGCCGCGGCGCTACGCAGCAACCTCGACAGCGCCTTTTACAGCGCCCGGGCGTGCCTTCCGCTGCTGCTGGAGAAGGCCGGCAATATCGTGCTGATCGGCTCGATTGCCTCATTGGCAGCGGGGCCGGAAGTCTGCGGCTACACCACGGCCAAGCATGCTTTGCTCGGCCTCAACCGGTCCCTGGCCAGGGATTACGGCCCACGCGGGGTACGCGTGAATGTCGTGTGTCCGGGCTGGGTGCGCACGCCCATGGCTGATCAGGAAATGCAGCCGCTGATGGCGTTTTATGACGAGACGCTGCAGCAAGCCTATGACCGGGTCTGCGCCGACGTGCCGTTGCGCCGGCCGGCCAGTGCCGAGGAAATCGCCAAGGTCTGTCGCTTCCTGGCGTCCAGCGAAGCGTCGATCATAACCGGCGCGACCCTGGTGGCCGACGGCGGCTCGAGCATCGTCGACGTACCGACACTGGCCTATACCCATATGGAGCCGTCTCATGCCTGAAGACCTGGATTTCAGCGGTCGTACCGTACTGGTGACTGGCGGTGCCCAGGGCATCGGCCGCGCCATCGTCGAAGCCTTTGCCCTGCGCGGTGCCCATGTGGTGATCGCCGACTTGCAACTGCCCCTGGCTCAAGTGCTGGCCGACGAGTTGTCCGGGCAGGCGTGTCAGGTCGAAGCCGTGTGCGTCGATCTGGCGGATGCCACAGCAGTGTTCGAACGGGTCCAGGATCTGGAGCAACGCCTGGGGCGTCTGGATATCCTGGTACACAACGCCGGATATTTTCCGCTGACACCCTTCACTGAGATCACCCCCGCTATTCTCGAACGTACCCTGGCGGTCAATCTCTCGGCGTTGTTCTGGCTGACCCAGGCGGCGCTGCCGATGTTCCGGCGCCAGGGTCAAGGTTGCGTGCTGGTGACCTCATCGGTCACCGGCCCGCGGGTAGCCTACCCGGGCTTGAGCCACTACGCGGCGTCCAAGGCCGGAGTCAACGGTTTCATCCGCAACGCCGCGCTGGAACTGGCCCCGTATAACGTGCGGGTCAATGGCGTCGAGCCCGGCATGATCGCCACGCCAGCCATGGGTAATCTGGGGGATGCGCACCTGAACGAGACGATCGCCAGCCGGGTCCCCCTGGGACGGCTGGGCAAGCCTGCGGATATTGCCGGAGCAATGCTGTTCCTGGCTTCGGATCTGGCGGCTTATATCACCGGACAGACGCTGGTGGTCGATGGTGGCTCGACCTTGCCGGAGGTTTGATACAAGGTTCTTTCCTACTGGAAGGGGGGGCTTTGCAAAGCCCCCTTTTTACATCCAGAGGTTCACGCAGCGCCCATAGCCTGCTGCAAATGACTGGAACGAAAATCCTTGGGTGACAGCTCGAACTGTTTCTTGAACGAGCGGCTGAAGTGCGCCGAATCGGTGAAGCCCCACTTGTAGGCGATCGAGGTAATCGACTCGCTGCGCAGGAACGGATTGGTCAGGTCATCGGCGCTGCGTTTGAGCCGGGCCCGCTGTATGTAGCGGCAAACACTGTCGTCCTGCTCTTCGAAGAGCCGATACAAATGCCGCACCGAAATATTCAGGCGATTGGCCAGGCCTACCGGGCTCAGGCCTGGCTGGGTCAGGGACTCATCAATGACTTTCTGCACATAGTTGCGCAGGCTGTTGCCCTGCAAGGGCGCAACCTCATCCCCCGACACCGGGTCTTGCTCGAATGCCGAGCCGAGCAGCGAGACGAACGCCGACTGCAGCGCCTCGCCCTCGCCGACCGCACCCTCACCGACCCAGGTGTCCTTGCACAACTGATCCATGAGCACATGCAGCATCCGCCCACAGGCCTTGCTTGAGGAAATCTTGCCGAACGTCTTGGATTGGCTGCCGAGCTGTTTGCACACCTCATGGCGTGACAACGAGACCGACACGTGTTCGATCAGTCCCAATGGGCTGATTTCGATGGAGCCCGCCGAATCCATGAGCAGCAGGTCGCCGGGGGCCAACTGGATACTCTGACCGTACTGGGTAATCTGGCAATGACCGCCGCGCTGGCTGACCAGAAAGCAATCCTGTTCGTTGTCGTGATCGGCGTTGGGCTTGTCGCGCTTGATCAGCCCGGCATTGGTGCGCAAAGTCGCCAAAGGCAGGCCCCCGCGAGAAAACTCGGAGACCTCGCCAATGAACAGCGTACGGTTGTGGGCCAGTTCTGTGTCGAAATGACCACAGGCTGCTCGCAGATCCCGGGTCCAGGTTTCTAACCCGTCTTGCGCAGACTGATGGATGCTCATGGGGCTCTCCATAATGGCTTCTTGTTTTTGTTGGACAATAGTTAACATGTTATCTATATGTGCGCAACAAGTACGTGATGCCCTATGCAGAAGCACTAACAGTGCCAATTTCGCGATCCAAATCAGAGGTTGCGCAAGATCCGTTGAAAACCCGCCAGCGTGTCGAACAGGCTGTTGCGCTGCTCGCCGCTCAAAGCAATATAACGCCGGAAGGCCGGCATCCGATTGACCACCTCGCTACCGCCCATATGCTCCAGCCGCACGCACCACTGCTGCCCTTGCAGCTCGATGCGCAAGCGTTTGAAGTCCAGCGGCATCAAGGCCTGGTACAGCGCGCCGTCGGCCTGCAAGCGGGCTTGCAGCTCGGCCAATAGCGCGGTGTCCCCCACCCGCTGGCGACAGCGGATTCCCGTCCGCCGAACAGCCCCGCTATGGTGCAGTTCGAAGGTCGCCATGCCCACCCGAGAAGCAGGCACCCGGATCACGAACTCGGTCATGACCAGGTGCATCAACAACTGCGACTCGGTGCGTTCGACGATCTCCACTTGCAGGCTGTCAGCATCCAACGAAACCCGGGCAGCCGTGGGTCCGGCCTGCTCGAAACTGGCCAGGCCAAGGTTGCGGCGCAGATGCTCGAGGGTTACCCCCGGCCGATAGCCGGCCGGGGCGCGCTGGGCACTGAACAGCTCAGACAGTTTTTGCAGCATGCTCGCCATACCCGCTGTGAGTGTGCCCCGTTTCATGGGAAAACTCCTTGGCCAGCACGTCTTCCACCGATGCCGGCTTGAATGGATTGACCTTCTGCACGACCAAGGTCCAGAACAGCGCGTACAGCGCCGTGCAGCCGAGCATCACACCAAAGGGGACATAGATGTCCGCCGGATTCATGCCGGGCGGCGTAATAAACCACATGCCCAGCAGGATGCCGACGCTCGAGACAACCTGCGGTAGCGGGAACCACGGCGAGCGATAGGCCCGAGGCAAATCGGGACGGCGGATTCGCAGGATCACCACCGACAGCGTCACCAGCAGGTAGGCAAAACTCCAGGCACATACGGCGGCCAGCACCAGGTGCATGATGTTGTCGGTGTTGCCGTGCAGGTACAGCGCATGCAGGCAAGGAATCAGCATCGCCACCAGAATGCACAGCACGGGGGTCTTGAAGCGCGGATGCAGGTAGGTGAAGACCTTGGGCAACGCCCCGTCGACCGCCATGCCATAGAGAATCCGCGGTACCCCGGCCATCAGCGTATTGATGGTCGCTGCACCAGCAAACAGGAAGCCGATACCGAGCCACATCGGCCCGATATGGCCCATCACCTGCTCGGCGAATTTCGGAATGGCCATGGGTGTATCCAGCAGATGCACGCCGTTGGCCGCATCCAGCATCACATTTTCCACCTGGCGCTTCATTGCCGCGCCGTAGACAAACATACAGGTCGCTACGCCGAGCAGCCCCAGTATCATCGCCTTGGGCATGACCTTGGCCGACTGACGCAGGTCAGGTGCCAGGGGTGTGACGAACTCGCAACCGACGAACATGAACATGGCCATGCCCACCAACGACAGGATGGTCACCAAGTCGGTGCCCACCAACGACACGCCAAACCAGCCGTCAAGCTGCACCGCCGGCGCCGCAATCAGCCCGAGCACGCCAAACACCATCAGGGTGGTCCACATGCCGAACGTCAGGATGATCTCGGCCCGGCCGAAGGCGCTGACGCCGAAGGCATTGAGAACCCCAAACACTATGACGAAGCCCACACCCAGCAACCAGGAGCCACCGGCCGACTCGGCCAGGGTATTGAGGTGCTCGAAGTTCACCAGCGCCATGACCCCGGACAGGATGGTTTCCGCGGTGCCGGCAAAGACATGGACGATCAGGTAGGCCGACAAGGTGCCGGTGATCGCAAAGAAACGGCCCATGCCGCAATTGATGTAGTCGTAGACCGAGCCGGTGGTCGGCAGGATTGATGCGGCTTCGGCGAAAGTGGTCGCCTGGGCCAGCATCATCACCACGGCGATCAGCATCGCCACCGCGAAGGCGCTGCCGCCGATGCCAAAGCCCATGGTTGCGGTGAGAATCACCGGGCTGGCCATGATCAGGCCGATGGTGCTGGCCAGCGCGGTGGGAAAACCAACCGTACCCCGGTTCAAATGCTCGGTGAGTCTGTCATTGATCGACATGCTGCAGATCCTCGAAAGCGGATTTTTATAGTGAATGGAGCGAGCCGTTCAGGGAACCGGCGCTCATGCCCTCCCCAGCCAGTCCCTGATCGAAACGGCGCCCTGTGCCCAAGCACTTTGCGCCCCTCCCACTCTGATCGTCTTGCCCATGTCTGCCGCTGGTTTTGTTGCTCCCTGCCAAGATTCCACGCTTGGCTGGCAGGATCAATGCCTGCAATCCGTTGACCGTCAGGAGCCGCCCGTGCAGCGCCTCAATAGCGTCATTGCTTGTGCTGATGCAACATGGTCTGGATCTGATGCGTCGCCTGGCGGGTGCTTTCAGCCAGTTTGCGCACTTCGTCGGCCACCACGGAAAACCCGCGCCCGACCTCGCCGGCCCGTGCCGCTTCGATAGCCGCGTTCAGGGCGAGCAGATTGGTCTGGTCGGCAATGCCCTTGATCACCCCCACCACCATGGCTATCTGGCCATAGGTAGCCTGGTTCTGCTCAAGCATTTGCTGATGGCTCGCCTTGGCCGAGCGCTCGTCGCTGATATCACGTACCGCGCCGATCACCCGACAGAGCCGGGCCTGCTCATCGCGCACCGCACGACCGCGCTCACGGCACCAGATGTAGTCACGGGTCTTGTGGCGCATCCGGTATTCGAAGACGTATTCACCGCTGCCATGGCTGCCGAGGATTTCCCGGTCGAAGATCGACATGATTTTCGGCAAGTCTTCAGGATGGGTGATGCCAACCTGAGCATCCCAGCCATCGGGCAGCTCATGCGGTGCATAACCCATCAGGAGGCGGAACTGATTGGAAAAGCGCATGCAGCTGGCCGGATCCTGAACATCGCCATTGACCACGGTGATATCCCAGCAGCCTTCAGTCAATGTCGACTGTAACAACTCCCAGATCTGCGCTTGCTGCTGGTGTTGGCGGGACTGCTGAACCTGCTGGCTCAACTCGATCTCAAGGGTCTCTTCGCGATGCCGCGCCTGATCCAGTTGCTGGCCCAGCGTTGCGAGGGTCTGCTCACTGCGCTCCAGCTGGGAGGCCTGATCTTTGGCCAGTTCCTCAGCCAGCCGCACGAGCTTTGCGAATTGGGCTCTTTCTTGTGCGAACTGCTCCAGCAGTAAAGCCTCGGCGAGCGCTTGCCGCTGTTTATGTCTCTTGAAGAACATCAGCCTGTCCTTTGTTCATCGAGTCGAAACACTGGATCTGATCGCAAACCCTGGGTGATTGCTTGCACGAGACTGCTGTCACGCTTGTTCCTGCCTGCCATCAATCAAAACGGCGCCATCAGGCGCCGTAGAGAATGACAGGACAGTCAGCAATGGCTGATGAGCGTCTTCAGGACCATCTTGAACGTTTCGATCTGTGCTGCGCCGAAATCAGCGAAGACCTTGTCCTGCTGCTCGCGGGCAATCGCCCAGAGATCTTCGGTCTGCTCGATACCGGCGGCGGTCAAGCGCACACGGCCATCATCGTCATTGACCAGACCTTTGCGCCTGAGGTTGGCCACGGCTTCGGCGATTTCCCGTACGGGCATCGCCACCTCACGCAACAGCTCGCTCGCGCTCAGGCCGGCATCGCTCTCCAACACCATCAACATCCGCGCCTCGCTGGTACGCAAACCAGTGGACAATTGCCGGGGTTGGTAACTGGACTGATAAGCACGTACCGCCTGGGTCATCAGGTAATACAGGTTGTGGCTCAGACGGCCCTGGAAATGGCTGCTCGGCGGCTGGCTTTCATCCCGTTTGGTCATGCGGGTATGGGGCAGGACCATGGAGTAAGCGCCCTGGTGATAGAGCAAAGGCGAGCGGCCAAAGTCATCGAAGGCGACGACCTTGCCGATCATGATCCAGTGATCGCCACCATCCACCTGCTGGTATTTCTCGCAGTGAAAGCGCGCCGAGCAATCGGCGAACACCGGCGAGCCACCCTCACCCGCTTCAAATTCGATTTCAGCGAAGCGATCTTCCTTGGGGCGGGCGAAATTGTTCGAAAGGTCGATCTGATCCGCCGCCAGCACGTTGACCGCAAAATGGCTGGCCTGCTCGAAAACCTCGTGGCTGTTGGAACGCTTGTCGATGCTCCACAGCACCAGAGGCGGATCCAGGGACACCGAGTTGAAACTGTTAGCCGTGACGCCGACTTTGCGTCCGGAGGCAGTGGCGGCGGTGACCACGGTCACGCCAGTGGCGAAATTGCCCAGAGCCCGGCGAAACGCTCGTGGATCGAAGGTCGTTTCAGGGGCGGCGCAAACGCTGTTCTCAGACATGCAAGACTCCCGGACTGCTTCCAGGAGCAGTCCTGATTGTTGTTATGGGGGCTGTGTAGCGGCTTGGCTCAGATCATGCTCGGATCGGGCTCCAGGCCCATCAGCTCGCGGCCGAGGATCTGCGCACAGACGTCATAGTCGGTGTAGGCATGGGCGCCGGTCATGTGCGAATCGCGGAACAGACGCTGCATCTCGTTATGCTCGAACCAGGCATTGCCACCGGCGGCCTCGAACAGACGGTCGACAGCCTGGATGCACATCTTGGTCGCGTACGCCTGGTTGGTGCGCCAGAACGCCAGGGTCTCGCGGCTCGGATAACGATGCTGCTCACTGTGCTCGGCATGCTCCTGCCAGGTCTTTTCGAGAAAGGCCCGGGCCGCGGCAACCTGATGGGTCGACTCGGCCAGGCGCATCAACGCCGGGGTCGCCGCGCCGACCGCCGCCCCGGTGTAGGCGCGCACGCGGGTCTTGGTTTTTTCGCGGAATACTTCAAGCATCCGTTCGGCCACACCTAGACTCACGGTGGAGAAACCACTGGCGAAGTAAGGACGGTACGGCGAGTAGAAGATCTTGCTGTCCGGGTACAAGCCAAAACCTGCGGACTTGCCTTCCATCATGTCCTTGGCTTTCTGGATCCGGTGTTCAGGCACCAGCACGTTGTCGATGATCAAGGTCTTGGTGCCGCTGCCTTTCATGCCGGCGGCGAACCAGTCGTCACGGATCTGGTAGTCGCTGCGCGGCAGTACTGCGAAACAGTAGTCCTGGCTACCCTCGGAGTTTTTGCGACGGAAACCGACAATCGCCCACTCGGCGTGATCGCAACCGCTGCTCCAGCCCATTTCGCCGCTGAACAGCACCCCGCCTTCGGTTTCTTCAGTGCGGCCGAACGGCGCGATACTGCTGCTGGCCGTGGCATCCGGGTTATTTCCCCAGACCTCCTGCTGCAGTTTTACCGAGAACAGCGCCAATTGATGGCTGTGGGTACACAGCAGGCTCATCGCCCACGCGGTACTGGCACAAGCACCGGCAAGCAAGGCAATGCAGTCGGTAAATTGTGGCAGCGAGATTTCCATGCCGCCGAACTGGCGGGGCTGGAAGGCACGGTGCAGACCGATGCTCTTGAGCAGCGCAATATTCTCGTCGGGAACCTTGCGTTCCTGCTCGGCCCGGAAGGCATTGGCAGCAATGGTCGGCAGAATGGACTTGAGGTCTTCGAGGAGCGGGTTTGGCTTTTTCATGGACGGCCCTGCTTATTATTGGATGTCCGGCAGGCGTTCGAAATTGCTGAACGTCGCTGGATGCAGGGCCAGTATGGTGCGGGCGATCAAGGCGGAAAATGCATCTTCCAGAGCCAAGATTGTACTTTCCAAAGACCATGACACAGGCCTGAGGCTCATACCTGCAATTGATCTGGCAGCCACAGACATGGTGTGCGGCAGGCACAGTCAAGCCGATGCGGTCACCTTTGATTAACCTCGGGCTTTTCCCTTGTTCGCCACCAGGAAAACCCAATGACCGATATTGCGCTGCTGCCTCAAGTTGAAGCCTTCCTCCGTCGAAACCATGCCTTGTTCATCGACGGTGGCTACGTCCAGAGCCACTCCAGCCAGACGCTGGAGGTGATCAATCCTGCCAACGGCCAGGTCATCGCCCAGGTGGCCGACGCCGATATGGCTGATATCGACGCGGCAGTCGAGTCAGCCAATCGTGGTTTCAGGCACTGGTCCCAGGTCGCTCCGGCGGTGCGCGGCAACGTGCTGCTGAAACTGGCCGACCTGCTGGAACAAAACCGCGAAGAACTGGCCCAGATCGAAACCTGCCAGTCGGGCAAGATCATCCAGATTTCCCGGGCCTTCGAAGTCGACCAGGCCGCTCACTTCCTGCGTTATTACGCCGGCTGGGCGACCAAGATCAGTGGCCAGACCATCACTCCGTCCCTGCCCTCCTTCGCTGGCGAACGCTATACCGCGTTCACCCTGCGCGAACCGGTGGGCGTCGTGGTGGGCATCGTGCCGTGGAATTTCTCGACCATGATCGCCATCTGGAAGCTCGCCTCGGCGCTGGTGACCGGGTGCAGCATCATCATCAAACCCAGCGAGTTCACCCCGCTGACCATCCTGCGGATCGCAGAACTGGCCATTGACGCCGGTCTGCCGGCGGGCGCGCTAAACGTACTGACCGGCGGCGGACAGGTGGGCAAAGGGTTGATCGAGCACCCGGGGACCGACAAGGTTTCGTTCACCGGCTCGGTGCCGACCGGCATCGCCGTCGGCCGCAGTGCCATGGGCGCCGGCCTGACCCGCGCAACCCTGGAGCTGGGTGGCAAGAACTCGGCGGGATTTCTGCGCGATGTCGACCTGGACAAGGCGGTCAATGGCATCATTGAGGCCGGCTTCCTGCACTCCGGGCAAATCTGCGCCGCCGCCGAGCGCTTCTTCGCCCATCGCTCGCAGATCGAACCGATCATGGACAAACTGGCGCAACGCCTGAGCCAGTTGAACATCGGCTCGCCACTAGACGAACGCACCGAGTTCGGCCCGGTCACCAACCGTCAGCATCAACTCAAGCTCGCCGACTTCTTCGCCAAGGCCCGTGCCGAAAACAACACCATTGTCCACGGCGGCAAGCTGATCGACCGCCCCGGCTGCTACGTCGAACCGACTGTGATCCTCGCCAACACCGTCAACGACACCTTGCTCAACGAGGAGACCTTCGGCCCGATCGCCACCTTCTTCCCCTACGACACCGAGGAAGAGCTTCTGGAGCTGATGAACAACACCGCCTATGGCCTGAGCGCCAGTCTCTGGACCAACGACCTGAGCAAAGCCCTGCGCATGGTACCCGCCATCAACGCCGGTACTGTGTGGGTGAACATGCACACCCTGCTCGACCCGGCGGTGCCATTCGGCGGCAACAAGTCCTCGGGCGTGGGACGCGAATTTGGCAGTGCCTTTATCGAGGATTACACCGAGCTCAAGTCGGTGATGATTCGCTACTGATCGCGGCTGGACCGGGGCCCGGACATCGGGCCCCGGGCACGTTCGAGTCACTACGGCAGCATTTTGCGAAGACCTTGCATGACAGCAACAGCCAGGCCAGAGCCGCTATTGTGCCGAAAATGGCTAATGACGACGCTGTAGCCTACTCCGGCCATACCGAAGATCCACTACCACCACCACTACCTCACGGCCGGGTATCCATCGTCTCCCAAACCGCCTCAGCCAGAGGAAGGTGGGGTTGGCTGTGGGAATGCGGCCATAGGTCGCGCTCTGCATCAATACATCCTTGAGCAGTCCAGATAGAACGAGTTTGTAGCGTTCTTAATCGCCCAAGGCTGCCGCTCGAACCTCGCTGGGTGTCTGCCCGTAACGCGCCTTGAAGGCCCTGGCGAAATGCGCCTGGCTGGTGAAGCCATGGCGATAGGCAACCTCACAGACATCCAGTCCCCTGACCTGTTCACTGCTCAGTAAACGGTGGGCCTGCTGCAGGCGCTTTTCCAGGATGAAGCGCCGTGGCTGACTATCTTCCAGGGCAAACAACCGCGTCAGATGCCGGGTAGAGACGCCGGTTTGCAGGGCGATCCGCTCACAGTTCAAGGTCGGGTCGGCCAATTGCTCGCTGATGCATTGCTTGGCGGCCAGCAAATAGGAGGCACTCAGGGCATTGATCCGGCGCTGTCCGACCTGGCCGGCAATGATATTGCCCAGCAACTCGAACGTATCGTCTTGATAGCCCTCCGCGTCCTGGCTCAACGGCTGCGCGAAAAAGCCCCGGGTGCGCTCGCCCAGTGTGCGCAAGAGCAAGCGTTGCACACCTGTGTGGGCGCTGACTTTCAGGGCGTTTTCGAAGTGGCTCAAACAACGACTGGCAAAGACTTCCTGGGGAATATCAAAGATGAACTGGCGCATCGGCCCGGAGAATCCGAACAAGTAGGGCTTATCGGTACGATAGACCACCAACTCACCGGGCTCGAGCAACTGGCAGTGGCCGTTCTGAAAGAAAAACGAACCGCTGCCCATCACAAACGACACGAAAATCGAGGCCTTGGGCACCGCGCGAATCATCGAGCCATCACGCTCCACCACATGCTCGTTGCCGACGATATGGGCCAGATGCAAGTTTTCCAGGCTCAGATTGTCCTGGGAAGCGGTAAACCCGCCCTCGCTGTAAGTGGAGCACTTGAGGCCCACCAGGGTGGTCGCGTTGTACTGCTCCCAAAAGGCCAATCGCTGGTCAAGGGGAATGCTGTCGGTACTGGCTCGACGGGTATCGAGCATGGCGCATGGAGTCATTTTTATTCTTCTCATGGCTGCGGGAGATTCGCCGGGCCAGGCATGGCGGATTCCGGGATCTCTAGAGAACTTATTAACATATGAACGATGACCAATGTCAACTTATCGTTCTGACTCGGTCGACCACCGGACAAGCAGAAAACGCCAGGTCCGATACAAGCAACAATCACGTCCGTTGCGATCAAACCGACCTCGCTTGTGCGCCCTAGAGTGGCTCCTGCATACCCCACAAGCAGAGGCCGAACATGCCCGAATCAGCCCGCACCGAATTTTGGAAAGACCTGCAGCCCATTGCTAACTGCTTCAAACCAGACGCCAAGCCCGAGGTCTACCTGCCTGACGCCGCCAGTGACGATCTACGGCTCTATGTGCCCTTCACCGAAACCGTGTCTTCACGCCCGCTATGGATCTCCCCCAGTGAAAACCGTTGGTGCGACATCTTGATGTCCAGCCGCGCCGGCCTGGTCAATCGGCATTACCACCCTCACGAGGTGTTCGCCTACACCCTCTCCGGCAAGTGGGGCTACCTGGAGCATGACTGGACCGCCACCGCCGGCGATTTTGTCTACGAGACACCAGGCGAAGGTCACACCCTCGTGGCGTATGACCACAAGGAACCAATGCGCGTGTTCTTCATCGTCAAGGGCCCACTGATCTGGCTCGACGAACAGGGTGAACCCAACGGTTACTTCGACGTGCACTCCTACATCGCCCTGTGCCGAGAGCACTACGAAAAGGTCGGCCTGGGTGCCGATACTGTGGACCGCCTGTTCCGCTAAACCCGTTCTTCGGAGAACCACTATGGCTGACAACAATAATAAAGCCGGTTATGAGAACACCTTGCTGTGTGTGCTGTTCGTGACATTTGGCTTCGTGTTTTTTGATCGTCTGGCACTGGCCTTTCTGTTTCCGTTCATGGCCAAGGAACTGCAACTGAGCAACAGTCACCTGGGCATGCTGTCGTCGGTACTGGCCCTGGCCTGGGCACTGTCCGGTGCGCTGGTGGGCGCCTGGTCGGACCGTCGAGGGGTGCGCAAACCTCTGCTGGTCATTGCGGTCATCCTGTTTTCACTGTGTTCGGCGCTCTCAGGGCTGGTCACCGGGTTTCTTAGCCTGCTGCTGTTTCGCGGGATCATGGGACTGGCCGAAGGACCCATTTTGCCGCTGTCCCAGTCGCTGATGGTCGAAGCCTCGTCACCTCATCGACGGGGCCTGAATATGGGCTTGCTACAGGGTTCGGCCGCAGGCCTGTTAGGCGCGGTGATCGGACCGCCGGTGTTGATCGCGCTGGCCGAAGCCTATGGCTGGCGACATGCGTTCGTTATTTCACTGGTGCCCGGCCTGGTGATCGCTGGGTTGATCTGGCGCTACGTGCGCCCAGACGAACCGCGCCACGCACCAGTGCTCAGCGATAAACAATCCGGGCATCGCCTGGCCTTGCTCAAAAGCCGCAACATTGTGCTCTGCACCTTAATCAGTTGCGTGTTCCTGACCTGGTTCATCACCCTGATCTCCTTTACCCCGAGCTTTCTGGTCAGTGTTCGCGGCTACAGCCCTCCCACCATGGGCGCGATCATGAGTTGCCTGGGCGCAGCCTGGGTGCTCTGGGGATTTGCGGTTCCGGCCATTTCCGACCGTATCGGCCGCCGCCCAACCCTGGTGATCTTTTCGCTGATTGCCGCGTGCTGCCCGATGGCGCTGCTGTACGCCCCCTCATCGATGATTCTCGGCGTGCTGATGGTGCTGACCTACACCGGGCTGGGCTGCTTCACCCTGTTCATGGCGACCATTCCGGCCGAAACCGTGCCACGCGAGGTGATAGCCACCGCCCTGGGAATGATCATGGGCGTGGGCGAACTGATCGGCGGTTTTGTCGCGCCCACCGTGGCCGGTTTCGCCGCCGACCGTTTTGGCTTGTCCATCGTGATGTGGATCTCCTGTGGCGGTGCCCTGCTAGCGGCGGTGTTGTCCTTGTTCCTCAAGGAAACCGCCCCCGCCGTGATCCGCCGTCAGCCATCAGCGACGCCTATCCTGCAAGGAAACCGACCATGAAAGTACTGCGTTGGCATGCGGCTAAAGACCTGCGCCTGAGTGATCTGCCCGAGCCATCCCCTGGCCCCGGCGAGGTCCTGGTGCAAGTGGCCTACTGCGGGATCTGCGGCAGCGACCTGCACGAATACCACGACGGCCCGCATTCTATTCCCCAAGCTACGCCCCATCCGCTGTCCGGCTGCCGTGCACCGCTGACCCTGGGTCATGAGTTCTGCGGCCAGGTCATCGCTCTCGGCGCAGGGGTCAGCCATGTGCAGATCGGCAGCCGTGTCGCGGTCGAGCCGGAATACCGCTGCGGCCATTGCGTTTATTGTCTGGAAGGCCGCTACAACCTCTGCCAGTCCATGGGGTTTATCGGTTTGATGGGCGATGGCGGCTTTGCCGAGCGTGTCGTGGTGCCGGTCTACATGACCCACCCGTTGCCGGACTCCGTGAGTTTCAAACAGGCCGCCGTTTTGGAACCCGCCGCCGTGGCCTTCCATGCGCTGAACCAAAGCAGTTTACAGGCCAGTGGCAGTTGCGTGGTGTTTGGTCTCGGCCCTATCGGCCTGCTGTTGATCATGCTGGCGCGTCTGCGCGGAGTGGAACGGATTTACGCGGTGGACATCAGCCCTGAACGCACGCAACTGGCCCTGGCGCTCGGCGCCAGCGACGTCTTCGATGGCCGCGATGCCGATCTGCTAGAGCGCCTGCGGGCAATCAGCGACGGCGGTCTCGACAGCGCTTTTGAGGCCGCCGGCAGCCAACAAACCTTGAGCGCTGCCCTGCAGTGCCTGCGCAAAGGCGGCGAAGCGGTGCTGGTGGGGTTGATGGGTGAGGTGCAGATCGATGCCTTTCACTTGGTCAACAACGAGCTGCGGCTGCTCGGCAGCGTCGGTTATCGCGATACCTACCCGGCGCTGATCGAATTGCTGGCCAGCGGGCGCCTGGACCTGACCCCGATCGTCACCCGCTGTGTGGCCATGGAACATGCCATCGAGCAAGGCTTCGAGGGCCTGTCAGCCGACAAGAGCCAGATCAAGGTGTTGGTTAATCCCACCCCGTCGCTGGCGCAGTACTGAAACACCCGCTCATCACAACAACAATAAAAACGAGTAACTGATCATGAACCTTCCAATACGTTTGTGCACATTTCTGCTGGCGGTTTCCCTGTATCCCCAAGCCTGGGCGCAAACCCGTGAGGGCCCGCTGGCGGACCTGGGCGACCAACTGGCCGGTTACGGTATCCAGCCTCATGTGCAGTTCTGGAATCTGTCGATGAAGAACCTCGACACCGGCCCCAGACCTCACAGCTTTGGCAACAGTGGCGACGTATTCGTCGGCGCTGATGTCGATCTCGGCACCCTGGCCGGCCTTGATGGCGCGGCGGTTCATGTAGAACAGAGTGTGTTCATTCTCGACCAGGGCACCGGACAACCCACCTCGCGCAACTGGCAAGGCGCCGCCGGCAGCTACTTTGCCGGAGCCCCTATTCACAATGACATCACCAGCAACCAACTGAGCCTACTGACGTTCGAGCAGAAAGCGCTCGATGGCCGACTCGATATGCACCTGGGACGCACCAACGCCCGGCGCTATTTTTATATCTACAACTGCAACACCGTGGTGACCTGCAACGACCCGATCATCGACTCTTCCAGCGGTGTACTACCACCACCCTACGGCGCGTGGGGTGGCTACCTGAAGTACCAGATGAACCCAAGCCTGTATGTGCACGCCGGTGCGTTCGAATCCAACCCGGTGGACTATCTGAAAAAGCGCCAGGGCTTGGACTTCAGCACCGACGACGCCAGCGGCACCAGCTTCCTGTTGGGGATTGGCAGCAAGCCTGGCGACGACACCACGCAGTACGAACTCAACGCTTACTTCAACTCATCAAAGCAGGTCGACCCCTTGACCGGCGCCAGCGACTACGGCACTGCAGGGGCCTTCTTTAAATTCCGCCAGACGCTCTGGCGCGCCAACCAACAAGGCCTGCAAGTGTTCGGTTCGTTGTCGACGGCGGCGGATGACAAGCAACCCTTCAGCCATTTCGCTGAAGTCGGGCTGACCTACCTGGGCCCCTTCGACCGGCCTCAGGACACACTCAACTTCAAGACCAGCTACCTGCGGATCAATCCTCACCAACTGGCGTTCCAGCAACAGCAGCGCATCGATAACAGCGGTGATCCACACCTCGGTGAGCGGGATGTCTACGCCCTGGAGGCCAGCAGCCACTTTGCGCTGAGCCGCAACCTGGCGATCGAGCCGAGCGTGCAGTACCTAATCAATCCGGACAACTACTACAACCCCAGTGCCCGGGAACTGAGCGGCAACGGCTTCGTTGTCGGCCTGCAAGTGATGCTGGATGTGGGCTCGATGCTTGGACTCTGAACACTTTTTTCTACTATCGACGAGGTAACTGTCATGACTCAATCCCCTGTTCACAGCTTCGACTACATCGTAGTGGGGGCGGGTTCGGCCGGTTGTGTGCTAGCCAACCGACTGTCTGCCGAGCCCGGGGTTTCGGTCTGCCTGGTCGAGGCCGGGCCCAGTGATCGCACGCTGTTTCCCGCGGCCTATATCCGCACGCCGGCGGGCATCATTCGTTTAATTGCCAACCCGAAATGGAACTGGATGCATCAGTTCGCGCGTCAACCCGACAGCGGCGACAAACCCATCCCTTGCCCGCGCGGTCGGGTCTGGGGGGGTTCGAGTGCGATCAACGGCATGATCTATATAAGGGGCCACCGCAGTGATTACGATAGCTGGGCGACAGCGGGCAACCGGGGCTGGAGCTACGACGAGCTATTGCCGTACTTTCATCGCTCCGAACATTTCGAGCCAGGCCCTGCTCCCTATCACGGGCAGAACGGCGAACTGAATGTTGCCTGCCAACGTAGCCCAAGCAAGGTCAACACTGTGTTTTACGAGGCCGCTGCGCAAATGGGCTGGCGTTACAACTCGGACTTCAACGGCGAGGAACAGGAAGGCTTTGGGGCTTTTCACGTGACCCAGATCAACGGTGAGCGCTGCAGCGCCGCTCGGGCATTTCTCTACCCGGCCCTGTCGCGGCCGAACTTGACCGTTTTCAGCGAGACCTTGACCCATCGGGTCTTGCTGGATGGCAAGCGTGCCTGTGGTGTCGAAGTGAGCCAAGGCGATCGGGTATTCACACTCAAAGCGCGCCGTGAAGTCATCCTCAGCGCCGGCAGCATCAACTCGCCGCAGTTGCTATTGCTGTCCGGTATCGGACCGGCTGACGAACTGGCACGGCATGGGATTGCCCAGCACCATGAACTACCCGGGGTGGGTCACAACCTGCAGGATCACCAGGACATTGTCTTGATGTACCGTAGCGACAGTGACCTGGGCTACGGCTTATCCCCGCGTGGGGTGCTGCCCTTGCTGGCTTCGCCGTTCCAGTATCTGATGGCGCGCCGCGGTCCGCTGACCTCCAACACGGTTGAATCAGGTGCCTTTTTGCGCCTGCACCCCAGCGACGCGGCGCCGCAGTTGGGACTGATCGTTGCCCCGGCATTGAAGAACCAACCCCAACGCCTGGTTCCCGTGGGACAGGGCATCAGCTTGCACATGGCAGTGATGCACCCCAAAAGCCGTGGCCGGGTGGGATTGCACTCAGCGGACCCAAGGGACAAGCCGCGAGTGGAAGGCAATTTCCTCAGTCATCCAGACGATTTGCACACCCTGGTACAAGGCTTTCAACTGGTGCGCCAATTGGTGGCGACTGACGCCTTTGCCAAGCGTTTGCAAGGCGAGCTGGTGCCTGGGCCGAAGGTCACCAGCACGGCGCAGATCGAGCAGTGGATCAGAGAAAACCTGGGCACGGTGTTTCACCCAGTGGGCACCTGCAAAATGGGCAATGATCCCATGGCGGTGGTCGATGACCAGCTGCGCGTCCACGGCCTACAAGGGTTGCGCGTCGCGGACGCATCGATCATGCCGACCCTGGTGACCGGCAATACCAATGCTGGCGCGATCATGATTGGCGAGAAAGCCGCAGACCTGGTGCTTGGCAAGGTGCCGCCGAAGCAGACAGTATTGGCTGAACGACAGTTGCCTGCTCTCTCACACTGTCGCTAATACCTCAAACCCGTTGACCTTGCAGATGCCTTGACGGCTAGAGGCGTAAAGCCATGAGGCTGAGCGACGGATCAGATGCCTGCTACGCATCCGCTGAGCCTCATCCGGTGCTGGCGCATCAGCGTCACACCCACAACTGCGCTGATGCAGGCGAGCATGGTGTGATGAAACCCATTTCGTAAGTCTTCCCCGGCACGGCATCTCTGGAGAATCAGTCTCCGACACACTGACGGGATGCACCTCTGGCTCGAAACGCATAAAGGCTCACGCCGTTTAATGGAGTCGAATGTGTAGCCCTGAACCCTGCTCTAGTACCTGCGCCAACAACCTGAAAAAGTTTGTCGCAGTTGGGGTTTTGACAGCCCTCTGCAGCGTTGGTCATTGTGTCGGTGCATACCGCTGACGTTGTCAGCACCCTGTCCATGTAGCTTGGATCCGGGAAGCTACGATGCGCCATTGCGCATGATCCACACCCAAGGTCGCAACGCTTCCAGTAGCGCGACCGATCGACTGCTGTCGATGGAAGCACTGCTGTTGATCACTGTTTCCCCCATACGGGCCTCGCCCGTATGGGCAGGCCCTCCCCGAAATCTGGAGGCCTGATAAAAATGGGAATGACCCTATACGATACGATGCTCGCAACTGACGTCTCGGAAGAGATCGCCACTGCGATTTTGGACGCACTGGATATAGAAAAGAGTTCGGTCCTTGCTTTCGAGCCTGGCCGACTGTTGGCGACTCGCGGTGTCCGTAAGCTTGAGGAAGAAGGGGCGCTCAATGCGCTTCCGTACCTGATGCGGCACTGGGTCTGTGACTGGGGCGAGGTGGAAGAGGAGGAAAAACTCGCCAACTTCCAAGCGCTGCGAAACGGCACTCGATTGTTCTCGACGTATGACATTGATGCGGGAGACGAGACAGAGCTCTGCATCTGTACTGCAGCGGACAGGAGCTACACCCTCTTGCTACTGCCCATTGAGTACGAACTTATATTCCCTGCCACAGCCTGACTGAGGCTCATGAACCGCCTACTCACCTTCGCAGGTGAGTAGGCGGTTCCTTCGGTTGTGGAACCGATGTAGCAGGAAAACGCTGCTGTCATGCTTCGTAAACCAGGCCTCCAACGCTGATCAATCCATCACAATTCGACGCGCTGATTTGACATCTATTACCCAGCATGACGCCTTGATGCAGGATGATGTTTCTTGCCAGGAGTACGCTGAGCGCGCCTGCGGCCACCCCCGTTGCAGCATCCTCCAGGCTCTCCTCCAGATGATTGAAATTACGTCCCTCGTACTGATTCATTTCGCGGTGCGCGTAGGCGTAAATGCCGCTCACGGCGGCCCCCTTCCCCCATGCGACAATCCCATTCAGGTGGGGGCGCAATGTGTACAACGCCTCGGGACTAACCATTTCAACCAATAGCTTGGGGCTGCCGATTGATGCGATGGCCGCCGGGGTCTTGATCGCTGATTCCGTGCAGCCAAGCAGTTCTGCAACGGCGCCGATGGTGGGCGCAGGCCTTTTCACATGATCAGGCTCGACGCTGATATGCAGTTCATTTCCTGCGTGCGCAAAGGTCAATACCTGTTTGCTCATGGACGTCAGTGCTGACCCTGAATACTCAGCGACATGATGGGTCTGCATGTAATGCGCAGCCGCCAGGGATGCGTGCAGACAGAGGGGACTTCGAGCATGCGGGTAATAAAAATCGAGAACGCACGGTCCGATACCGTCCTCCATTGTGTTGATGAAGACGCAGGCATTGGCCTTCTGTTCGGCTGCGAATTTTTGCCGCTCAGCGACCGACCATTCGGAGGAACCCCTTTGAAAAATGACCAAAGCTTCATTTCCACTGTTCGGGCCTGTTCCGAAACATCTAAATCGCTTTAAGTGCATTTTTTACATTCACACGTGGTGGGTAATGGGTATTCAGGGTGAGGACGCCACGATGATCTTCTCATACGTTTGGGTCAGCTTACTTTTTGTCTAACGGGTGGTTACGTCCGTTACTCACCGGCACCATGCCCAAGTCTGCAGGGTCAACACCGTCCAAGCAGCCAACGTTGTAGGCGCACTGTGACGGATCGATTCGCCTGATGTGATGGGTGTACACCCCACAGACGGAACAGAAATAGTGGCAGGCCTGCTGGGTATTGAAGCGATAACTCTTCAGCACGTCGGCCCCTTTCAGGATCTTCAGGCCCGTGAGGGGAACGGTGCCCATAACGGCGCCTCGCCTCTTGCAAAGTGAACAGTTGCATCGTTTCGGATCAACCACGCCGTTCGGTAGTTCCAGCTCAAGCACCACCTCCCCACAGTGGCAGGAAGCGTTGTGAACCGGTTTGATTTCTGTCTCACCAATACGCTTGATCATCGGTTTCGTCCTTGTACGGCACGGTTGACTCCACAGTACCCGCAGATTAGCGAAGCGCCAGGCTGGGCGCACTCTTGATTGACCAGGGTCGGGAGCTACGACGCAGCGCTCCCCAGATTCTTTCAAGGGAGCTACAGGCGGGACTATACGGCCAACCGCCCTCTCCCCCCTCACGGAAGCTTGTCATTTCAGCGGAGCGCAAGAGATCTCTCTTTCCCTTGACTGAAATTTCCTAGAAAATCCTGACCGCTTGTTTGCGCCTGCTCCCGCCGCTAGGCTTCGACTCGTCACTGCTCATCAGTGATCGGGTTTAGTCGCCCGGAAGTTCTACATTGGGCGCACAAGCGTCACCTCCCTGTCGGGCACGATTTTTCTTGCCCTGCTTTATGGTGGCTGTGCGCAGGGCGCCCTCGGGCGCGCCGGGTTCCCAATGTTCCGGTCGACTAACCTGTGTACAGCTGCCACCCCCTCGTTTAGTCGCGATGACTGGCAGTTCCACTTAACATTGGAAGTGCGAATATGTTCAAAGTAACCCCCAATCCGCCTGCAATATCCAACATTGAAAGCATCGACCCTCGTATCGCCGACCGAGCCCTGTCTTACTACAACCTCGGCCCGGACGTAGGCTCGAAACCTCCCCCCGTCACCATGTTGCGTGATCATTTGAATGAGCCCAAGAATCAGGAAGACACCCTGGTCAACGTCTATTCGATTCTGCAATCCGCGGCGGCCACAGCCTATGAAAACGCTGACAACCAGATCGGCTCGAACCGTAAGGTCGCGATGGGTGTGGTGCATCTGATCGAGTTGGCACAGCTCAAAATGGACTCGGTCCTGGATGGGCAAGTGGCCAGCGTCAGCAGCTGACAACTCTAAAACGATAGATGAACGGGAAGCGGATCTTCCCGTTCATTGAGTATGGAGCTCTACAGCCGTATCAGCCCCTCAGGTCATTGCTTGATACCTGTTCGGACTGAGCAGAAAACCAATGCAGTGCCCGGCACCGTTGAACCACAACAGACGCAGCCTGGCGACGACAGCAGAATTTAGAGCAGCCGCTTCAACCTTCTACGTAGTCGCAGGTTATCTGCAGCCAAAGCAACAAGGGCAAGAAGGTTCAAGACTGCAAACCCATCAGCGCCAGCAAAATGCCAAAACGCCCAGGACACGGCGGCCACCACCAGCGCGGTGAGAAGCAGCAGGATGGAGTCCTTCATACGACGCCCCTGGCGTTGCGATACAACTGACGGCCTGGCAATTGAGGTTGGTACACGCCTGGATACTGTATCAGGCAGGCACTCAGCCAATGTCGATCGAGATTGTTGGTACGGGCCATGGCCAGCACATCGGCGATGGACAAGCCCCCGGCAAGACTCCGACCAGTAGCGACAGCGATACTACCAATCACAGCCCCCACATAAAACGCTGCCGAGCAAGCGCCGATTATGGCGAGCTGTTCAAGGCGAGTGCCGGCACCGATCAATTCGCCGATGGTGACCGCTTTGCCGAACTTGTCTATTTGAGTAAGTAGCGTTGAAGCCGTGGCCACTGCGGCGGACAGTGTGCCGAAGAGTGACTCGGGGGCCGGAAGGCCCAGCCCTTCCATATTTTCTTTGAAATAATCGTAGAAAGTCGCCATCCATCAATCCCTTGTTACCCGCAGTCCTTGTGGACAGCAAGCCTAATGGATTGAAATTCAAAGCTCAATCGCGCAGCCACGTAACGGGGTGAACCCAGGTGCACCGACAGTTCGTCGCCTTCAACAACCCTACGGACGGGCAGCTCAGGGCCTGTCAGGGTGCAACACGTAGGAATAAATCTATAGGGGCGGTGACCGAACTGGATATTCGCGCACTCAGACAGCCCCACGGTCACCCTGGTGTTGAAACTTCTTTGACGTAGGCTTGGCAGGCTGTCGGGGCGATCAGTTCTTGGTCGCCATCGCCAAAGATGCAGGCTAGGACAAGTCGACGCCGGAGACCTTGACGACGGCCTGCCACGCGGCTTCCTGGCTGGCGTGATCGTGGAGGTGTGGGTGGCGCTGCGCCTCAATGGGGCCTGAGAACTTCCCTTGAGCCGAGGCGAAGAATTGCCCTGAGACGTCGGTTCCGAACTCCGACGCCTGGAGGTACCGACGGGCCGCAGTCTCCGGCGTCTGATTCATGCCGGGAATAAGGTTCGCGATTGGGATAAACAGATACTTCACGGCCAGGCCAGCTTGTCGCGAAACCTTGGTAGCGGTCGCGGCACCGGGCGACACGGCGTATACGGCCATGCCGGAAGGTAGCCGGCGGGCCAGCGCCGCGACCCACCAAGCGACAATCAGCTTCGCATCGGCATACGCATTGTTGGGCACGTACTTCACGTTCGGCCCGTTGCGGATCAAGGCTTCCACAGCGGCGGTTTGGTCACCCCGGTAGTACTTGGCCGCGAAGGCTGGCACGTCGGTGTAGCGGAACATGGGTACGCCCCCTCGGGCAGGCTCCGCACCGGCGATAACAATCCGTGCGTTGGGGCTCAGCAGGTTGGCGTGAAGCAAGCCGACCGTCAGTTGATGATGGCCGACCAGCGGGGCCTGGGAAGCCTCGACGCCTGCGGCCGTGATCACGCGCTCCTTGCCTGGAACCATCCCTGCATTGAGCAGCAGGAAATCGATCGGCCGACCGCGCTTGACCAGCTCGGCGAGGGCGGACTCGACGCTGGCCGGCGAGTTCAGATCCAGCTCCAGCGGCGTGAAGACCTGCGCCTTGGTCTGCGCCGCGAGCTGAGCGGCCGTCTCCTGGGTCCGGGCCAGGCTGCGCCCGGTGACGATGATCTCGCGCCAGCCCTCTCCGGCAAGAGTGCGGGCTGCCGCATAACCGAGCCCGGAGGTGGTGCCGGTGACGAGTGCGATCGAATGTTCCATAGGTGTCTCCGTGGTGAAACGTGAAGCCCCGCGAAGCCGGAGCCGGCTTGCCAATTTAGAACTATTCAGTTATATATTTGCAAAACAACCATTGTCAACGAGTTTTGAACTAAATGATTCAAAATACAGCTAGGCCGCGGGGCCGACCGCGCAGCTTCGACGAAGCGGGGGCGCTGGAAAAGGCGACCCAGGTGTTTCGGTCGAAGGGCTACGACGGAGTGACGATCGACGATCTCGTCGCCGGGATGGGTGTGGGACGGCCGAGCCTGTATGCCGTCTTTGGGGACAAGCGGACGATATTCTTGCGTACTCTCAGGGCGTATGCGGAGAAGAAAGGTGCTCTCGCAGCCAAGGCACTCCTATCGCCAGGGACTCTTCGCGACTCGCTCACCAGCTTCCTGAGGCAGGCCGTAGAAAGTGCGACCGAGAAAGGTTCTGCACCAGGCTGTCTTCTCGTGTGCGTCGCGCCGCTTGTGAACGACCCCGAGGTCCGGCAGTTCCTGCAGAACGCGGGAGCTGGCGCGGTGACGCTAGTGGAAGGCCGTTTCCGGGACGGGATCAGCGCGGGAGAAATCCCGTCTGACTTTCCCGTAACCGCGCGTGCAATCCAAGTCACGGATCTAGCGCGTGGGCTGACCATGCGTGCGCAGATGGGCACACCGCGCACGACGCTCCTCAAAGACGCTGAGGAAGCGGCCGACCTGGTGCTCCTGTCGCGGCGCGTCTGACGGATTGTCGGAAACAATTCACGGAGAAATGGCTGCACAGAAAGCAGAAAGGGAACTCTAATCATGCGCCGCCCACCTTCTGCTCGCGGAAATGGCTCCAGCGGATCCAGAAGAAATCGACATCATTGAGGCTGCCGCGTAACGCTGAATCAATCTCTGCCAAGGTGCTCTGTTGCTCGGCCGTCAGCGGTGTCGGCTGAGAGGCCACCTCTCGCAAAAAGGCTCGAGCACGCTCCAGCACTTCCTCGGCGGGGACAGAGCTGGGCGCCTTCAGGTTGAACACCTCGGACGATAGCCAGGCATTCACATCCCCTTTGCGCGAGTATGGAAAGAGCGAAGCGTGAACCTCAGTCCCGACCAGGTCGAAATCCCAAATGCAATCACGATTGTCGTCAAACTCCGGTTCGACCGACGCCAGCACCAGCGGTGAATGGGTCGCCGCCAACAGTTGCACGGGCACCTCACGGGTGCCGGTCAGCGCGCTCATGACATTCAGCAAGGCCGGAACAATTCGACGCTGCCATCGTGGGTGCAGATGGCACTCGATCTCGTCGATGAGAAAGATGATCTCTCTTGCCGGTGGGACTCGATAACGTTCGTAAGCAAGCTGATGCTCTCGCCATGTCCACACCAGCAGATAGGCCAGTGCCGCGATACGGCGCATCCCCGCCGATGCCTGGGTCAACGGCACATCTTGTCCATAGGGCATGCGCAACGAAGGAATATCGCAAGGCGCCTATCCCGAGCCCCTTCCGACTACAGCCAGAGCCAAGGCTCTTTCATCTGTGCTTCCTTGCACTGGCACTGCTCCTGTCATCCCTGAACTCAACGGCTGGCAATCTAACAGCCGATTGTACAGGCCAGGCTCAATTGCCATATTTGCTCAGATATCGCGTGAAAATTCGCTGCCACGCTAAACCACCTGGTCAGGCGTTTTTCGCGACAATCCCCTTTTTGGGGGCGGCCCGTTTTTTTTCGCAGACCTATTACGTTGCCGATACAAGACCATCGTTGCCGAGAACCCGCACAACGCTGCGAACATCAACCAATAGGCCGGAGACGCCTTGTCGCCGGTCGACTGCACCAGAAAGGTCGACATCGCCGGGGTAAACCCACCAAAAATTGCGGTCGCCAGGCTGAAGGCCAAAGAAAACCCGACCACCCGCACATTCTGTGGCATGACTTCGGTCAAGGCCGCGACCATTGCACCGTTGTACACGCCGAAGAAAAACGAGAAGTACAGCAAGACCACCAACAATCGCTCGAAACTGGGGGCTTCAGCCAGCCAATGCATGGCCGGATACGCTGTGAAAATGCACAGCAGCGAGATCGCCAACAGCAGTGGACGACGGCCGATTCGATCTGAAATCGCACCGCCGATGGGCAACCAAATAAAGTTGGTGAGACCCACAAACAACGTCACCACCAGGCTATCAGTGGTGCTCAAGTGCAGCACCGTTCTTCCGAATGTCGGGGTGTATACGGTGATCAGGTAGAAGGTAGTCGTGGTCATCGAGGCCAACAGTCCGCCCGCCAGCACTGTGCGCCAGTTTTCCCTCATGGAGCGAAACACTTCGGCAGTACTTGGATGATGCGCACGAGTCTTGAACGCTTCGGTTTCCTGCAACGAACGACGAATGATGAAAATGAACGGGATGATCACGCAGCCGATGAAGAACGGAATGCGCCAGCCCCACGCCGCTATCTCGGTTGCATTCAGGTAGGCGTTGATCCCATAGCCCAACGCCGCCGCAAGGATGATCGCGATCTGTTGGCTGGCCGACTGCCAACTGGTGTAGAAACCCGTACGACCCGGCGTTGCGATCTCGGCCAGATAAACCGACACACCGCCCAGTTCCGCACCCGCCGAAAAGCCCTGCAGCAATCGACCCAACAGCACCAGAATCGGTGCCGCGACACCAATGCTGGCATACCCCGGTACCAATGCGATCAGAACCGTGCCGCATGCCATGATCGACAGCGTCACAATCAACCCCTTGCGACGCCCCACCTTGTCGATATAGGCGCCCAGCACAATGGCGCCCAATGGACGCATCAGGAAACCCGAACCGAATACGGCAAAGGTCATCATCAGCGAGGCGAACTCACTGCTTGCGGGGAAGAACGTCTGGGATATGTAGGTTGCGTAGAACCCGAACAGAAAGAAGTCGAACTGTTCGAGAAAGTTGCCGCTGGTGACCCTTATGATAGCGCCGAATTTTGACGTCCGGGATCGGGTGTTTTCCGTTTTTATTTTGACCATGGTTACGGTGCTACTCGATATTGTTATTGGAATAGAGGTCGTGACGGTCAGTCACTGCCGGCGTTGATCGGGTTGGGTAGCCGTTTTTCGATGGCGTACTTGAGTAGCGCGGCGCTACGGAAGATACCGTGGGCGAATTTGCTGTAGGGCATGGTCAGAAAGAACGCCATCACCAGCCCCAGGTGGATTGCCAGCAGCAGGCCCAGGGCGCTGGTCTCGCGTAAAGCAAGCAACGCCAGGCCGCTGGAACTGACCAGCAACAGCTGCGCGATAAATCCGCGATCCATGGGTTTCTGGTTCCCGTCGCCCTGTTCCGGGTTGCGGCGCAGATTCATCCATAGCAATCCGGCCGGGCCCACCAGCAGACCGATACCGCCGAGGATTCCGAGCATCACCGGCAGACTGAAGATCGGATATGGGGCAGACCAGTCGAGCAGGAAGTGATAGAGCGTGGCCACTGCCGTGGCGGCGAAGCACAGCAGAAAGCCGTAGAAGGTGAAGTGGTGGAAGCGACGGCGCCATAGAGTGAATTTGTCATCGTCGTTATTGCAGCCTTCTGCGTGGCCGCCGTCCAGATACTTGAGCTGTGCGACGTTGGCCGTGGCCTCCAGGGCGGCAGAGGTTTTCAGTGGCAGCGGCGCGTCGGCAGGTGAGACGTTACGCCAGAAGCGTCGTACTCCGATTGTCAGCGCCAGTGCCGCAAAGCCGAACACCGCGCCAAACATCAGGGCCAGTGTGTTGTGCGGGAAAATACCGTAGAAATTGCCCCCCGGCATGGCCGTGAACAGGTTACCCATCGCCACCAGGGTCAAGCACAGAAACAACGCCAACCCGCCACCCGAAGCCAGAGCCAGGGTTAGACCGTTACGTTGGTAAAGCTTGCCCAAAGGCTGCGGCCAAACGTACTCGGCATAAGTGTTCAGACGCACCTTGGCCATTGCTTTAGGCACATTGACCGCAAACTCATGGGGCGCGGCGTACTGGCACGCCGAAAGGCAAGCGCCGCAGTTGTGGCATAGGTTCGCCAGGTAATGGATGTCTGCCTGCGTGAACTCCAGACGCCGGGTCATGGCCGGAAACACCGCACAGAAACCTTCGCAATAGCGACAGGCATTGCAGATGGTCATCTGCCGCTCAACTTCACTTTCCTCCAGATTAAGGACTGGGATCAGTTGGCTGGACGCTTGGGGATCAAACAGTTGCATGTCGAGATTCCGATATCACAGTAGAAGGGCCGAAACCCACCGAGGCCGCCGCCTGAACGCCAGCAATACGCCCGAAAGCAGTGCCTATGGCCATGCCGATGCCGGCGGTGTAGCCCTTGCCCAGCACATTGCCCGCCATCATTTCTCCGGCGACAAACAGATTCGGACTGGCTCTGCCTTTGAAGTGCACAGCCGCCGTTTCGTCGGTGGCCAAACCCAAGTAGGTGAAGGTCACACCGGGTTTAAGCGGATAGCCATAAAACGGCGGTTTGACCAAAGGCCGTGCCCAGTGTGT
Organism: Pseudomonas sp. MWU12-2319; assembly: GCF_023242525.1. Lineage (NCBI taxonomy): Bacteria > Pseudomonadati > Pseudomonadota > Gammaproteobacteria > Pseudomonadales > Pseudomonadaceae > Pseudomonas > Pseudomonas sp. MWU12-2319. Next base: position 42,731 of record NZ_JALJES010000007.1, read on the forward strand.
CTTGGCAGGTGTCAGACCTTCGGTATGGCAGTCGTCCAGAGCGGTGTGGTCGAAAGTGCCGACCTGACAGGCACGGTTGTAGCTTTCGATGGTTTGCATGAACTGCGCTTCTGGCAAATCCAGAAGACGCGCGAGCTCTTGCAGCGAGTTGGCCTTGGCACCAGGGAAAACCGGCGGCATGAAGCGGCCGATCGCCTGCTGGTCGATGATCGAATACGCCTTCTGGTTGGGTTGACCGGCCACCAGCCGCCCCCAGATTGCATAGCGCTTGGGCCAGAAATCTTCGCCTTCGTCGTAGAAGCGCTCGCCGTCGTGGTTGACCACCACGCCCAGCGACACGCAATCGATGCGGGTGCAGATCCCACCGTCGTAAAGCGGCGCCCGGGCATCGATGGCAACCATGTGCGCCTGTGTCGGATCACCTATGATGTCAGCGCCGAGATCCTGCATGCGGCGCAGCAACACCCCGGTATTGAAACGCGTGCCACGGATCAGAAAGTTATCCGACGGCCATTCGCCACGTTCGTTTTGACCCCAAGCCTCGCGCAGCCATTCGCGGTTGGATTCGAAACCACCGGCTGCCAGAACGCAGGAGCGGGCCTCAACGCGTTCGGCAGGCAAATGCCGCCCATCGACCTCGCGTTCGCCTATATGCGCGGCGACGAACTTTCCATCCTGCAGCTCGATATCGGTGACTTGAGCGTTGTAGCGAATCTTGACGCCCAGGCGTTCGGCGCTGCGAAAGTACGCGTTGACCAGCGCCTTGCCTCCGCCCATGAAGAACGCATTGGTGCGCGCTACATGCAACGCGCCGGACAGCGGCGGCTGGAAATGCACGCCGTGGGATCGCATCCAGTCACGACACGAGGAAGAGGCGCGAATGGCGATGCGTGCCAATTTTTCATTGGTTATGCCGCCGGTAACTTTGAGCAAGTCCTGCCAATATTCTTCTTCCGGATACGCGCCGACCAGCACATCCTGCGGCGCATCATGCATACAGCGCAGGTTGCGCGTGTGCTGTGAATTACCACCACGCCAGACCTTTGGCGAGCTTTCCAGCAACATCACGCTGGCACCGGCTTCCCGCGCCATCAGCGCCGCGCACAAGGCCGCGTTACCGCCACCTATAACCAAAACATCGACCATCGTTTCTCCTCAATTCGCAAGCAGACGGGAACGAGTTGCTGCTGGCGAGTGGGCGAACAGTAGTGCGGCACCCAAGGGGGCGAAAGGCGGGTTTTTACATGGGGGCTTTAGTTTTGCTAAAGGGGGGAAGTGAACTTTCTTCGGGCAACGGCCCCTTTGATCGCAACGGTTATGCGAAGCGAACAACTATTGAGTGGGCGGCATTGCCTGTAAGGCATAGGTACGGTGATAGGGTTCCAAGTCTCAAATTTCCTCGATCAAACGCGCTCCGGGCCACTGCCGATCATTGACCAGGTGTCGCACTACATCGGTTATCACGACCCGCGTCGCCAGAGCAGCCGGAGACAGTTCGTCGTCAGCAAGAGTCGCCAGCAAATTCCTACGCCCAACGTGCGCATCAGCGATCTGTACCAGTGACAGTCCCGACTCCCCTTCTAATGCTGCGGCGGCACCTGGTTGAATCGTAGCGGCGTGTCCGGCCCGTACCGCGTTCATCAGCACGACCAGCCCGTCTATCTCCATGATGATGTTGGGCGTCACGCCCGAGCGTTCAAATGCAGTCATCAGAGTCGTACGCAGCCCATGTTGAGAGCTGGGCATCACCAGCGGCAGTTGACCAAGATCTGCCAGTTGCACGCTGTCGCCACGCGGTGCGCCTGGCAGCTCCCGGGAGGTAATCACGAATAGTTTTTCGTCCAGCAACGGCGTCACACTCCAGCGCTTGCCGCCTTCGAGTTGAAACAGGATGGCCAGATCGATCTGTCGTGCATTGAGCTGCGCCGCGAGGTGCCCGGATAGCATTTCCACCAGGTGCAACTGGATGTCTGGGTAACGCTCGCGCATTGCATTGATCAATGGCAGCGCCAGAACCGTGGCGGTGGTGGGTGGCAGACCGACACTGACGTATCCGCTCATGCGTCCGCGATGTGCTGCCAGGATCGCGTTCTCCGCCTGGCGCAAGGTCAGTTGGGCGTGGTGCAGGAAGGCGAACCCGGCGCTGGTCGGTGTCACGCCGGTGCTGGTACGGTTTAGCAGGCGAGTCGACAGTTCACTCTCAAGCTTGCCGACCTGCTGGCTTAGTGCTGAGACGCCGACGTCCAGCTCCAATGCGGCACGGCCAAGGCTGCCGTGCTCGACGATCTTCACGAAATAGCGCAGTTGCTTGAGTTCCAAGGGGAAGCTACTCCGGACGAAGGATAAACCAGCAGTCTACCTCTTGCCTGCCCCGCTGACCCGCGCATCCAGGCTGACAATGACATCGCCGGCGTGATACGTCGGCCAGTTGCTCAGCGTGAACTTGCGCACTGCCCATCTCACAGAAATGGGTGCCATATCCAAAAGGCAATCATGCCGAAGAATAGAGGAAGCTCAAGATACAAAGGTGCTTTGCTCCATCGTTTGAGCCCCTGTGGTATGGCGTCGAGCTCTCGCTGGGTGATGAGTCCCCGCCAGATGAACATCTTGGGAAACATGATAACAATGCCGATCAGACATAACCTCATTGAGCGATGTTTGTAAGACTTGCCGCCCCACCACTTGCGGTCACCGATCATCATTTCGTTATTATCGAAATAGGCTTCGACCAAATCCAGCTTTGTTTTAGTGATATAGGCTGACAAGCCAAGACTAAAGAACAATAGAAACAGAAGTAGAAAAACACTCATCGCCTCCAACGTCATCATCAATGCGTTCCCTCATAAATCAAATCACCCGCAAGCTCTCCCAGCCCTCCAAATATTATTCCGCCAGTATATCCACCTACGACCCCACCAATAATTCCGCAACTCAATGCTCCCCACCCGCCCGATACAACACCCAACCCAACCGCGCACACCAATCCCCCTGCACGCGCCCCAAGCTTTCCTCCGAAGTGAGAACCAGCAATTCCTCCCGCCACCTTGCCGCCCTCCACATACCGGGCCTTTCTGCACTGCTCCTCCCGCCCCGTCGAACACGCCTCCTGAATCGCCAGCCCCGCCGCCCCCACGTCCAGGGCCATGCCCACATAGCCGCCTTTGCTCAGAAAACGCGAGGTGCTGGCAATCTTGTTGATCCGCTGCGCATAGCCGTCGATGGTCTGGCGATGCAGGTAGCGTTGGGTGGAAATGCCGAGCATTTTCTTGATCGACTCGTTGTGTCGCAGGCTGGTGCCGTAATGGCCCACGCCCTAGAGTTGAGTGTCCAGCTTCTGGAACAGGGCCTGGCGCTTGACGATAAATTCGCTCCTGGCCGAGCTGCCGCCTTTTAAATGCTGCTGATGCAGTTTTTCGATGTCCTTCAAGGTTTCCTCGACCCCAGTCAAATGCCGCCCCCAGGCCGCTGTGGTGCTGCCGATGCCAATCGAGCTATAGCCCAGCAAGCCCTGTAACAAATCATAGTTGTTCAGAACCTCGACACCGGCCTTGGGGTCGAGGCTCAAGGCCAGATCGATTTCCCGTGCCCGGGTCATCAGCCAGGCTTCTTCGAAGGTGCAGGACGCCGTGCTGTCATCGGGAACGATCACCAATTGTCCCGGTGTCACCATCGAGCGGCGCAGGTGGCTATTGATCGTGTCGAACTTGGTCTGTGCATGTGAACCGCGCTGTATCAACAGTTGGTTTTTTAGGCTGGGGTAATGAATGGTCTTTTCATTGATGAATCCGTTCGCCATGCTTCACATCCTTGATGTATGAAAGATGGCGTCAGATATAAAGACAGATAAAGAGCGAAAAGAAGAGCAATACCGCTGTTTGCTCCAGATCCCAACCAACTACCAGAAATGTCCTACATGGCGACCAACACCGATAGGAAATTACGGAAAATGCTCTTTCACTTGGTTCGCCTTGAGTTCTTGGAGAAAGAATCCAGGACCTCCTCACACGACGGCAGGCTTTTCTCACCATCTGCGGGGGTCGTTTTGAAGCCTTCCAGACGCAGACTGGCCGCGTAGTTGGATTGGCGAGTCCTGGCCGCATAGGCCTTCTTGGCTTCAAGGCTGATAGCGCCCATTGCGTTGGACCTCAATTGTGTTCATCGAGTAATTAAAAGAGATCAAGCTGCCAAGTGCTTGATCTCTTTCAGCGCAACGACCTCAATCAATCGGGCGGTTATCCAACGCGGACAATAGCTGACGGGATGGGGATGCCCCCTCAAGCAGCGCATCCACCACTGCCCGCGCCACTTCCACCGAATGCAGCATGCCCCAGAACAACGCTCGCTCGACGGGGTTGGTATGCAGGCTGATTTCATCGCCATTGAGTTCTGCCGTTTCCAGCAAATTGGAAACGTAGGTCAGTGCATCCTGAGCAGTGATGCCCGGTTGGATGGCAAACAGCGTGGGTTTGTATGGAGCTTCGGGGATGACGGGCTTGGAGCAGGTGAACGCGAGGGTATCCCCCGGTGTCAGGATAGTTGTCGCCTCTCCGAATTTTCCTGAAAACGCAGATCGGGGGCGGAAAGAGACTGTTCGTGCCGTACTATTCACCGGAACGCAAAGCCGCATTGCTCAAGATGCTGCTTCCCCCACTGAGCCTGTCGATGGCCGAGGTTGCTCGGCGCGAAGGGGTCAGTGACATGTCATTGGCCAACTGGCGCAGAAAGGCCCGCTCTGAAGGAAACGCAGTGTCCGAGAACACCCCACCGGCCCAGAACTGGACCGCCGAAACCCAGTTTGCCGTCGTCCTTGAAACCGCCGGCTTGTCCGAAATTGAACTGGCTGAATACTGCCGTCGCAAAGGCCTGTACCCCGAGCAAATCAAGGCGTGGCGGCAAGCCTGCATCAACGGCCAGAAGGCAGACAAAGCCCAGCAAAAAGACGATCGCGAGCAAGCCCGCAAGGACAAGAAACGCATCCAGGAACTGGAGCGCGAACTGCGCCGCAAAGACAAGGCGCTGGCTGAAACCGCCGCGTTGCTGGTGCTGCGAAAAAAGCTCAACGATTACTGGGGGATCGACAACGAGGACAACTGACCGCCTTGCCGGAACGGCAGTTACTGGTGACCTGGTTGAGTGAGGCGCGGATGGCCGGCGCCCGGAAAATCAAGGCCTGCCAGGAAGTCGGTCTCTCGCTCAGAACCGTGCAGCGCTGGACTGAAACCGAGGCTGTTCAGGCGGACGCCCGAACGACCACGGCACGGCCCAAGCCGCGCAATGCGCTGAGCGAGGTCGAACGACAAGCGATCATGGAGCTGTGCAACAGCCCGGGCTACGCCCATTTGCCGCCCAGCCAGATCGTGCCGAGGCTGGCCGACCAACAGCGCTATCTGGCGTCGGAAGCGACGTTTTATCGGGTGCTGCGTGCGGCGGGTCAGCAACAGCATCGTGGTCGTAGCCAGCGTCCCCGGCGCCACACCGCACCGACGACTCACGCGGCCCAAGGCCCCAACCAGGTGTGGTCGTGGGACATCACCTACCTGCCGTCTCCGGTACGCGGTCAGTATTACTACCTGTACCTGATCGAGGATATTTACAGCCGCAAGGCCGTGGGCTGGGAGGTTTACGAAGAGGAAAGTGGCGAGAAGGCGGCTGCGCTACTGCAACGTAGCGTGATCGGTGAGCAGTGTTTGCACGAGCCACTGGTGCTGCACTCGGACAATGGGGCCCCGATGAAATCGCTGACGCTGTTGAGCAAAATGCATAAGCTGGGCATCACGCCGTCACGTGGCCGACCGCGAGTGAGCAATGACAACCCGTACTCGGAATCACTGTTTCGGACGTTGAAATACTGCCCGCAATGGCCGGCAGATGGCTTTGCCAGCCTGGACGCCGCCCGCGCCTGGGTCAGGGATTTCATGCGTTGGTATAACCACGAGCACCGACACAGCCGAATCCGCTTCGTGACCCCGGCCGAACGACACCGTGGTCAGGATCATCAGATCCTGGCTCGGCGTCATGAGCTGTACGAGCAAGCCCGGGAGAAAAGCCCGGAACGCTGGTCTGGACAGACGCGAAACTGGGAGCCGATGGGTACGGTGCTGTTGACCCCTGATCGGGAGCCGCAGGTCGAGAAAAGAGCGGCATAGTTAGACGGTGACGCGACAACTACCTTGAAAAACGCCGGTATCGAGCAGACGGGGAGTGTTTGCCAGAGCTGATTCGAGCTCGTTAGTTTGCGCAGGTACATTGCCCAGTCAGCGATATTGAGATGATCATGGCGTCCGCACCTTAACAAGGAGTCTCACAAATTTTCTCAAAATTCAGTCCTGCCTTCTGGGCTGGTCCATAGGAATTCTACGCGCTACCCTGTCGAGCTAAAGTGTGCAGGTAGAGCTGAAATGGAACAGAAAGTTACGGTAGACGGGAAGACTGTCGAGGTTCAGGTTTATGAAGATGGTGAGGGCGGTTGGCTGATCGAGATTGTCGATGAGCACTGGAACTCCACTTGCTGGGAAAATTCCTTCGAGACAGCGGATCTAGCATTCGCGGAAGCAATGCGGGCTATAAACGAAGAAGGGATTGATGGGTTCATCGGAGCCGGTGGAAACACCACTCATTGAGTTGATGTCAACGCCAACCCAAAACTGACCCCTTGGAGGTGACAAGTTGAGCCCAAGCTCCGATGAGGCGGCCTAAAGCGCCTGAGTCTGGAGGGCCTCTAGAAGGGCGCCAAGCGCTTGAGCGACATCAGGAGAAAGGTGATGCTGGAGCTTTCTGGACTTGCCCCTACCAGACCGGACACCAACTCCCCGTTAAATTGATGCACGCCTTTCCGCATTGAGGATTGATCCAACGAACGGTGTCGCCGCGTTTTGCGCGGCGTTGGATTTAATGTGGCTCTTCGAGCGTGGAGGTTGCTCAGAGCTAACCCACATGGAAGCCGTGATGCTAGCCAGGCAGGCGCTTCGAAATAAGGAGCGGATTCTCCAATACGCCGGGGCGAACGTGGTGGCCAAAGTCGAAGCGCTCGCCAGTGAGCTGAGTGATCCGCCATCTCGGTCTGAGCATACCGACCCATTTATCAGGTGGGTGGAGGACGAGCGCCTCACACTTGCTCCAGCTGTCGAACTCGTTGATCCATCTTTGGGTAAGCTTGATTGGCTCACGCTCCCAGGCATCCTTGAGCGTGAGCCAGAAAAAGGAGTCAGCCCTCCGCCACTGTTTGCCATGTTCAATATGCTGAAAGGCGATTTTTTGCTCGCCCGAGAATTAGCATGGCGTGCAAGAGACGAAAGCGTTTGGCCAAAGACGGGGCAATTTTCAGACACTCTTGACTATGCTTTATACGGCCCTGATACCTCGGCACTTATACTGGCGCACCGGACAGCCCTTGATCTGCTCGACAAGGTAGCCGTAACGGCAAACTTCTATTTCGAGCTCGGATTACCGCCAAAAAAAGTGAGCTTCGGGAGGCTATGGCGGGATCCCGACGACAAGAAAACAGGTTCTCGGCTTGTAGAGAAAGTTGAGGGGCTGATTCGGGCAGGCGTATACGCAATGTACGGATTGGTCGAGCTGGCAGAAGACTATGACGGCGCAGATGGAATTCTCCGCTCACAGAAAAATCTGCGAAATTCGGGTACACACCGATTCCTGGTGCTGCATGATCTTGGTGATCCTGCGTTAGCGAGGCAGGCTCCAGAAATTGAGCATCTCAACCACACTGATTTTGTCGACGAGGCTCTGAGTGCTCTGCGAGTCGCGAGATCTGCAATCCAGATGCTCGCACTGGCAATTTCTCAGTATGAGGAAATCCTGAGAAAGCAGGCTGATGGCGTTATCGGCACACTGATCGCTCCTGATCACCATTGGATTCGTGGTGAAGATGAGGAGCTCTGATACCTTGCTGTGGAGCATTCAGTGAGCGTCGTATTTTTTCTCGATATCTAGGTGAGCAGTGAACTCAACTCAGCAAAAAAAACGCCACCACTTTGTCCCTAAAGCGTATCTCAAAGCGTTCGCGAATCAGGGCGGCCAAGTTCTCGTTTATCGTAAAGACAACCCTGGACGAGCGCTTCCCGCCAGGCCAGATACAACACAGTTTGAGCGCTATTACTATTCGCAACCGTTGCCCGAAGGCGGTCAGGACAATAACACTCTCGAGGACATCTTCTGTGAAGTAGAGTCCGCATGGCCGTCCCTCGTTGAAAGGCTGGCTCGGAAAGAGTCCATAAACGATCAAATTGAGCCCTTCATCCAGTTTGTTGCGCTACAGCGGGCTCGAGTGCCTGCGGCGCGAGATGCTTTTGAGGCGGGGTTGGCGGCAACCGTTAAGGACACAATGAAAGCGCTAGTGAGGAGCGGAAAGCTTTCACCACCACCCCGAGGTTTCGAAGACATCCTCGACAAGGTCGAGGTGTCCATCGACCCTCATCAAAGCATTCATGCGATGCCCGGCCTTATCAAAAAAATCGGGGAGCTTTTTGATACGGTTGGCCTTGCCATTATCCATAACACGTCAGACATACCGTTTCTCACAAGCGACAATCCAGTCGTTTGGTACGACCCATCAATCCCAATCGAAAGCCAGAATCCCTATGCAATTTCCCCTGATGGGCCGATAGCAATCCAGTTTCCCATCAGTCCCAACATGATTTTGCTTGGAACCAAAGACTACCGAGAGCGCTACTGCTCGGAGGGGCTCATGCATGGTGAGATACCAGACGTTGAATGGGTACATTATGTAAACACCCAAACCTGTCGCTTCGGCTATGGCGCTGTCATTGCCCAAAGCCCAGGACAGGAGGAAATGATTCAGGCGCATAGTGCGCTGTCGCCAGTGTTCGACCGCTCCTTGCTGGAACTTGGCGCCCAGACAGTATCAATAGGCAGGTTCGTTTTTGGATCACGAGTAGCCAAGCCCAAGTGGATACCTCACAAAGATGAGCCAGCCTGAACTCGTGCCGCGCTCGCAGCTTTTGGCACTCACTGAGCCACTGCGTTATGAATGAACAGACTCTTGGTGTCAGGATTATCTATTTGTGGCCTTCCCTACATCGCAAGCGGAGCGCGCCGGCCAGTGGGCCAAAGGCTTGAGGATGGACGCCCGGAGGGCCAAAACCCGGCTTGTCCGGGGTTTGGTTCACGACAGCCGTGCCCCGAAGGGGTCAAGCCCAAAACGGATCTACCGGAAGTAGCCATCCAACTACGAGACGGTATGGTCGCCTAAGGCTTCGCGAAGCAGGCTCTGCATCATCATTGAAGCAGGGCCCTGGAGAAAATGCTCCTGGGTGCTGATCTCGAAACGCACCGGGTTAATGTGAACCACAGTCGCACCGTGCCCCAAGGCACGTAGCGGAAGCTCTGCTGCTGGATAGACAATCCCGGACGTACCAATCGACAGGAAGACATCGCACTCCTGCGCAGCTGCGAGCGCGGCGCTCCATGCATCTTCAGGAAGCATCTCACCGAACCACACAACGCCTGGCCGGACATACCCGCTACACGCACTGCATCGCGGTGGCTCAATCCGACTCCCCTCCTCAGGCAGGGCGTCAGACGTGAGAGGCAAGGTATACGCCTGCCCACAGTCGATGCACCGAGGCGAATGCAGGCTGCCATGTAGATGAATCACATCCTGGCTGCCAGCGCGTTCATGCAGGTCATCCACATTTTGTGTGACCACCGTCAGCTTGTGCACATGCTTGGCGAGCTCGGCGATAGCGAGATGCGCTCCATTAGGCTGCGCTTGGAGAACCTTCCGCCGGCGCCACTCGTACTACCCCCAGCACAGTGATGGGTAAGCTCGGAAGGCTTCGCAGGTGGCGAGCTGCACAGGATCAAAGCGTTCCCACAGTCCCGTCAATGCGTCTCTGAAAGTCGGGATGCCGCTCTCAGCTGATGCACCAGCCCCAGTGAATACAACGACATGCTGAGCCTTCCGCAGTTGCTGAGCCAGGGTACTGATAGTCACAAACCAACTCCTTGAGTTACGGCAATTCATCATCGCTCACGCGGCCCAGACCTCTAGCAAAATCCGAATGATGCATGTTGAACTGGTCTGAACCGCGCAACCCTTGGTCATTCGAAAATTCTCCACGATTCAACCACTGCAAATCTAGCATTGCGGAAGCAATCAATGATGGATAACATCCACCCACGGTTTAGAGAACCATCCCCTCCCGCCCCTCTTGGGCACGGTAAATCTCTGGTGAACAATTCTTTGCTGCGCTCCTGACTGAGCACTGAATGGCAAGGGGAGGCCCCGTTCTTACATGTGCTCATCATGGAGAAAGGTATGCCTGCTCTAAGTGTTGCTGAAGCCAAAGAATTAGCCCACTACGTAAAACATTCTCACGCTCAAATCTTCAATGCCATACCGCTCGGGAAGTGGCTGACCGCTATATCGCGTGCAAGTGGGTTCCGTGACTGGAACGTGATGAGCACCAAGGCACCAAAATTACCTGATGTCGCACATGATACGTGGGTTTACTCTTGCCTGGGCTTTGCGATTGTTTGTTCGCCAGGGATCGCTACTTCCTATCACTTGATACATGATCGCAGTTCCAACTCGAATATGGAGCAGGTTGCCGAAGAGCTGGCTCAAACAATTGCTGCTAGTGCAGAGCATCGTTTTTCAGAGGCGGCCTCAAAGTTCTCATTGTTAGACTCAGTCGATCCTGTCGAAGACTGGGTAGGTTTTGATCGCCATAAACACAGGAGGTATTCCACAGCGCTCCCCCCTGTGCAGGTCACGCTAGCAGAAGGAGAAGTCACCATTTGGCTCTGGTGGCTACGTCCAAGCTATCAGCTTCACGCAGCCCACTCAGGCGAGCCGGAAAGCCTCACCTTCTATTCTTTGGACGAGCAATCCGTCACATCCAAAGATGAGTGCGTCACGACCTCATTTTTGCGCGCTCTGACCGGCAAAGTCTTGCCGAAAAGACACTGTTACTACTGTACCGAGCTTCCAAACGAGCGAAACATCTACAGGTTGATGCTCGTTCAGGAGGGTAGCCGTGAAGGACAGGCTACCCACCATACTTATGACAACCATGATTCCGCAGCCAAGCAGACCATGGCGTTGAATTCGAGCCTTGGCTTGAGTCAGCGAGATGCCCAAAACATCTCAGCGATATTCTTTCGGCACGACCCGTATTACGAAGAAGAATACTTCGAGGACTACTCGCACCACAACGACTGACTCAGCCATTGCCGCCTAGGAATCGATCTATATGTCTACGTATCACTACCAGTGCCAACACTGCTATTGCACCACCAGTATGTGGGAGGTGGAAGATGGAGAAGACAATTACTATGGAGGTGCAATTGAAGACTGCGGATGTCCATCCACCGAGCCCCCTCCAGTGACACGCTCGATGTAGATGCAGACGTACGCGCACAGTCGACCGTATGCCTCCATCAAATCCGGTAAGGCTTCAGTCCAGAATGGCGGAAACTCATCACCCGGAATATCTTCTCGTGTTTCGGCTACTTTCTTCCTGGGCCGCCCCCTACGCTTGGGCAAGTCCGGCTCCCCCACCATTTCAGAAATGGCTCGAAGCCCCGGTTTCCTGACCTGTTCATTGAAGCTTTGAGGCTCATCCGCGGGTTCAACTCTAATCATGCGCCGCCCACCTTCTGCTCGCGGAAATGGCTCCAGCGGATCCAGAAGGAATCGACATCACTGAGGCTTCCGCGTAACGCTGAATCAATCTCTGCCAAGGTGCTCTGTTGCTCGGCCGTCAGTGGTGTCGGCTGAGAGGCCACCTCTCGCAAAAAGGCTCGGGCACGCTCCAGCGCTTCCTCGGCGGGGACAGAGCTGGGCTCCTTCAGGTTGAACACCTCGGACGATAGCCAGGCATTCACATCCCCTTTGCGCGAGTACGGAAAGAGCGAAGCGTGAACCTCAGTCCCGACCAGGTCGAAATCCCAAATGCAATCACGATTGTCGTCAAACTCCGGTTCGACCGACGCCAGCACCAGCGGTGAATGGGTCGCCGCCAACAGTTGCACGGGCACCTCACGGGTACCGGTCAGCGCGTTCATGACATTCAGCAAGGCCGGAACAATTCGACGCTGCCATTGTGGGTGCAAATGGCACTCGATCTCGTCGATGAGAAAGATGATCTCTCTTGCCGGTGGGACTCGATAACGTTCGTAAGCAAGCTGATGCTCTCGCCATGTCCACACCAGCAGATAGGCCAGAGCCGCAATACGGCGCATTCCCGCCGACGCCTGGGTCAGCGGTACATCTTGTCCATAGGGCATGCGCAGCGAAGGAATATCCCTGACGCTGTCGCCCACCCGCATCGGCTCCCCGGGTCTCATCTTTTCTACGCCAGAGGGCGACAAAGCATCCAGCACCTTCACCAAGTCGTCGAAAGCGGGCTTGCCGCTTTCCTGCCACAGCACCCAGTCGCTGATCAGCCCATTGCACAGCTGGGTCTTGCCGTCGCTGGAGAGCAATCCGTTCCAGACGGCGTCAGGCGAGAAGTCAAAGCTTCGTGGACGGTTCGGTGCCGCCGCCTCTCCCTTGTCACTCTTCCAGTAGTTGCGAGCCGGGTCCCAAACCGAAAAACTGCCGTCCACTCCCGCGTATATCACCACCCCCGGAATCGCCGGGCGGCTCTGTTCGACCGACCACTGCTGGGCCTCATGGTCGAAGTCACTTTTGTAGGCAAAATCGCCGGTGCTGCCTTCGTAGCAGTAAGCGATGCTCGACCGCTTGGCGTCCCTGCGGGGAGTGGCCATTCCCTCCCTGGGCCAGGTACGGGTAAGCGACCACCAGGCAATATCCAGCACAAAACTCTTGCCCAGGCCATTGTCTCCGGTCAGGAAGTTCAGGCGCGACTTGAAGTCAATGGCGAGCTTTTCAGCAGGGCCAACACCTTCGAACGTCAGGTTTTTAAGCATGGGCGGTGTCTCCAGTCATTCGGGCGCCAACGAATAGATACTGCGTGATGCCCCAAGGCCGTTGGGTGCTGTGTAATGGATCGCGATGGGCAGTCACACAAGGCACTTGTGCCGACTCTCAAGCAATCATTTTGAGGAAACGCAACCGACTCTCCAGTGCGTTGATCGCCCATTCTGGACAGGTCCTCGCACTGGCTTTTTCTGAGTCGGCAAGCCACGCTCGCACGCTGCGCACACTGCACGGACGCTTGGTTTCTTGAGCAATGAGCTCCGCCGCCCGGGCCTGGGTAATGTCAGCTTGCTCGATGAGCCATAGGAGCTTGTCTTTATGGGACATGGCAGGCCTCAGTAGATGCACATGTGCCTATTGTAACGCATGGGTACAGGCTCGTCGAAGGGCTCTCTGACCCGATGCAAGGCAGAGCATATGATCGTTACGGAGCTGCATCCCCTGCGCACGCATAAAGCTTTCCTTCGATGTAATAAGTAGTAACTCCCCCCCAACACGGCGCTATCGATCATTCATACTTTAAATACATCCACACCGCACAGAAAATAAAATAGAAGATAACAAACCAAGAAAAACAGGCACTCCAAACAATCCATCGTATCAATGCCTTTGGCATGAGCGGAAGTTCATTTAACTCAATCAACCGATATCGACGAGAGAATGCCGGCATCATCAGAATCAGACTCATGTTGCCGTTACGGTAGCGCGTAAGGCACGAAAGCCTTGGTCACCGCTACCGTGCCGAACACATTGACTTCGAATGGGCGACGCCCCTCTGCCTTCGATGCGCCCTTCAGCTCAACTCACTTTCCCGGATGCGCTTCTTGTCGATCTTCCCGACGCTGGTCCTCGGAATCTCGGTGACAAACTTGAACTGCTTGGGAATCGCCCACTTATTGATCCGCCCCTGCAGGACAAACGCTTGCAAGTGCATCACCAGCGTCTTGTGGTCGAGATACTGCCCAGGCTCGCACACCACCAGCGCCATCGGCCGTTCGCCCCACTGTTCATCCACAATGCCCACCACCGCGACCGACCTGACCGCCGCATGCTCGCTGATCAGGCTCTCCAGCTCCAGGGAACTGATCCACTCCCCTCCCGTCTTGATGACGTCCTTGATCCGATCCTTGATTTCCACCCCGCCCAAGGCGTCGATAGAGGCCATGTCACCGGTGTGCATCCAGCCATTGCGCCACAACTCGGCGCCCTTTTCCGGTTCCTTCCAGTAACCTTGGGTCAACCAGGGCGCACGCACCACGATCTCACCCAAGGACTCACCGTCATGAGCGACGTCATTGCCACTGGCATCGATGATTTTCAGATCGACCATCGGCACCGGCGTCCCGGTCTTGATGCGCAGGGCCAACTGGGTGTGCATGGGTAATGCCAGCGCCTCTTCACGCAGGTAAGTCGTGCACAGCAACGGACAGGTTTCCGACATGCCATAACCACTGTGCACCTCAATCCCCCTGGCGCTTGCTTCGCTGGCAAGGCCCAGGGTCAGGGCACTGCCCCCCAGGAGCATTTTCCAGCCATCCAGGCGGGTCCTGGCCGCTTCCTCGCAGCCCAGGATCATTTGCAGAATGGTCGGCACACAATGGGAAAAGGTGACGTTCTCCTCACGATACAGCCGGACCAGGCTGTTGGGTTCGTAACGGCCGGGGTACACCTGCTTGAGCCCCATCAGGGTGGCGACATACGGCACACCCCAGGCATGCACGTGAAACATCGGCGTGATGGGCATGTACACATCATCGCAACGTAGCAGCGGTAGACTGGAGCCCAGCGTTCCCGCCGCATTCAAGGTGTGCAACACCAGTTGGCGGTGAGTGAAATAGACCCCCTTCGGCTGCCCGGTCGTGCCTGTGGTGTAGAACAGGGTGGCCACCGAGTTTTCGTCAAAGTCAGGGAAGTCGTACTGGTCCGTTGCCTGGGACAACAGCTGCTCATATTCACCCAGCACCGGCAGAGCCGTCTCGGCTGCCGTGTCGTCAGTGAGCTGCAGGTAACCTTTGACCGTACCCAGTTGCCCGTGGATCGGCTCGATCAAGGGCAGAAAATCATCATGCACCAGCACCAGGTCATCCTCGGCGTGGTTCATGGTATAGAGCACCTGATCCGGAGAAAGACGAATGTTCACGGTATGCAGCACCGCGCCGATCATCGGCACGGCAAAGAAACACTCCAGGTAGCGATGGCTGTCCCAATCGAGCAGAGCCACCGTGTCCCCGGCCTTGACCCCGGCAGCCGTCAAGGCATTGGCCAGTCGGCGGATACGCTGGTTGAGCGTCTGGTAGCTATAGCGCAGTTTGTCGGCATAGACGATCTCCCGCCCAGGCTCGTAGCGAACCCCTGACAGCAGCAATCGCTTGATCAACAAGGGATAGGTATAAGCGCCTTGGGCCGGAGGAATGATTTTTGTCGCCATCATGGTTGAGGTTCCTTTTCCTTTCGATCAGAAGTGCGTTGCGTCCAGCTCGTACAGGCATTCGCTACCGGCCCTGAGCGAAGCGCTCAACGAGTGGATGCGTGGCAACAGGCGGGCAAAGTAGAAACGTGCGGTGCCCAGTTTGCTGACGTAGAAGTCCTCCTCCGCCTGCTTGCCCTTGGCCGCTCGGGCCATCAGCGCCCACATGTAGGCATACGCGGTGTAGCCGAACACCTGCAGGTACTCGACCGAGGCGGCACCGATTTCGTTGGGCGTGTTCGTTGCCCGATCCAGCAACCACTCCGTCAGCTCGTCGAGGGTGTCCACGGCGGCGTTCAAAGGCTTGCAGAACTCGCCGAGTCCAGCGCCGGCGTTGGCGGTGAAATGGCGGATTTCAGCGGCGAACAAACGGTAGAGCGCCCCGCCGCTACCGACGATCTTGCGCCCGGCCAGGTCCAGTGACTGGATACCGTTGGTGCCTTCGTAGATCTGCGTGATGCGGACATCGCGAACCAATTGCTCCTGCCCCCATTCGCGGATGTAACCGTGGCCGCCGAAGATCTGCTGGCCGTGCAACGTGGTCTCCAGCCCCATGTCGGTGAGAAACGCCTTGGCCACCGGGGTCAGCAACGACACCAGCTCCTGGGCGCGAGAACGGGTTGCCGGGTCCTCGCTGTACTTGGCGGTATCGAGTTGCAGGGCCACATAGCTGGAAAATGCCCGCCCCCCTTCATTCAAGGCCTTCATGGTCAACAGCATGCGCCGCACATCCGGATGCACGATGATTGGATCGGCGGCCTTGTCGATGGCCTGCGGGCCACTTGGTGCGCGGCTCTGGATGCGCTCTCGGGCATATTCGACAGCGTTCTGGTACGAGCGCTCGCCCAACGCCAGGCCCTGAATCCCCACCCCCAGGCGTTCGTAGTTCATCATGGTGAACATCGCCGCCAGGCCCTTGTTCGGCGCATCGACGATCCAGCCGGCGGCCCCATCAAAGTTCATCACGCAGGTCGCGGACGCCTTGATACCCATCTTGTGCTCAATGGAACCGCAGGACAGGGCGTTGCGCTCGCCCAGCGAACCGTCGGCATTCACTAACACTTTGGGCACCAGGAACAGTGAAATGCCCTTGGGGCCAGCAGGTGCATCCGGCAGCCTGGCCAGCACCAGGTGAATGATGTTTTCAGCCAGATCGTGCTCGCCGCCGGTGATGAAGATCTTGCTGCCGCTGATCCTGTAGCTCCCATCAGCCGAAGGCTCGGCCCGGGTTCGAATCAGGCCCAGATCGGTGCCGGCATGCGCTTCGGTCAGGCACATCGAGCCGGTCCAGACGCCGGCGTACAGGTTCGGCAGGTAACGCTCCTTGAGCGCCTGGCTGGCATGAACATTGATCGACAGGCAGGCACCGGCGGTCAGCATCGGGTATAGACCGAAAGACAGGCTGGCTGAACTGACCATCTCCTCGACCTGGGCCGAAATGGCCTTGGGCATGCCCATGCCGCCGAACTGCGGGTCGCCGCCCACGCCCACCCAACCGCCTTCGGCGAACGCCCGGTACGCCGCGACGAAACCGTCCGGGACGGTCACTTTGCCGCGGCTCCATGTGCAGCCTTGTTCGTCGCCACTGCGGTCCAGCGGTGCAATCACTTCGGCACTGAGCTTTCCGGCCTCTTCGAGGATCGCGACGGCCGTCGCTTCATCGATCACCTCGGCCAGGCCTGGCAGCCGGGCCCATAGCGTGGGCGCCTCGAAGACCTCGTTGAGGACAAAGCGCATATCGCGCAAAGGGGCTCTGTAATCAGACATCGTAGGCTTACTCCGCAATGGCCCGGGCGTGATCCCGGCCTGGATGTTGGCTTGGGGCGGTTTCACCGGTGTGCCCCGCAGGGGCGGCCTCCGGCACGGGATGACGATCAAGCGACTCCCCCCGCAACAGGAAATACGACAGGGCCGGAATCAGAATCAGGGCGCCGAGCATGTTCCACAGGAACATGAAGGTCAGCAGGATGCCCATGTCCGCCTGGAACTTGATCGGCGACCAGGCCCAGCACACCACGCCGGCCGCGAGGGTAATACCCACCAGGCCCACCACTCGGCCGGTAAACGCCACGGCGTTGCGGTAGGCCAGCGCCAGCGGCAGGCCCTGGCGCTGGTAGTGCAACTGCACACTGAGCAGGTACAACGCGTAATCGACACCGATCCCCACCCCCAGCGCAATCACTGGCAGGGTCGCCACCTTCACGCCAATGCCCATGACCACCATCAACGCCTCGCAGAGGATCGAGGTCAGCACCAGTGGCAACAGCGCCACCAACGTGGCGCGCCAACTGCGGAAGGTCAGCAGGCAGAACAGCGTCACCGCCGTGTAAACGTAGAGCAACATGGTGCGATTGGCCTCGCGTACCACGATGTTGGTAGCGGCTTCGATACCGGCGGTTCCGGCCGCCAGCAGGAACTGGCGATCCGGGCTGCTGTTGTCCTTGGCAAATTTGTCGGCGATGCCAACCACCGCATCCAGGGTCTGGGCCTTGTGATCCTTGAGAAAGGCAATCACCGGCATCAGCGAGCAATCGGTATTGAACAGTTCCGGGGAGTTGACCGAGGCTTGCTGCGCGGCGTAGTTCAGGACGTCCTGGTTACGCTGGATACTGTTGAGCTTGGGGTTGCCCTCATAGGTTCCAGCCGTGATCTGGCGCACGGCGTTGACCAGCGAAGCCGTTGCCTGCACCCCCGGATACTGCTGCAGCTCCCAGGCCAGGCGGTCGGCGAGGATCAGCGTCTTGTAGCTCAGGCAACCTTCGGCGGGTGTCTTGATCATCACCGCGAACAGGTCGCTGGACAGCGCGTAGTGATGGGTGATGTAGGCGTTGTCACGGTTATAGCGAGAATCGACACGCAACTCCGGCGCCCCACTTTCAAGGTCGCCGACCTTCAGGTGCAGGCTGATCAGGAAGCCGCTGATGCCCATCAGAAGAGCGATCAGGACGGCGCCCCTGGCCCATTTGACCGTGGTGAAACGGTCGAGCCAATCCCACAGTTTGCCAAAGCCCCGATGGCTGTCCGCGCGGTTGTCGATTTTCAGGGCGCGCTCTGCCGCTTTGACACCGACGCCAACATAGGAAAGCGCCACCGGCATCAACAACAATGAAGTAAAGATCAGCACCGCCACACCGATGCTGGCGGTGATGGCCAGATCCTTGATCACGGGTATGTCGATTACCATCAGTACCGCGAAACCCACCGCGTCGGCCAGCAGCGCAGTGACGCCGGCAACGAACAGACGGCGAAAGGTGTAGCGTGCGGCGATCAGCTTGTGGGTACCACGGGCGATGTCCTGCATGATGCCATTCATCTTCTGTGCCGCATGGGACACCCCGATGGCGAAGATCAGAAACGGCACCAGCACCGAGTACGGATCGATGGCATAGCCCAGCCAGGCGACGATGCCCAACTGCCAGATCACCGCCACTAACGAGCAACCGACCACCAGCAAGGTGCTGCGCACGCAACGGGTGTAGAGGAAAATGATGGCCAGCGAGGTGACCACGGCCAAGCCAAAGAACATCATCACCTGAATCAGACCATCGATCAGGTCACCCATCAGTTTGGCAAAACCGATCACCCGGACTTTGTACGGACCCTTGCCCTCTTCTCCGGCCTTGCGCGCGGCACTGTCGCCGGCGAATTCGATCTTGTCGCGCAGCTGTTCTTCGAGCATCTGCGAGAACGCTTGGTAGTTGATCGGCCGGCCGCCGGCTACCGCCTTGTCCAGCAACGGGACCACCAGCATGCTCGACTTGAAGTCACTGGCCACCAGGCTACCGACGAGGCCGGCGCGAGAGATATTCTGGCGCAACTGTTCGATCTGCTCGGGTTTGCCCTCATAGGTATCGGGCATCACGGGCCCACCCTGGAAACCGTCTTCGGTGACTTCGGTCCAGCGCACCGCCGGACTCCACAAGGATTTCATCCAGGCGCGGTCGACGCCTTCGGCGAGGAACAGTTGGTCATTGACCTGCTTGAGCACGTCCAGGTAAGCGGGGTCGAAAATGTCGCCGCGGGTGTTCTCGATCACCACCCGCACCGAGTTGCCCAGGCCGCGCAGCGACTGGCGGTTCTCCAGGAAGTTCTGGATATACGGCTGGCTGCGAGGAATCATGTTCTCGAAGCTGGGACGCAGTTCCAGGCGCGTTGCGCCCATGTAGCCCAGCACCACCGTGGCCAGGGCCATCAGCAGCATGAACAACGGGCGATGATTGAACACCAGCCGTTCCAAGCGATTGCCGGAGTGGCGGTCGAAGTCACGCACGTCTCGGATCACCGGCATGGTGTCTTGCTTGATAGTGCCCATGTCTGGGTTCTCGCTCTAAGGGTTCGAGGTCTTATTCTTCGGGCAATACCTGGACACCACGGTTGCCCACCACCACCACCAGGACACCATTGACCGCCTGGACGGCGCCGGCCACCGGTAGCGGCACGGGCTCGCGCACCAGGCGCATGTCCGCGCCGCTCCCCTGGCTGAGCAACATCTGCCCGCCCTGGGTAAACAAGCGGTAACGACCACTGGCGTCGACAATGCCGGCGGTGATGCTGATGTGCAGGCCGCTGTCCAGCGGGATCCAACTGAGGCCGCCATCGGTGCTGCGCCACACGTTGCCGCGCAAGCCGTAGGCGAGCACTTCGCCAGGTTTGCCGAGCACACCGAAAAAACTGCCCTGATAGGGCGTCGGCACCGCGGCGAAGCGCTGACGGGTGTCATCCCACTTGAGCAACAGGCCCTGTTCCCCGGCGATATACAGCCCGTCGCCGGTGGACGCGATGGCGTTGAGGTGAAAGCCCTGGGGGTTGTCGGTGCGATCCTGGAACGGGGTCCAGGTCTGGCCACCGTCCTCGGTACGCAGGATCAGGTTGAACACACCGACCACATAGCCGAGGTTGTCGTTGGCGAACCAGACGTCGAGCAAGGGTTTGTCCGCGCCCTGCTCCACCAGCCGCTGGCCCTCGATGGCCAGCAACGGCCATTGTGGGTTACCCGGTTCGGCATGGGCCAATGCCCCATAGTGCTCGACCAGCAAGGCACCGATCTGGCGACCGTCCAGTTGCTTGTGCCAGGTCGCGCCGGCGTCGCTGCTGTGCAAGACCACGCCGTCGTTGCCCACCGCCCAGCCCTGCCGCGCAGACGGGAAGTTCACCGCGCTGAGATCGGCGCTCACCGGCACCGCGGCTTGCTGCCAGTGTTTGCCGGAATCGTCGGAATAGAGAATGTGGCCACGCTGCCCGACCGTAACCAAGCGCAGACCGGCGCGCGCCACGCCCAACAACGGGCTGCTGAGCGCCAGAGGGCTGGCTCGGGCCGGCAGATCCAGCACATCAACGTAGGCGCCCGCCTGGGCCACGCCCTGCAACAGCACAAACAGCGCGCCCAGGGCCAGTTGCAGGTATTTTTTACACGAACACATACCGCGTCCTCTTCGAAAAGCTGCGCAGGAACACACAACCGTGCAGTCCGACGTTCAAACTTCGCCGCCCAGACGAACAACCACGCACCAGCCCACTGCCTTGTCAGCAGTGGCCCGGAAGGACGTGTTGTCGTCGTGCGCTTAGCGAATGCCGCTACCGGCCAGCGACTCCGGCGACCACTGCGCCTTGGAGAGCGGCTCGATGTACTTGATACCGCCGTAGGGCCCTACCACACCGTTGATGTTGTAGGAGCCGCCGACCAGGTCATAGATCATGAAGGGCGTGGAGTCCGGGATCTGCTTGTCATAGCTTTGGCTGAGGAACGCAAAGGAGCCACGGTACAACTGGCCGCGGGCGTCGTACTCGTCGGAAGCCAGAGCGGTCCAGCTGTCTTCATCCAGGTAGAAGCGACGCTTCTGGTAGATGTGCCGAGCGCCGGCCTTGAGGGTGCCCTCCACCACCCAGACCCGGTGCTTTTCCCAGCGCACATAGTCGGGGGCCAGGTGATTGGCGGTGGTCAGTGACTTGGGGTCCTGGGCGTAGGTCAGCTTGTAGGTGTTGTAGGGCACGATCATTTCCTGCTTGCCCACCAGCTTCCAGTCGTAACGATCCAATGCACCGTTGAACACAAAGACATCGTCATAGGTGCCCGCACCAGCGGTGCCAGGGTTAGGCGTGTCGTAGGCCAGATCCGGCGCCAGCTTGACCCGGCGCTGGCCTGGCAGGTACTGCCAGCCGCGGCGCGGCTGTTGCAACGGGTTGGCGGCGTCCTTGAGCATCACGGCCTCGCCGGCCCGGCGTGCGGGTCCGGTGTAAGACAGCTTCATCTGGTAATACACGTCGGTGCTGCCGATCGGCTTCTCCAGGTTTTCGTAGATCGGATAGGAGATGAACGCTTGCCCGGTGATGGCCAGGCTCGCAACGCCGGCGGAATCGACGTTCCAGGAGTCGTACTTGGAGCTGATGCTGACCCCCTGATAACGCAGCAGGAAGTTCCACATGGCCTCATTGCCCGTCTGTGGAATCGGAAACGGCACGCCGGGCAGCACGTTATCGATGGCCAACCCGCCTTCCAGGGACTTGGCCCCAGTGGCATTTTTCACACCGTTATCCAGCACGGCCTTGGGTAGCGTGACGGTACGGTGGGTCGGATAGACATTGATATGGAAGGTCGGGAAACGTTTGGCCAGTTCGGCGCTGGTCGCCGTGAGTTCACCCTTGTACTGATCGACATTCTTGCCATCAATCACCAGCAGCGGCTTTTCATCGGCAAAGGGATCCGGACGCATACTGTCACCGGTCTTGAAACTGGCCGGCGGGGTACTCAGGCCGCCCGAATAGGCGGGTATGGAGCCGTCGGCATTCGCGGCTTTTTCAGCGCCGACCAAGGTCAGGCTGCTGCCCAGTTTGGCGGCCTCCTGAGCCGAAACAGCGGCCTGTGCCTGAGCGGCGACGGCCATGGCCAGTGAAACGGCCAGCAATGTACGCACGAATTTCATCTTGTTGTTCTCCTGCCAGCGTGACTGGGGCCATACGTGAATCAAAAGGTGGTTTTCATCGTCAGATACACGGCGCCACGGTCCGCGGTGGTTGCGCCGCCTCCGGAAAAGGCCGAGTAACCGCCGGCATAACAGGCGTAGTTCTGGTTGCCGCTGAAGGCGTTCGGTGTCGAGCCGTTACCGCTACCGGCAGCGGCCGCGCCGCTACTCACGCCACTGACGTCGCACTTGTCGGTCTTGCCAAAGGAGTCCACGTACTTGAGGTCGACAAAGTATTTGTTGTACACAACGGCACCGAAACCGACGGCATAGTTGCCAGTGTCCTTGGCTCCTCCACCGGACACCGGCGACACACCGGCGATGCCGGCGTTGATGGACAACGGCATGTTCAAGTCGACACCGGGTAACACCTGATACCAGGTCGGGGTGAAGTTGACGGCGATGCCCCAGTTGTCCCGGGTCGGCGCATCGATACCGCGATAGCTGGCCTGGCCCTTGTAGAGCGCCGCATTCTTGCTATCGAGTTTGAGCAGGTTGCTGTAGTACAGCTCGGAGAGCAGGGTCGCCGAATCGAACAGCGACGTTTTGGGCAGGGTCATCAGACCGTTGAGCGTCCAGTGCAACGTGTCACCGGTGGCGCTCATACTGTCGCCGTTGCTCGGTGTGTCATAGATCACCCCCGTCGCGGCCGTGCGCGCCGGCAGCAGGCCCAGGCCGGCCCCCAGACCATTGGGACTGGTGGAGCTGACAATCGCCGGGATACTGGCCAGAGGCATGTTGTGACGGATGCTCAGGTCCGAGCCCACGCTCACACCGTCTATCTCCTTGGACAGGCTCAGGCCGAAGATATGGATGTCGTCGGCATAGGCCAGTTGATAGGTGCTGGTGCTCAACGAGTTGAGAACGTTGACGACCGGGCTCGGCGACGGCCCTTTCGAGGTGATGCCGCGAGCATCGAGCCAGGCCTGGGGCAGGATGTCCGAGGTCTTGCGATAGTAGAGACCCAGCGTACCGTCCAGCCACTTAGGCGACCACTTGGCCATTACCCCCCAGTCGCCCATGTTGCTCGGCGTCAAGTCAGTCCCGCGACGCACATTGGTCAGTCCGTTACACGGCGCCAGGCCGCAGTTCGTCGGGGTGCCCACCGGAGCGTTGGTGTTGCCCAGCAGGAACGACTGCGCACCGGACCCGACCAGGTCGGAACCGCCATAGAAAGTCCCGGCTTCCGGCAGGCGGGCGGCATCCCAATGGAGGAAATACTGGGCGCCGACCGTCAACTCGGGATTGACGGTGAACGACATCGACAGCTGGTTACGCGGAACGAACAGCTCCTTGGCTTCGGTACCGGGCGAGGCCGCCAGCTTCGCCAGGTCCAGACCCGACTGGCCATAGCTCATCGAATGCACCGGGTTGAGCACCGTCTCGCCCCAGAACACGTTGTGCTGACCCGCTTTAACACTCAGCAGGGACTCTTCGCCCACGTCAGTGCTATAGAACACGAAGGCATCCAGGATTTCGCCGGAAGGACCGGTGTAGTAACGCTGGGCGTAGTTGCTCAGGTTCGAACTGCCATTGCCGACGCCCTTGACCCCCGTAGGCCGTGGATCGTTGGCCACCAGGCCGGACGTTGAGCCGTTGCCGTTGACGAACGGATTGGCAGTGGAGCCGACATTTTCATAGGCCCGGTCATACCAACTGGCGGTACTGACACGAAAGCCCATGCTGTTCTTGTAGACCACGTCCATCTCGGTCAACAGGTCGACACGATCGGTGACCGTGCTCCCGGCCTTGCGGAAGTTGTAGTCGCCATCGTTGTTGTTCGGCGTGCCCAACATACGCTTGTCGGCGTTTTCGGTGCGCACCCCGTAGTTGTATTTGACCGTGTTATCCAGGCGCGCGCTCCAGTCCGGGTTACCCGTGTCCAGCTCCATCGCCTGGGCCGTCGGCAGGGCCGTGGCCAGAATGGCCGAGGCCAGCAAGGTGTACCGCGAGGGTGCGAACCCGAGACGCTTGTTGTTATGCATTGCGTTGTCTCCGCCATTTTGTAGTTGTTTTAAGCGCAGCCGCCCTCACGCAACCCCTTGTGCCAGAGGCCAACGTTTTTCAGGAATGAGGGCAAATGCCGGTTGGCGTGGGGCCAGCCGGCGCCTGAATTAGCGATCCAGCTCCAGGACCAGGGCTTCGGCCTGCGGCCAGGGGCCAAAACCTGCCGCTGGATTGAGATGACCCACCGCGCCGAAGTTGCGCAGTTCGGCGCCCCAGCCTGCGGCCAGGCCGGTGACGGCCGAGAGGCTGGCCAGGTGATCGTTGCTGCTGGCGGCGACGATCGCCGGGAACGGCAACGGGCCTTGGGGTAGAGGATTCCAACCCTGGCGACGCAGGGTTTCAGAGCAAGGGTAGCCTTGCGGCCAGTCGGCATCGAGATCCGGTGGCGCGACCAGCAAGGCGCCCTTGATCGGGCGAGTGTACTGAGCCGCCCAGTGGGCAACCATCAACACGCCGGCGCTGTGGGCCACCAGGATCACCGGCCCGTCGATCTGCTCCAGTTCGTGCTGGACCGCCCGCACACGCGCCGCGCAGTCGAGCTTGTCGGTTTCCAGCGGCGGCACACTGCGCACCTTGCAGAGCCTGGCGGCCAGCAGCGTTTGCCAATGCTCGGCCACATGCTCACGCAGGCCCGGTACGATCAGAACGGTTGCGGCAGTTAGCAGTCTGTCCACTTCAACACCTTCGCTTTCTCGATGACTCGACTGGCTCTATCGCCAGAGGCTTTTTGTAGGACTGACATTAAAGAGCGCCCAACCCTGCCGCTTTTCATTGGACGTCAGGCACTTTTCTTTTGATGACAGATTTCCCGGCGCTGGCGTGCCGCGACCACCGGTCTCAAGACCCGGCGAGCGGGTCGCGGGTTGCCGTAATCATTGAGTGAAGGGCTCGGGCTCCCGTCAGTCGCGGTGATCCGGGACTGAAGGGGGTGCGTTTCATCAACTTTGTTACAACTGTTCAAGTTCCGACGCGCTGGATATAGTCGACAGGCTCGTTTCCATCGCCACCGGCCCAGGAAAGACCTCTGCATGCCAAAGCTTGTTCGCGCCGCCGTCTTGACCAACTACCTGGAGGTCACCCAATACCTGGGCTTCAACCCGCGCGATGTGCTGGCCGGCGTCGGCCTGAGCAAGGCCCAACTGCAAGCGCCCGAACAGCGTATCGCCATCGATGCCGCCGTGCGCCTGCTGGAAGACTCGGCCGCCGCCAGCGGCTGCCAGAACTTCGGCCTGAGCATGGCGGAATCGCGCCAGCTCTCGGACTTTGGTGTGGTCAGCCTGCTGCTCAGCCACCAACGCACGCTGCGTGAGGCCCTGCAGGTGGTGGTGCATTACCGGCACTTGATGAACGATTCGCTGGCCATCTTTATTGAAGAGGCCGGCAAGATGGTGATCATTCGCGAGGAGGTGGTCACCGAATCGCCGATGCCCTCCCGGCAAGCCATCGAGCTGGCCATCGGCGTGATGTTCCGTCTATGTGCCGCGGTGCTCGGCACCCACTGGCGCCCCTACAGCGTCAACTTCACCCACCAGCCCCCCGATGACCTGCACCTGCATCGTCGTCTGTTCGGCTGCACCCTGGAATTTGGCAGCGAGTTCAATGGCATTGTCTGTTCCAATGCCAGCCTCGACATGACCAATCCCCATGCCGATCCGGCCATGGCCCGTTATGCGCAAAGCTACCTCGACTCGCTGCTCGGCCACGAAGGCCCGTCGATGCTGTTCGAAGTGCGCAAGGCGATCTACCTGTTGTTGCCGATGGGCCGCGCCACCATCGAGCAGATCGCCCAGACCCAGGGCATGAACGTAAGGACCCTGCAACGTCGCCTGAAGGACGACGGCTGCGCCTTCAACGACCTGATCAACGACGTACGCCGTGACCTGGTGCTGCGCTACCTGGATAACCCGAATTACTCGCTGGGACGGATCGCCGACATGCTCGGTTATTCCATGGCGAGCTCCTTCACTCGCTGGTTCATCACCCAGTTCGGCATGCCACCCGCCGCCTGGCGCAGCACGCAAAAGCAGGCTGGCGGCAAACTCTCGAGCGACTCCACGCCGCCCAGATCCTCCTGAACGCGAGGCAAAAAAAACGGCGACTGCTGGTACAGTCGCCGCGAAAGAACCGGTGTGTGTGACACCGGTCGAGCCCCCTGCGACGACGAGGTATCAACGCAGTGCCGCCTGGCCAGCAAGCACGTACAGCCGCGCTTAAAAGCCCCAGTGCAGCAATAGCAGCACCAGCACAGCCAGGAATACCGTCTCTCCCACCATCAACAGAATGGGCTTGATGCCGACAGCGGCCAGTTCCTTGAGCTGAGTTTTCATCCCCAGGGCGCTGATGGACACCACCAGGCTCCAGCGCGACAGCTCATTGACCGCGCCCTGCACCACCGGAATTACCCAGCCAGTACTGTTGAGACAGGCCAGCAGCACAAAACCGACAGCGAACCACGGAAGCAGCGGTGGGCGCTTGCCCGTCGGGTCGGCGCCCTGCATGCGGGTGACCATCGCCCCAGCGACGATCACCGGCACCAGCATGGCCACCCGCATCAGCTTGACCACCGTCGCCGTATCGCCGGTCTCGGTCGACATGCTGTAACCCGCACCGACCACCTGAGCCACATCGTGGATGGTCGCGCCAAGGAACACGCCGGCCAGTTTCGGTGACAGCGACAGCCAATTGGCGATCATCGGGTAGAGGATCATCGCCGTGGTGGACAATGCCGATACCCCGATCACGGTGAACAGCGTGGCACGCTCCTTCTGCGGATGATTGGGCAGCGCCGCCGCCAGGGCCAACGCCGCCGACGCACCACAGATCGCGGTGGCGCCTCCCGTGAGCAGGCCGAACAAGCGCTGAAAGCCCAGTGCCTTAGCCGCCACCACCGAGACGCCAATCGTCACCACCACCAGAATCACCACCAGGGCCACGGGCTTCCAGCCCAGCGCGGCAATCTGTTCAAGGGTGATACGCATGCCCAGCAGCGCGACCCCCATGCGTAACACGGTGCGTGCGGTGAACTCGATACCGGCCTTACAGGCCCCCTCACCGGCCAGGAAATTCAGCGCCATGCCCAGCAGCAAGGCAAACAACATCACCGGTGCTCCGTAATGCTCGGACAAGAACGACGCCGCCGCCGCAACGATCAGGCTGATCACAAGACCGGGCACCAACTCACGCGTTCGGCTGTGCATACGGGTAAAAGCGATGGCGCTCATGGCGCGGTCTCCTCGGAAACGATGACGATAAATGCCTGGCCTTCAATGACTTCGACCGGGTAGTGGGCGACTTTGAGCAGGGTTGAATTAAGCAGGTAGCCACTACGCAGATCGAAGCGCAGGCCATGGGCGCAGCACTGAATCACCCGGCCCTCAAGGCGTCCGCCGCACAGCGAGGCACCCTGATGGGGGCAACTGTCATCGATGGCGAACAGCTCACCGTCGATGTTGAACAGCGCCAGACTTTTCTCCTCAAATTCCACCAGCGCACGACCACCCACCTGCGGGAGTTTTCCGGCAGGCACCGGGACACGCCTGCTCATACGGTTTGCCACGCGCGCCGGTTTTCCTGAAGGGCTTCGCCCATGACACCCACCAGCACCTCGGCAGGCTGGGCACCGACCGTCGTCAGGCAACCATTGAACTGAAAACTGGGCACACCGCTGGACGCCGCCGCGTCATTGCCTGAAAAGGGACTGGCGTCCCCTTTCAGACAGTCCGCCAATTCGTCCATGTCGTAACCACACGCTTGACCGATGGCGAGCAAGGTCTGCGGGCAACCCAGGTCCTCGCCAAACCGGAAATAGGCGGCGAACAGACGCTCCAGCAACGCGTCGCGTCGAACGCTATCGCCCAGCGCGCTGGCACGCACCAGCAAGCGATGGGCATCGGCGGTATTGGGCATGATGACGATGCGACTCAGGTCAATGGCCGCCCCCACCGCCATCGCGGCCCGTTGCACCTGGAGCTGACGCAGACTCACCGCTTCGTCACTGCCCAGGCGCTGGCGATAAAACTCGGCGAAGGGTTCGCCCTGCACCGGCAGGTGTGGCAATAACTGCACCCCATGCCACTGCGTGGTGATTTCCACCCCCGGTTGCTGGAGGCGCAACAGGTCCTGCGCACGATCCAGTTGACGTTTGCCGATCAGGCACCAGGGGCAGATGAAATCGAAAAACACATCAATACGTAAATGACTACTCACACCTTCACCCCTGATGTCGCTTCACTTTCCAAATCGTCGGCACGCTCGCCGGCCAGCCGGGCGATATCCTTGTGGTAATGGCACTTGGCATAAAAAAACACCGCCGCCGCCGCGATGCTCACCAGGGGCACCCACTGGAACGCGGCATGTAAGCCGATCACATCAGACAGCTTGCCGGTGATGAACGGCCCGGGCGCCAACCCCAGCAGGTTGTTGGCCAAGGTCAGCGTGGCAAAGGCCGTTCCATGGACCGAATAGTGGGTCAGGTTGGCGACCATCGCCCCGGCCGGGCCCGTGGTACCGGCGGCCATTAGCATGCCCAGGCAGATCAACAGCAGTTGCGCAGGCCCCGCCGACAAGGCGAACGCCGCTGACAGCAGCAGGCAACTGCCCAGGCAGTAAGCAATGGCCAGGGCCACCTTGCGCTCCGGACAGTGACGACACAGGCGGTCGCTGAGCATGCCGCACAGAATCATCCCTGCGCCGCTGCACAGCACGATGATCGCCGCGACGCCACCGGCCTTGTCCGTGGCCATGGCGTAATACCGATTGAGGTAGCTGGGCATCCACACAATCACAGTGCCGCCGACGAACAGTTGCAGGCCGCTGCCGACATAGGCCGCGATCACCGAGCGGCTGGAACACAGCGTGCTCAGCGGACGCTTGACCGCCGCCGCGGCCTTGTTCACGGCCAGGCTCGCGCGTTGCGGGGCAATGCGCGCTTCGCGGACGATGATCGGGTAAAGCACCGCCAGCAGCAGGCCGAACAACGCCATGCCGGCGAACGACCAGCGCCAGCCCAGCTTGGCGGCGATGGCCCCGCCCAGGGCCATGCCCAATACCGAACCGAACATGCCACCCGCCATGAAGGCACTGGCCAGGGTTGCCCGCAGATGCTTGGGAAACACCGAAATCACCACGGCGATGCCAACGCTGCCGTAGGCCGCCTCGCCGACACCCACCATGAAGCGGGCGATAAACATCTGCGGGTAATCCTGGGCCAAGCCACAGCCCAGGGTCGCCAGGCTCCACAGCAAGGCCATCAGCGCCAGACTCTTGACCCGACCGAAGCGATCCGCCAGCAACGAGAGAGGGAATGTCAGCAGGCCGACCATCAGGGCGACAACGCCACTGAGCAGGCCGAGCTGGCCGTCGCTCAGGGCCCACTCCCCCTTGAGCAGGGGGAACACCGCGTTCAGGACCTGGCGCGACATGTAATCGGAAATCAACAAGCCGAACGTCAGTGCAAAAACGATCCAGGCATAGGTGCGCGTAACGCCGACGCCACTGCAGTCGTCATCGGCGGCGATTGGGTGAAAGGCCATGCAGCCTCCTCGAAACTCGGTTTTATTTGTTGTTATCGAGCGTGTTGCAAGGCACTCAACGGAAGGCCCTCGGCCTCCCGTCCAGGCTGCCGGTCAGCCGCGTTGCGGTACACCCTTTTGTCCAGCCTTGCGGTTGGGCGCCATGCCGTTGGCCAACAGGGTTTCTTCGATACTCTGGTACTGCACACCGATACGGTAGATCTCACGGGCTTGTTTGCCCGTGGCGATGTCACGCCCCAGTTCATGGGCGATACGCACGGTCTGCTGGATCTGCTGCACCGAGCTGAAGCGCTGGCCGTGGTGATCGATGATGGTGTCTTCAATGCCCACTCGCGGGTGCATGCCCATGGCCATTGCCATGGTGTTGAACGGCAGCACGTTCTTGAGCAGCGATTCGGAGGTCAAGGTGCAGCCGTCCGGCGCGCGGTGGACAAAGTTGAAGAAGTTGAACGGATTGGGCCCGTCGAAACCACCGCCAATGCCGATCCAGGTCAGGTTCAACGGCCCCATGTAGGCGCCCTTGCGCACCAGACGCTCAAGCGTCTCCATGGCATGCATGCCGGTCAGTTGAAAATGCGGCTGCACACCCGCCGCCATCAGTCGACGCAGGTGCTCCGCGACCCAGGCCGGCCCCGCAGGCACGGTCATCTCGCTGTAGGCCGCCTGATAGGCCGGGTTGGCCAGGGAGGTGCCTTCCAGGTATTCCGGATACAGCAGCTCCATGATGTTCATCTGGGTGGTGTTGATGGCCACCGTGACCTGGTCCGGTTTCGGCGTCAGCTCGGCCAGCATATGACGGGTATCATCAGACAGCCACTTGGCGGCTTCACCATCGCTTTCGGGCGCGAAGGAAATCGAACCGCCGACCTGGATGATCATGTCCGGTACGGCTTCGCGCACGCCGGCGATCAATTCGTTGAACTTGGACAGGCGCTTGGAACCCTTGCCATCCAGCTCGCGCACATGCAGGTGCAAGACCGTGGCGCCAGCTTCATAACAATCGACTGCCTTCTGCACTTGCTCATCCATGGTCAGCGGGATGTCTTCGGGAAAGTCTTCCGGCATCCACTCCGGGCCATAGGGGGCCACGGTGATGACCACCTTTTCCATGTTTTCCGGGTGCAGGGAATCGTCGAAGAATTGCATGAGTTACTCCTATTATTATGATTGTCCGCCTGCCCGGGGTCATACCGGGCAGGCGTGTCTGCGAGTGCGAATGCAGCGGCGGTCGATCAGAACGTCTTGTCGCCGATAATCCCGGCACGCTCCATCTTGCGATGGCACGGCGGGTAATCCATGACGGCGTAGTGCTGGGTACTGCGGTTGTCCCAGATGGCGATGCTGTTGGGTGTCCAGCGCCAGCGCACCTGATACTCGGGGATATAGGCCTGGCTGATCAGGTAACGCAGCAACTCGCCGGCCCCTGGATTGGCGTCCTGGCCGAAGCGCACCCGCTCAGGGGTGTGGTAGTTGCTGAAGTGGGTGGTAAAGGCGTTGACGAACAACACCTTTTCGCCGGTTTCCGGATGGGTGCGGACCACCGGGTGCTCGGCATCCGGGTACATCGCCTTGAGCGCCAGGCGTTTTTCGATCGGCATGGCCGCGCCGAAGCTGGCTTCGATGCTGTGGCGGGCACGCAGGTCGGCAATCTTCGCCTTCACGTCATCCGGCAAGCGGGCATAGGCCTCCACCATGTTGGCCCACATGGTGTCACCGCCGACCGGCGGACACTCCACACACCGCAGCACACAGCCCATTGGGGGGGCCTCGCGCCAGGTGGCGTCGGTGTGCCAGGCGTTCTCGTAGCGGTCGCTTGGCTGATCCGGGCTCTTGTAGATGCGTACCAGCCCCGGATGATCCGGGTCGCTGCCGGCCACCGGATGATCCTCCAGCTCGCCGAAGCGACGGGCGAAGGCCACATGCTCGGCACGCGTGATGTTCTGGTCACGCAGGAACACCACCCGATGCTTGAGCAACTGGGCACGAATCTCGGCAAACAGCCCCTCGTCATGCAAAGCATCGGCGAGGTTGACACCGATCAGCTGCGCACCGATGTTGCAGGTCAATTGTTCGACTTTCATGGAAGGCGGCCCCCCTAGATGACGAAGATCGATGAACCAGTGGTCTTGCGTGACTCCAGGTCACGATGGGCCTGTACGGCATCCTGCAAAGCATAGTGCTGGTTGATCTCTATCTTGATTCGACCGCTGCCAACGTGGTCGAACAGCTCGCCAGCCAGAGCGGCTTTTTCCGCCGGGTCGGCGATGTAGTCTGCCAGCGCCGGGCGGGTCAGGAACAGCGAGCCCTTCATCGCCAGCAGTACCGGATCGAAGGCCGGGATCGGACCGGATGCCGTGCCGACGCAAACCATCAGGCCGCGACGCTTGAGCGAATCCAGGGAGCCCATGAACGTGTTCTTGCCGACACTGTCGAACACCACGTTGACCCCGACGCCGCCGGTCAATTCACGAACGCGCGGGGCGACGTCTTCATGGCTGTAGTTGATGACATGATCGCAACCATGGGCTCGGGCGACTTCCGCCTTGGCCTCGGTGGACACGGTGCCGATCACGGTCAGGCCAAGCAGCTTGGCCCACTGTGAAACAATCAGGCCCACACCACCGGCGGCGGCATGCAGCAAAATACTGTCGCCGGCCTTGAAGTCGTAGATACGACGCATCAGGTACGACGCCGTCAGGCCGCGCATGGTCATGGCCGCAGCCGTCTCGAAACTGATGGTTTCCGGTAGCTTGATCAGCGGCGCAGCCGAGATCAGTCGTTCGGTGCTGTAGGCCCCCAGGGTGTTGAGAAAACCGGTGTAGGTAACGCGATCCCCCACCTGCACATGGGTGACGCCCTCACCGACGGCCTGCACGACACCCGAAGCTTCAACCCCTATACCGTTGGGCATCGGGATCGGGTAGGTGCCGTTGCGAAAGTAGGTGTCGGCATAGTTCAGACCGACCGCCACATGACGAAGACGAACCTGGCCTGGACCAGGTTCGCCCACTTCGACGTCCTCATAACGAAGGACTTCGGGACCTCCGGTTTCGTGGAAGCGTATGGCTTTGGCCATGTTTTCTTATTCTCCAGTCTGCAATATTGGCGTGCTGCGTCAATTTACGCTGATTGGACTGTAGGACTCCGGCATGCGCACCGCTTCTCATCAGACGACAATGGCTTTTCATTTCATGACAATTTTAGCGGGCAGGTATGCGCTATTCGCAGGGCAGCGTGTGAAGGGAGGGTCATTGCGGAACACTTGAGCAGTAGCCAGTACAGCGGGGTCGAAGTTCTCCCACAGACCGGTCAAGGCATCGCGAAATGTCGGGATGCCACTTTCAGCGGAAATACCTGCGCCGGAAAATGGGCCAGCAGCGGTCAGTCGAAAAACTCCATACCCTCGTAAGGTCGGAGCCGACATTGATCAAGTCGAGAAGTAAGGCTGCCCACGTGCACCTCTAGCCGATGACCATCAGGGTCTGAAAAATAAAATGAGTCACCTTCGCTCGAATTACTTTTCCACTCAACGACGTTAAGTGCTCGCAGGTGTGCGGTTACTTTTTTGAAATCTTCCTGTTCGACCGAAAGCGCGTAATGCGTGTAATCCATATTCTTTTCTGTCTCCCTGCTCTCATCCAGAGACAGACATAGCCAGAGATCGCCCAGAGAAAGATACGCCCCCGCCACCCAGCGTGCGGTCAATCGAAAACCAGGTAAAGACTCATAGAACTCGACGCTCCGAGAGAGGTTCGCAACCGCCAACGTGAGATGATTCAGACCTGTCAACATGAGCCATTATCCAGAAGAAATCTCGGGGGGCACTGAGGATATCAACATCCTTGATTGACTGCGTCACATGGATTTCAACCGGTTGCAGCGCGCGCCTAGATATCACCAATACTGGCACGTAGGGACTCGAAGTAATCGCCATCCACAGGAGCAGTGGGAGCCGATTCGGCCCCAGCCAGCAGCAGGCCACGCAAGTGCTGCCGATCCTGATCCTTGCGAATCAGCTCCCGGACATATTCGCTACCGGTGCAGCAACCTCGCTGGCTCACTTGAGCATCGGCAAAGGACTTGAGGGCATCCAGTAGGGAGACGCTCGTGGTGTTCATGGCTTTGTCCATCTTTGCCAAAATCCCCCATTGCCGTACCTCGCCAGTGCAGAAGGATCGCGCGGCCATCCAAGGAGATCTCACTGAAATGGGTGCCATATCCAAAAGGCAATCATGCCGAAGAATAGAGGAATCTCAAGATACAAAGGCGCCTTGCTCCATCGTTTGAGCCCCTGCGGTATCGCGTCAAGTTCTTGCTGGGTGACGAGTCTGCGCCAGATGAACACTCTGGGAAACATGATAACAATGCCGATCAGACCGACAGGAATGGCCTTTGAGGTCCGCTCCCTGCCCTCCATCCATGATCAGGCAGGGCCATTTTCCGTTTTCCATCCATCACCCTGACAAATCTTGCAAGAGGCCCTCCAGCATGAATTCCAGACTCAAACTAGGCATGAGCCAATGCGATGGCATAATATGCCAACATCCGCCGCAGCGTTATTTGTTCCTGGAGCACAACATGGCTACGCGAAATGTCGTTCTCACTGATCACATGGACCAGGTCATCAACGACCTGGTTGTCTCCGGCCGATACCAGAACGCCAGCGAAGTCATGCGCGAAGGGCTTCGTCTGCTGGAGCAGCGTGAAGCTGAAGAACTGGCCAAGCTCGATGCTTTGCGTCATGCCACTTCAGCAGGACTGATGGACCTGGAGCGGGGTCGTTTCATCGAGATTGGCGGTGACCAGTTGGGAGAGCTTCTGGCTGACATCGGCGAACGAGCTGCCCTCTCCCCTACCAAGAACCGTTGAGCATGGGGAAGTACCGTCTCTCTCATACGGCCCTCAGTGATATCGAGGATGTCCTCAGGTACTCCCAAGTACAGTTTGGCTCACCTGCCAGGGTCAGGTACCAAGCGCTTATACGCGCAGCAATCGAAGACCTTGCGGAAACGCCAAACAGGGTGGGTAGCAACCCTAGAGATGAACTTTCAGTGGGACTGAGAAGCTTTCATCTGACCTATGTGCGCAACCAAGCTGCAACGGCCACTGGCACCGTACAGAGGCCGCGGCATATCGTTTTCTATAGATTGGCGGATGACCAGATCATTGAGATCGTTCGGATACTGCATGACGCAATGGAAGTCAGGCAGCACCTTACGCTGGAATTGAAGGGTAGTTAGCGGCGCATAGCCATGAAATACCAGCTCAGATCCCCCTATTCACCTTACAGGCCGGCGCGGGAAAGGCTTCCCCGCCGGAGCAAGTGTCCCTGCACGTTCCTGCGCATGTACCTGGAGGTTCAATCCCTTCTGCGCCTGCTACACACCAGAAGATAGGTCAGAGCCACGATACAGCCATCCCCGTCGAAGCCTTCACCAACACCGATTGAAAACTGACCACCCTACCAGGCATCAGGCTCTGTTCTTGGAGAAAGCCTTCAGGACCTCCTCACGCGAGGGTAGGCTTCTCTCACCATCCGCGAGGGTAGTTTTGAAGCCTTCCAGACGCAGACTGGCCGCGTAGTTCGATTGGCGAGTCTTGGCCGCATAGGCCTTCTTGGCTTCAAGACTGATAGTGCCCATACGCTGGACCTCAATTGCGTTGTTCGAGCAATTAAATGTCGATCATATTGCGCAGAACCCAAGTGAGATGTGTTCGGGCAAGCAAGGTTTGATCGACCTGACAACTAGATGATCAAGCCAACCGTGTGCCAGACGTTGGCACACGGCTCTGCCCGGGCCCTTGCGAAAAAGAGATCAAGCTGCCAAGTGCTTGATCTCTTTCAGCGCAACGACCTCAATCAATCGGAAGGTTGTCCAACGCGGACGATAGCTGACGGGATGGGGACGCCCCCTCAAGCAGCGCATCCACGACCGCCCGCGCTACCTCCACCGAATGCAGCATGCCCCAGAACAGCGCTCGTTCGACGGGGTTGGTGTGCAGGCTGATTTCATCACCATTGAGTTCCGCCGTTTCGAGTAGATTCGAAACGTAGGTCAGGGCGTCCTGGGCGCTTACCCCGGGTTGGATGGCGAATAGTGTAGGTTTGTATGGGGCTTCGGGCATGACGGGCTTGGAGCACGTAAACGCGAGGGTATCGAGCAAACGGGGAGTGTCTGCCGGGGCTAGTTCGGGTTCAATCGAAGGGACATCTGTAGTGGTCAACTGATCCCGGACACGGTTTTGAGTTTTTCTTCGGTTTTCGCTGGGGCCAGCCCATCGTTAAATTGATGAGGCCGGATCCAGTTGTAGTGATGCATCAGGTACTGGCTGATGTCTCGCTGAGCTTGCTGGCCGGTCATGTAGCCAGTGGTCGGTATCCATTCTGTTTTCAAGCTGCGAAACACCCGTTCCATCGGCGCATTATCCCAGCAATTTCCTCGGCGACTCATGCTCTGGCGCATGCGGTAGCGCCACAGCCGTTGGCGAAATTGGCGGCTGGCGTACTGCGATCCTTGATCCGAGTGAAACAGCAGCCCTTGAGGCTTTCCACGTTGCTCATAAGCCACGTCCAGCGCCTTGATCACCAGCTCTGCATCTGGCTTTTCTGATAACGCCCAGCCCACAACTCGACGCGCATATAGATCCAAGACAACCGCAAGGTAGTGCCATTTACCCTGCGCCCAAATGTAGGTGATGTCACCACACCAGACCTGGTTGGGCGCCTCGACATCAAACTCACGGTTCAAGATGTTCGGGATATCAGGCCGCTCCACCGTCGCTTTTTTGTAGGCGTGTGATCCCGGCTGCTTGCTGACCAGTTCCAGCTCGCGCATCAGGCTGCGTACCTTGAACCGCCCGATTTGCTCACCCTCTTCTTGCATCATGACCGTGATGCTCCGGCTGCCCGGCGCACTTCGTCCCCGGGTGAACAACTCGTTCACTCGACTACGCAGCCTGAGCCGCTCAACGTCCGGGGTTAGCCGTCTGAGACGATGTGCGTAGTAACTCGAGCGAGTGACTTCGAACACCTCGCACAAGCAATCAACTGGCTCATGGACGCTTAACTGATTGATCAGCGCGTACGCTCGAGATCTTCCGACATCAAGAGCGCGGTAGCCTTTTTTAGTATCGATTTCTCGCGCTCAAGGCGGGCGATCCGAGCTTCCAACTCCTGGATTTTTTGCTGCTCTGGAGTTAGCGCCTTGCTCTGTGGGGTGACGCCTGTGCGCTCCTGCTGGAGCTGGTCGACCCAACGGCGCAGTGCCGATTCGCCAACGCCGAGCGAGCGGCTGGCCTCGATGAAGCTGTAATTTTGCTTGAGCACGAGGTCGGCAGCCTCGCGTTTGAATTCAGCGGAAAAGGTACGGCGTTGTTTGGTCATCTGACACCTCGATCTGGCGGGTATTCTCGCCTAAATGGGTGTCCGGTTTCATTAGACCACTACAATCAGATACTTTACGCAGATACACGGCCCTGTCGGCAGTGCTGAGGGATTTGCGAACTGGAGGTGGATCGGGGGTTATCTTCTTGGTCATGGAGAGTCTCCTACTTAGGCAAGGGATTCATCCACTCCTGCTGCGACACAAGGGTGGCGAACTGCACGCAGGTTCGCAGACCGGTAAGTAGGAACCGGCAGGGCTAAGCCTCCTGCGCACAGCTCGCCATAACGCGAACACCAAAAAGCCGCTTTACGCGGCGCTGTGCGCCTACTTACGACCGGGCTGCGAAACCCGCATCGCTGAATTTGCAGCGACTGTCGAACTGTAGCCATGGCAATTGGCGCACACAATATTCTCCCATGCCTGAAACGCGTGGGAAATATGAGTTTTTTTGGCAGGCCATTTCGCGCGCTGATTGAGTACTGCTGAACTGAAGTCCAATAGGCTGCTGCACCCTATCGGTTTCGCTCATTGAGCGGGATGTGGGCGATTGGACCTACGCTGAGAAGACCTCCTCGACCAACCGCGGCAGAACCTCGGCCGCCCTGCCCGCCAGGCTGAATTCGCGATCCCCTTCTACAAGCTCAGGTTGCAGATTGATGTGCAGCACCTGTGCGCCATGTCGCAAGGCAATCCGTGGGATCTCGGCCGCCGGCTGCACCAGGCCAGAGGTGCCAATCGAAAGCAGCACATCACAATCCTTCGCTGCCGACAAAGCTTTGCGCCACACATCATCGGGCAGCGACTCGCCAAACCAGACCACACCAGGTCGCACTTTTCCATTGCAACGCAGGCAGCGCGGCGGCTCGATGCGGCGCCCGCCAGGCGGCTCATCGAGCGGGTCCGCACTCAACGTGTACGGTCGCGTACAGGCAAAGCAGCGCGGTGAACTCAGGCTTCCGTGCAGATGCAAGACATCACAACAGCCGGCGCGCTCTAGCAAATCATCAACGTTCTGGGTGACGACGGTGACCATGGGCACCCGACGCGCCAATTCGGCTATCGCCAGGTGTGCGGCATTTGGTTGTGCGGCAAGGACCTTGGCGCGTCGCCACTCGTACCAACCCCACACCAGGGTGGGGTCATTGCGGAACGCTTGAGCAGTGGCCAGTACAGCGGGGTCGAAGTTCTCCCACAGGCCGGTCAAGGCATCGCGAAATGTCGGGATGCCACTTTCAGCGGAAATGCCTGCACCGGAAAACACCACGACGTGGCGTGCGTTACGCAATTGCTCAACCTGGAATTCCATCACAACCTCTTGTGCGTTCTCAGCATGGCCGAGGCTTGTCTCCATTAGCCATTGGGCTGGCCGGCACCAAAAGGATAACGCACGTCAAAACCCACCATGAACAATGCCCGCTCCAGACTCAGCAACGTCGCGCCCTGCCCCTTTGTACTAAGCATCAGGATCACCTCTTGCAGGATGCGGCTGAACAAGCAGCACCAACGTGAGCCCCATGCTAACTGCTCGAGCACCTGGTACTCCTCAGTACCGAACCGCATCGGAACCTGATGCTCTTACCCCGAAAAAATGACTCAGCGCAAAAAAATCGGTGCTCGCAACAGGCTCACGCGACCAGGTTGGTAGGTTGACGTAAGCGCCTGCCCGCGTCAGCTAGCGAGACTCAGGTAAGACCCCACTGAGTCAGCAATCTCATCAGCGCCGAAGTCGAAGGTCAGCTAGCGCTGTGACATGCGCAACATATCTTGTTGCCGTCGGGGTCTCGGATATAAGCACCGTAATAATCCGCAGAGTACTGAGGACGCAACCCTGGTGCGCCTTCGTTTGACGCCCCGTTAGCCATCGCGATCGCATAGAAATCATCAACCTGCGCCCGCGTTTGGGCTTCGAACGCAACCGTCACCCCGTTACCGGGTGTCGCGCGCTCACCATTTAGTGGGCTATAGATGCAGAACGCCGTACCTGAGCCAGTCATACTTTGGGTGAATAGAGCGCGCTCGGGATTGTGCTTGCGGGCAAGCAACGTGATGCCTAGCGGTGCAAGTAGCCGCCCATAGAAGTTTGTGGCGCTGGCGAGGTCGTTGGTGCCGATTGTGACATGGCTGAACATGAGGTGCTCCGATGGGGTTAGGTATGCATCTACCCAACTTACCTTGTGTGAGTCGGGCCGGCGCCCATTGATGCGGCAGAAGGTCACCGATTTCACGCTGTTTAGTTTGAAAGCGCCTCTTGGTGGGAGGCGCCTTGAACATCACAGGCTCCGAGTCATCTCAGAGGCAAGCACCAGCCGCTCAAGCCCGATGCCGAAACCAGCACCCTCTCTATAGGCTCCGCCGCCAACGACTTGCTGCTGTGCCCCCAGCGCGGGACAACGTACCTCGAAACCATTCCCCTCAAGGTAGTAACTCAAGCCGCGCTTCACTGACAGATTCAACTCATATTCGAGTCCCAGCGAGTCAAGGAAGCCGGTGCAAATTGCCTGGCTACGCTGCAACGCCTGCGCGGGTGTGGAACTAAGAATTTCGAGTCCCAGTTGGGTGAACTCGCGATAACGCCCCGCTTGAGGTCGCTCATACCGGTAACATCGGGCCACGTAGAAAAACATCGCCTCTTTTCGTGATCCGAGTAGTACATCGTTGCGCTCCTGAAACAGCGCGGTTGCTTCTGGGATCAGGCAACAAGGGCGTCCGGCCTTGTCATCGAAGGCCCACATTTGCCCGATGATTTCACTTCCACCGGCTTTCTCAATAAACGTGTCCTGGCCCCATAACGCCGGAACAATGGCCTCCTCAGCCCCGGCCTCGATGAAGATAGCTCCGAAAACGCCCTTCTATCTCACGCATCGTTGCGGCCTCTTTCCCAGTCACTATTCGGGTTCCGCGAAGCATAGTCATCGTCCAATCTCCATTTTTTGCAGGCGATAAAAAAGGCGCCATGGGCGCCTTGGTTTGGTTCATTGAGTGGTCAGAATGAATGTTTCGAGCTCTGATCAATCGATGAACGCAAGCAACCGCGGCACCCTGAGCGAGGTCCGTGATGGTGATGGCGATTGCTTTGAATAAATTGAGTCATAACCAATCCTTGCACAATTCAGGGAGCGCTTACAAGCGTGCGGAGCGCAATCCGGCAACGGACACCATTGAACGCGTGCTCACACAACCTTGGCCGACCGCACCGTCGGTGCCAAATTGCCCTCGAACCAAAGCTGCCTGTTGTGCAGGCCCAATTAGTTAAATTGCCGCTCGTGTTCAGCGACGTGTTCAGGAAACAACTCACCATACACAGTATGCGGAACGCCAAGAATATTGACCTCAATGCAAGGAGACATGAGGTCTTCGGTGTAATCCAGAATGCCCACGCCAACGCACGGAATGGCCTCGCCTGTTCGGGTTTGAACAGAAAGGTTTAAAGCGGACTGATCACGATGATTGGTTCGGCATTCGCTCTGTATCCCCGCGTATCCATCAGCAGGTTCGAATACACCGAAAGCAACGCCCATGGAAAAGTCCCCAGACTCCAGCGCCGAATAGCCCACCAAAACCGAACCGCTGTAAATACTGAATCGCATTATGAAGTCGCCTTTATTGCGTGATGTCTTCCGTCTGCAAAGCTTCCACTTTTTGCCGATTACTGCAGGCAGCGCCAACCGCCATCGGCCTG
This sequence comes from Pseudomonas sp. MWU12-2319, assembly GCF_023242525.1. Lineage (NCBI taxonomy): Bacteria > Pseudomonadati > Pseudomonadota > Gammaproteobacteria > Pseudomonadales > Pseudomonadaceae > Pseudomonas > Pseudomonas sp. MWU12-2319. Next base: position 83,684 of record NZ_JALJES010000007.1, read on the forward strand.
AAGCGAGCGGTAGTGTACAAAACCCTGTTAAGCCACTCGTGCTAATACTCCGATTGCTGAAATACGTTTGGCTCGTTGGAATGATGTAGGTATGGTAAGCCAAAACTCAGGAGGTCGTTGATGGAAGCTGATCCGCTATGCCTTGTATTTATACCTGCCCTTGTGGCCGTTCTCCGCGCTGCTGAAGAGAGAAAAGGTTCACCGCTTACTGAAGCTGAGGTCTGCAATATTCGAGACCAAGCAGTTTGCATCACGCTCCCGTTCAGCATTGCGCTTGATATGGAAAAAGAACGCGGCTATCCAGATATTGCATCGGAAAACTGCTGGAGTGAATGGAAAAAAGCAAGGGAACTGATTTGAGTCCCAACCACAAAACACCGGCCCAAAGCCACCTTCCCCTAGAGCTCCTCCTTGGAGCGACCCGCTTGGCTCCATGGCAAGAAATCGATATTCACCACAGTCGATGACCAGGTCAACCGAACGGCCAACAACGTAAACGGATATCGCTCGACTCGAGCAAGCCCCCCTGCCTCACCAGCTCAATCATGCTACCCGTAAACTGACGGCACAGATCTTCGAGCGCAACCAGCTCTCCCCTTACCCTTAAAAGGCTTTTAGGGAAGGCTGTGTGTTCCAGGGAAGGCAGTGTGTTCCGATGCACGGAAGGCAATGTGTTGCAACGACCGGAAGGCTCCGTGTGTCCGCCATGGTCGTCGGGCTGAAAGAGTACCCTGAGCAAGTGGCATTTGAACGCACAAAAACTGGATCCTCAATGTTCCTAGAAAATCCTTGATCTGTAACAGTCCGGCCAAGTCATCTACCCAACCCCGCAAAGCCCAGACATGGTGTGCACTTAAATTTAAGTGGGCACCAGCTCTAGCCCTTTAAGTGGGTATTTTATGCAGTCAACACGCCGTTCCTATTCCAAATCCTGCACGGCCCAGGTCATTCAAGAGTGTGCCCAGCCCAGCAGGTGAGTGAAATCGATCAGTTGCCGCCGCATAGGTGGCAGCCGGTCTAATCGCACAAGTAGTGATGCCCAAACGCATACCCATTTTCGGCAGCAAGAATCGGAGTGCGAGCACATTGCGAACACCCTTACTATGAGGCTCCAAACTTAGAGGAGTCCACCATGGCTTCCGTATATCTGGACTTTCCCACTTAACCATTCCAATCATTTTTTGGATTACCCGGCATCAGCTGCGCAACTCTCAAGTCATTTTCTTAGTTAACGAAAAGCACCGAAGGCACCCCATGAAATTATCCGATTATATTCGACTACTCGTTCTGGCGGCGATCTGGGGCGCCAGTTTTCTCTTCATGCGCATCTCGGCTCCTGTTCTGGGCGCATTGCCGACTGCATTTTTTCGCGTGTTGTTGGGCGCCATTGGCTTGACCGTCATTCTCGCCATTTTAAAAACCAAAATCGACTTCAAAGGCAAGTTGAAGGAGATCATGGTGTTGGGCGTTATCAATTCTGGCATCCCATTTTTAATGTATAGCGTGGCGGCACTGTTGTTACCTGCCGGTTATTCGGCGATTTTCAATGCGACCACCCCGCTGATGGGGGTGATGATCGGTTGGATGTGTTTCAGCGATTCGTTGACACCGAAAAAGGCCGCCGGCGTGTTGATCGGTTTGATGGGCATTACATTGCTGACCAGCACCGGCCCCGTCACACTTTCAATCAGCGTGGTCATGGGCGCGTTGGCGTGTTTAGTCGCCACCAGTTGCTACGGCGCAGCAGGATTTCTGACCAAACGATGGGTCGCTGATAAGGGCGGACTGGACGCGAAACTTGTAGCTTTTGGCAGTCAGATTGGCGCGACGCTGTTTCTCGCGCCGTTCTTCGGAATCTCAGCCACAGTGAATCCACCGGCGACTTGGGGTAACTCGCAGGTTTGGATAGCACTGGTTGCAGTGGGTTTCATCTGTACCGCGTGTGCGTACATTCTGTATTTCCGCTTGATCGCAGATATCGGGCCGGTGCGTTCGCTGACCGTGACCTTCCTTATCCCTCCCTTCGGCGTGCTGTGGGGTGTGATGTTCCTTGGTGAACATCTTTCGGCCGCACATTTGTACGGCGGCGGGCTTATTTGTTTAGCAGTGTGGTTTGTTCTCAGCAAGAGCAAGCTGAAGCAGGAACCCTCAAGGCAAAACTCGGCCTCGGGCTGATCCAACAACTTAACTGCTCTCAACGACTTCTCATCTGACTGGCTGGTGAGCACTTAAGTGCACACCATGTCTTGATTTTGCGGAGTGGGTAGATGACTTGGCCGAACGGATATCGTTTTCTGCCGACTATGACAGGCAGAAAACGGTAACCGGCCAGCGAACACACCTTGCAGAGATCAAGCAGGCATCCATTGATGCGGCAACAGTTGCTCAATCTCAGTGACCCGTTGCTGCCCAAGCCGCTCCTGGGCTTCACGCGCCGCGGCATTGTTGGCGATGAAATCTTCACGCATCGTTCCGGAGAGCCTCTCCTGTTGAGCCAAGCTGAACAGGCTGCGCAACACACGACCACCGGCGTTGATCCAGCGCTCCATGTCCCTACGCCCCATCAACGCGGAGTGGTACGCCAACAGCAAGCGAAGGACGATGTTGTCGTAGTCGATCAGCCGGTACACGGCCAAGAAACCCAACGGGGTATTGATGCACAGTGGCATCGTGACAGGGTGAACATGGAGGTTGTCACCCACTCGAGCCGACATGGGCAAGAGGCCGCAGCCCCGTTTTTTTTCAATCGAAAGCTGCGTAAGAACTCTATAAGGCTTAGCTAACCTGGCCCAACGCCGGGCTCTTTTCGCTCCTGCGCCAGTCCCGATGTCGCTTGCAGGCAAGCAGCCGTCGATTGCGACACGCTCAGGCATTTTGCTACCGACTGCCTAGCAACTGCCCTACACTCAGATCAGCTGACGGATCAGCACCCTCTGGAAATAGCCCGGCCCAGTGCCGGGCTTTTCGCATCGCCCCCTCGATGCGGATTCCACGGCCATCCGGCCACCTATTCCATGAACATCCGGCCACTGATTCCACGGTGATCCGGCCACCCACTCCACGCACATCCGGCCACCCTTAAGGCAGGCAGCGACGCAGGATTAATTCACTACCATCGACCTCTTTTTTCGAAGCAGAGAGGTCGTCGTGGAGCGGTTATCCATGCGTAAGATTCGAGAAGTACTGCGTCTCAAATTTGAGGTCGGTCTATCTGCCCGCCAGATCGCGGTCAGCTTGCAAGTCGGGCGAGCCACTGTCGGTGATTACCTCAATCGCTTTGCTGCCAACGGGCTGACTTGGCCCACGGCATTGTCGGACGTTGAACTGGAACGATCTCTGTTCCCGCCAGCGCCGACGGTTCCCAGCGAGCAACGCCCGATGCCTGACTGGGCATGGGCTCACGCCGAGCTGCGCCGCCCCGGTGTCACCCTGGCCTTGCTCTGGCAGGAGTATCGACTCAGCCATCCGCAAGGCTTTCAGTACAGTTGGTTCTGCGAGCACTACCGCCTCTGGGCAGCCAAGGTCGATGTGGTCATGCGCCAGGAGCACCGAGCCGGCGAGAAGCTGTTCGTAGACTACGCAGGCCAAACCGTGCCGGTCATCGACCGGCAGAGCGGAGAGATCCGCCAAACCCAGATCTTCGTTGCCGTTCTCGGCGCCTCCAGCTACACCTTCGCCGAGGCCACCTGGTCGCAGAAACTACCTGACTGGCTGGGCTCACACGCCCGCTGCTTCGCTTTTCTTGGCGGCACATCGCAGATCCTGGTGCCGGACAATCTGCTCAGCGGCGTCACCAAGGCGCATCGCTACGAGCCAGACATCAACCCCAGTTACCGCGATCTAGCCGAGCACTACGGTGTCGCCGTGGTGCCTGCTCGCGCCCGTAAACCTCGGGACAAGGCCAAGGTCGAAGTTGGCGTGCAAGTGGTCGAGCGCTGGATCTTGGCGGCCTTGCGCAACCGCCAGTTCTTCTCGCTGGGCGAACTCAACACGACGATCAGCGTGCTCCTCGATCGCCTCAACCATAGGCCCTTCAAGAAGCTACCCGGTTCGCGCCGCTCGACCTTCGAAGCCCTCGACCAACCCGCGTTGCAACCGCTGCCAGAACATCCATACGTCTACGCCGAATGGAAAAAGGTACGGGTACACATCGACTACCACGTCGAAGTCGACGGCCATTACTACTCAGTGCCGTATCAGTTGGTGAAGCACCAGCTTGAAGTACGCCTGACGGCGAAGACGGTGGAGTGCTTCCACGCCAACCAGCGCGTGGCCAGCCATCTTCGCTCACAGCACAAAGGCCGGCACACCACCCAGACCGAGCACATGCCCAAGAGCCATCGTGAGCATGCCGAATGGACACCACAACGGCTGATCCGCTGGGCAGAGCAGACCGGCCCCAACACCGCCGGCGTCATCACCTACATCCTCGAACGCCGAATCCATCCGCAACACGGCTTCCGTGCCTGCCTGGGCATCCTGCGCCTGAGCAAACAGCACTGCGAAGAGCGGCTGGAAGCCGCTTGCCAGCGTGCGCTGGCACTGGGCGCATGCAGTTACAAAAGCCTCGAGTCGATCCTGCGCCAAGGGTTGGAACGGCTACCGCTGGCCCAGCAGAACCTGCCGCTGTTGCCGGAAGAACACATCAACCTGCGCGGCCCCGGCTACTACCACTGACCTGAAAAAGGAGCACCACCATGCTACCCAACCCGACCCTGGACAAGCTGCAAACCCTGCGTCTAAACGGCATGATCAAGGCGCTGGGCGAACAGCACGCAACGCCCGATATCAACGACCTCAGCTTCGACGAACGCCTGGGCCTGATGGTCGACCGCGAGCTGACCGAACGTGAAGATGCCCGCTTGAGCACTCGCCTCAAAGCAGCACGTCTGCGCCACAACGCTTGCCTGGAAGATATCGATTACCGCAGCCCGCGCGGCTTGGATAAATCCCTGATCCTGCAACTGGGCAGTGGCCAATGGTTGCGCGACGGCCTGAACTTGATCATCGGCGGCCCAACCGGGGTGGGTAAAACCTGGTTGGCTTGCGCGCTGGCCCACAAGGCTTGCCGAGATGGCTACAGCGTGCGCTACCTACGCCTGCCGCGCTTGATGGAGGAACTGGGCTTGGCCCACGGCGACGGGCGCTTCGCCAAACTGATGGCCGGCTACGCCAAGACTGACTTGCTGATCTTGGACGACTGGGGCCTGGCGCCGTTTACCGCCGCGCAACGGCGCGACATGCTGGAACTGCTGGACGACCGCTACGGGCATCGCTCGACGCTGGTAACCAGCCAGATGCCGGTGGACAAATGGCATGCGCTGATCGGCGATCCGACCTTGGGTGATGCGATCCTCGACCGACTGGTGCACAACGCTTACCGCATCGAACTGAAGGGTGAATCGATGCGCAGGCGCTCGACGAAATTGACGACGGCGGGCACTTCAGACTAACAATGCGAACCTGCGTCGCTGCGCTCCGACTGCCTGGCCGGATGAGCGTGGAACAGGTGGCCGGATGTTGGTGGGCTGGGTGGCCGGATGGCGTGGAATGCGCACCCTCGAACTGTCAGTGGCAGGCGACCAGCCAGATATGAGCCGAAAACAGTCCTCGAAAGCCTTTTACGTATTTTTGAAACGCGCTGGAGATACTCCAGATGCGTAGGATGGCGTCGCGCAAAAATGGTAGAGCTGGCCAAGGAAATCCCGGGAAAAATAACTCCAGAGAATATTGCCCCCTTCAGAGCACGGCATGATGCCCAGTGTTTAGCCTTACTAAAGTCCGCTTAGAACGCCCCCTTAAAAATCGAGCCTCACACTGAAAAGAGATCAAGCTGCCAAGAGCTTGATCTCTTTCAGCGTAATGACCTCAATCAATCGGACGGTTGTCCAACGCAGACAATAGCTGACGTGATGGGGACGCCCCCTCAAGCAGCGCATCCACCACCGCCCGCGCCACTTCCACCGAATGCAGCATGCCCCAGAACAACGCCCGTTCGACGGGGTTGGAATGCAGGCTGATTTCGTCGCCATTGAGTTCAGCCGTTTCGAGCAGATTGGAAACGTAGATCAGGGCGTCCTGGGCGCTTACGCCGGGTTGAATGGCGAATAGTGTGGGTTTGTACGGGGCCTCAGGCGTGACGGGCTTGGAGCACGTGAACGCGAGGGTATCGAGCAAACGGGGGGTCTCTGCCGGGGCCGGCTCGGGTTCGCCGGATGGGATATCAGAGAGTTTACGCAGGTACATCGCCCTGTCGGCGGTGCTGAGGACTTTGCAAATTGGAGGTGGATCAGGGGTGATTTTCTTAGCCATGGTGAATCTCCTGTTTAATAAAAGGAGTTCATCCATCCTCGCTGCGACGCAAGGGTGGCGAACTGAGCGCAGGTTCGCAGACCAGGTAAACAGGAACCCGGCAGGCCGAAGCCTCCTGCGCACAGCTCGCCATAACGCGAATACAAAGAAGCCGCTTTCGCGGCGCTGTGCGCCTGTTTACGACCGGGCTGCGAAACCCGTATCGCTGAATTTGCAGCGACAGTCGAACTGTAGCCATGGCATTTGGCGCACACAATATTCTCCCACGCCTGAAACGCGTGGGAAATATGAGTTTTTTTGGCAGGCTATTTCGCGTGCTGATTGAGTACCGCTGAACTGTGCCTGGGGTGCAAGAGATCGGCATAGTAATGATGGGCACAATTCGGCGGATGTATTTTCGCGACAGCTCTCGCTGCATCAGTTAGCCTCCAGCACGTTGCTGCAGCCACACTGAAACCTATCAAGGAGAGCGTGATGCCCCTCTGCCTCCCCCCGCAAGGAAGATCACGGCAAACCGGCCCATACCCACAGCTCGAGCACCGCGGCAGCGATGAACACTTTGCACATCTACCTCAAAAGCCTGGTCGACGATATAGTCGACTGATTCGAAGCCGATACTCACAGCGACTCATCCACCCCTCGCCAGCAATTGAGCGCTGGCGCACTTAAGCTTGGGGAAGCTTTGAGCGAAGATGCTGACATGCAACGCTGGATCAACGAACAAATCCGCACCATCACTGGGCCGATGGTCGAACGCTACAGGACGCAGATCGGGAACTACATCGCCGAACGTATCGAGACCTGGAACGAGAAGGAATTGCTGGCGCAACTGGAAAGGCGTGTGGGCAAAGACCTGCAGATTATTTAGATCTATGAGACGCCGGTGGGTGGTCTGGTGTGGCTGGTGATTCATGTGGGAACGTAATTGTTGCGTGGGATGAGCATCGGGCTATGGGATCGGACGCCACGAGCAATTAGAAGTATTTTTGCGGTACGTTGTTTTAACTGAGGATGAGTGGATGTCTGAAATAGATATTGCCGGCGACGAGCCATTGCTCGCGCTACTGCTGGAAGCCGAACCGGACGACGTTTGTTTATTGGTGGATTACGTCACGGACGCAGGGAAAGGTCGAATATCGCTTGCCGGTACCGTAAAGGAGTTTCTGCACCAAGCTCGCGAAGACAAGGCCTTTGACAAAGATGTGCTGGCATTACTGGTGCACGAGCTCCGTATGTTTGGCGGTAACAGTATCGCCAATCTGTTCCGTAGTGGCGGCGTGACATACGAAGAAATTGCCACTGACGTGCTTTCCCATGTCGGTGGAAAGAAGGCCGACTCAGACGACCTTGCCACGATTGAGCTCAAAGTGTTGCAATGCTTGCTGGGCAAAGCCTGGGACAAGATGTCCAAGGAAGCGCGTGCGCAATTTGCGGAGAAGTTTGGCGAGTCTGATGCCGCCAATCCTTTCTCATTCAGCCACTTCTTGAACCGTATGGGCTTCGGGCATGCAGTAACGCTGGATGTGACCTCATTTGTTTCCGCCTCCCTGGGCGCCAATCTTCTCGGCGCGGGTGCTGTGCTGGGAACCGAGATGATCATGGGCAGGTTGGCAGGCTTGGCACTGGGCCCAATTGGAATCGCGCTGGGCGCAGGTCTGGCAGGCTATTCTCTGGCGTCACCAGCCTATCGAATCACCTTGCCTTGCGTCGTTCAAATCGCCTACATCCGACAGAAAGGTATGCTGCCACGTTTACCAGGTGCTAAACCATGACCGGTGAAATTACCCGCATAAAAGCGCTCGCCAAACCAAACGATGGCGAGCACTGGCTGATTGGTTCCAACGAAAATACCCCTGTGCTGTCGGTTAAGCCACTCTCACAACCAACGGCGACTGATCACGGTGACAGCAGCGGCGTAGCGCAACTGGGATTGGGCCGACTATCACCCCTGCTTCAGGCAATACCCAATCTGATCACGACGAGCGTTGCAAAGTCGAATCAGTATTTTCGAGTCGAGATCAATGGCCCTCTCGCGGCGACGAGGGACGGCAACGGCCTACGTGCCTTCTCCAGATCTGCCGACGGGAAATTTACTGAACACGCCAGATTATTCCAAGACAGCAACCTGACGAATCTGGTGAGTTCGGCTGCCTTGTTTCAGATTGCCTCCGCAGTCGTCGCTCAGCAGCACCTAGCAGACATAAGCGCCAAGTTGAGTGACATTCTCGCCGGCGTAGAACGCATCGAGCAGTTTCAGCAAAATAAACGTGAAAGCCAAATTACCGGCAGCATTGAATACCTGCGTCAAATCGCACCTGCTCTTTTGAACGGACAGCATAACAACTCAGTACATGCTCAGCTCGAAGCTCAAGAAGTGCAGCTTGGTCAAATCCAGAAGCATTTGAAACTCGAACTTGACGATATAACAAAAAGTATCCGCACGCTGAATATTTCCACTACCCTCGGCACAAAAAAATTGAAAGAAGCGCTGGAAAAAACTTTAGATAGATTCAGTCATTCTCTTGAGCAGTCACAGCTCTGCCTGGCTGCCCGAATGGTCGCATGCCGGTTGCTCGATACCTTTCCAGGGGAGGTGCAATGGGTGCAAGTCCGCCTTGATGACCTCAACAGGGTCGCTGACTCGTTCGAGGGCGAACAGGGCGTTGTTGAGCAGTTTCGCAATGCTTACAAGGAAAGAACCAACAAGATGTCAGCCCTCACCGAGTCCAACTCGGAGCTAAATGCGCGACGGCAATCCTTGTTGAAGGCCCAAGAAAAACGACTACTCAAACTCACGACAGATAGCGCTGGGCGTTTGCGTGAAATTAGTCAGGCAGTGCTGGATACGCGCAAGGTCATCCTTGAACTGAAAATGCAGGGCAATGAGTGCGTTGGTGTCGCTAGGCTACCTAGCTGAGCTTTAATACCTCAATCACCGGCTCCCCAAACAGCAGGAGCCAACAATTTCTTTGTCCACAGGGGACGTCATATAGGTGCCGTGCACTTCCAGAAAAGGTCAGCGCTCTCCAAGCGACCGATCCTCCTGAGACACTACGAGTTGAACCTCCACCCGGCGATTTTCAGCGCTCGCTGGGTCAACACCCGGTTTTGGCTTGGAGTCACCATAACCAGCTACGATCACTCGCTGTGATTGCTGCCCGTCCAATGCCAACACCAACAATTTACGTGCCTCCCTCGCCCGAGCAGCGGAGAGCGTGTAGTTATCATCATAGACCGTGCAATATCGCAAGTAATCGGTGACCGGCCGACTGACCGGTACATTGTCCGTATGCCCTTCGACCAACACCTGGCCTTGGCCATAATCTTGAATGAAGGTGGCGACGCGAACACTCAATTGTGTGAGCGCCTTCTTGGCTTCATCAGTAATACATGCGCTACCACGGCCGAAGGCGTTATCAGGCAAAGTCAGCCGACGGTTCTTGATATCGACATCGATAAGCCCCCCCTCACCGCCGTGCGCAAGGTCCGCCTGCATCGCTTCAAGCAGAGTACTCAGGCGTGCTTGTTGCGTTGCCGCTCCTTGGTTTTTTACTGCCTGACGCGCCGCTTCCATCTGTTGTTTCTCAACTCGCATCGCCGCCTCAGCTGCTTTGTTCTGCAGCACCGAAACGACAAGCATGAGCATCACAACCGCCATGACACCGGCCATGAGGTCCGAGATTGAAATCCATTCGCTGGGCTTTTCTCTCATGGTCATTTACACCAGCTGGGCTTCATCGCGCTGCAGATCAGTCGCAGACGCAGGTTCATGAACAGCCGTGAGTCGATCTAGCAATGTCACCGTTGACTGCGCAGCGGCGCTGAGTACCTGGAGGCGATCGGCAAACTGCTTGTCGATGTTAGCCGCCAACTGCTGAGGCAGAACGCTCATGGCCAGTTGGCCTTCACGATGCAAGTCCGCAATAGCCTTCACATCCTGGGCAACCGGGGGCAGCTGTCGCGTAGAATCACATAGTTGCTCCAGCAGTTTCACACTCTCACTCAGAGGCGCCAGCCTGGCTGGCAAGGCCTCCAGTGCTTCCTGGGTTTTAGCGCTCTGCTCGGTCATGGTTTTGAACTGCACGTTGAGCACAGTGAACTGCTCCGCGAGCTGCGGGAAGGTCACCAGCTTGCTTGCCACCGCATCCATCTTGTGTCCAGCCTTGGAAGCCTCCTTTAGGCCCTCCGAAATGCTCTTGCCGAGCTCATTCATGTTGGAGCTCATGGTTACGATCGCTTCGTTAAGCGTGGTGCTCGTCTGTGTGAACTTTATGCTGGTATTCTTCTGCATCTCCTTGGCGTCATGAGTGGTCACTTGGACTTCCTTGACCACAGTACCGACATGCTCTGACAACTCATGGACTGCGGTGGAAATATTGTCGGTCGCGCCTTTCAGGTTGGCAGCCATGTCCTGGGTGTTCTGGGTAAAGTCCCGGCTCATTGTGGTAATGGTGCCACTCAGACTTCCTTCGATACTCTCCATGACAGTGCCCAGCTTCGTGATGTTGCCATCCATGCTCTCCTTCATCTCGGCCAGGTGCCCGGCGAAATCCTCATTGAGCGATTCAATCGCGCCGCTGAGTTTCTCCTGCATGACCTGCACGCTTCCTTTAAGTAGCCCTGCCGAATCAGCAAGTAACGTTGCGGACTCGCTTATCAACTGTACAGCCGCCTCCTGGCGTTGCAGGTTGTCAGTTTTGGCCTCCACGTAACCTTGAAGGCACTCGTTCGTGGCCTTGGTGTTGTCCGCCACTTCGCCCAATCGCGTCTCGAACGTCTGCATTCCCTTAAGGCTCTTTTCGATGCTGGACAAGCGGGTGAGCTGTGCGCTCATCTCGGCGAGATGTGGAAGGTTCTCACTGAACCTGGCGATCACACCGAGCTGTTGGTGATGTTCAGTAAGCCGTGTATCCATCGCGGCGAAATAGCTCTCGGCCTGTTTACCGTTCTGGAATTCAACCGCCTTGAGCTGTTTGAGCTCGGTAGACAGTAACAGCCCCTGGGCATTGAAGGCCTCAATCAGCCGAGTACCGACATTTTCAAGTGCTGTCAGATTCGCCTGCTCACTTTCAGTGCGCATAGCCAGAGCGGCTTTTCGACCGAGATCAATCTCGATTGCCAGACTGGCAAGTCTTTCATCTAACGAAGTGAGTTGGCTTTCGGATTGTTTACCGCTCTGGAATTCAATGGCCTTGAGCTGTTTGAGCTCAGTAGACAGCAGCAGCCCCTGGGCGTTGAATGCCTCTATCAGCCGGGTACCGACAGTCTCAAGGGCCGTCAGACTCACCTGATCACGTTCGGCATGCAATGCAAGCGCGTTTTTTCGGCTCAGATCGATCTCAGCCTTCATATGCCCCAGGCACCAATCCGTGCGCTTGCTTTCCGCTGACCACGGCGCTGCTTCCCACAGTTTGATAACAATGAAGGCCATGATCCCCCATGTGGAGGTTTTGAACTTAGTACCCAAGTCCTTCATCATGCCGGTGAGCTGCGTCAAGGAATCGCTCATAGCATTGAGCGAGTCGTCATGCCCTTGAAGAATGGTCGATGCCTTGTCCAATGCCAGGCCCAAGCCCAGAAAAGTGCCCAGGAGCCCAACAATCAACAACAACCCCGGCATGTTGGAAGCAAAGCGCTCCCAACCTGAAGCGACAGCATGACTCAACTCGCCGATTGAACCGTGCTCAATGTCCAGCGCGTTGATACGAGCCCCGCCGCGCCAGTTTTTTTCCCACTTTGCCGGTTGGCCGAAAACCTGTGACGTAATTAGCGACAGCAACAGGCCAAACAGGATGATGCTGAAAAAAAACACTTCCAGCGGGTTGCTCAGCGAGGGGGTCAGGAACTGCAGAATTTCGCCAATCATGCCGCAACCTCAACTACCTTAAAGGCATCAGTGCGTTTATTGCAGTCGGCCTCGAAAATATTGGCGAAACTGATAATCAGCGACTGCTCCTCTGGGCTCAGGCTTTCCCATCTTTCGCCGTTTTGAGCGCAGCGTACTAGAATTTCTCCGACCTTGCCGCCATGGTCGATCAAGTATTCTTGATCATCGGCCACGAGCTGCTCCTCGCTCTTCTCAAGCAGTTGCAGAAAGCCTTCCGCTGCGAACACATAGTTACGCTTGGCGCGCTTCTCGTTGCCCAGCGCTTCAAGTTGAGCTTCGTCACGCGGCAACAGCTTGCGAAGATCGTCCAACACCAACGCCTCCTCCGGTTCCAATGGTTCCAGTTCTGCCTCCAGTTCCAGACGTCGCTTGAGCACTCGGTCCTTGACCACCCGTTTATTAAGTTCGTCCCAGACTTTTTGAGCATTTTGCAAATCCAGCCCCCACACCAGGATCATCTCCTCGAACACAAAGGGAATCACTGCCTTGTCGAAGTGCTTGATGGTCAGCTCGTCGAGGCGCTGCACATCAGCATCGTTCAACTCCGCCCGCGCTTCGATCAGTTGGGCAGCGACATCGATAATGAACAGCGGCTCCTGGCCCAGCGCCACGACGTCTTCAAGTTGGGTCATTTGTTCTTCGTAAAGCTGCAGCAGCTTCTGCACGGCACGAACGCGCAGGTAGTGGTCGAAATCCACGAACGCCTCCGTTTCGATCAGGCGATTGGTTAATGCCTTGACCAAGTGATAGCGGTTGGTCAGTGAGATCGCCTGTAGTGCTTCGCGCTCTGCACCCTGGGTTTTGGCCATGGCAGACTTCAGATCTCGCTCCCGTGCCTGCGCTTCGGCGATTTCTTGTTCATCCAGCAATCTTTGCTGCCATTCACGAGCACGAGCAATCACCCAATCGATAGCCTGCTGCACCTTAGCGGCCAGCGGGTGGCTATCCAGGTGCTCCAGCACGGCCAAGGCACGCTCCAGACCAAGACTCACGGCCTTGACCCATGGCCAGGGCACATGGCTCGCCAGGGTTCGAAGCCCTACGCGCATACTGGAAATGTAAGGCTTGGCTGCCTGGTAAAGCCGTTTGACTTCTCCGACAAAGGTTTCAGCCTCATCAGCAAGCCATTTGACGGCCTTGCCGACTGCTTGCTTGACAGCGCGGAACGTTGAAGAAACGGCGTTTGAAATACTACTTACAAAAGAACCCAGCCAACCCATTAGATATCGCTCCTTTGATGAATGCTCAACGCTTTACGTGTCGCCGCGATGGTCCCGAGATCAACCTCGGGTCGTGAAGTGTGAATGTCTTGACGCGCAGCCAGCAACTGAGCGAGTGCTTCCTGAAGATGGGCCTGGCGCAGCACGCCGGCGCCGTTGGTTAGCAAGGGTTTGGGTAAAGCCAGTCGCAAACATGTGCGTATTTCACGACCAGACAGCCCCTCTGAAGCCTCGGCGAGGACATCAAGCACTCCTTCTCGCTCCTCTGCCAGTGGGATTCCCGGCACCAGCATGCGTGCCCAGAGCGCACGCCGCTCACTTTTGCCAGGTAGTTCGAAACGGATATGCTGAGAAATACGGCTGACAAAGGCGCCGTCATAGTTGCGCGCAAAGTTCGTCGCAAAAATGACAACGCCAGTGTGCCGCTCCAACTCGATAAGCAATGTAGAGCGCATGGCATTGACCTCGTTATCAATGCCCTGGGTGACCGACGACAAGCGTTTACCCAGCAAGGTGTCGGCCTCGTCCAGGAACAACACGGCATCTTCAGCACGCGCCGACTCGAACAACTGCGCAATATTCTTTGACGTATCGCCCATGAATTTGCTTTCAAGGTCGGCAATGCTGGCGCTGATAAGCCGTTTGCCGATACTCCCGGAAAATGCCTCGGCCGTAAGCGTCTTTCCCGTCCCCGGCGCGCCATGAAAGTTCAGGATCGTGCCGCTGCCACAAGGGTCGACTTCAGCGAAGCCCCAGGTGACGTAGATGGTGTGATGGTGGTGAATTTTCACCAAGGCCTCATCAAGCTGTTGCTTGACTGCAGGTGACAGTACGACGTCCCGCTCCAGTGTGAAACGAGGCAATATGCTTCGCGATGCGGGCGCAGCCTTGGCAGGAGGTTCTTCGGTCGCAGCCAACAACTCAGGCCGTAACTTCTGATAGAGATAGTCTCTGGAGGACACTGTGATCACCATTCCATTGATTTGAGCTCTTGGGCTTTACAGCCTTGCAAGAGGAGCTTGCGGAAGCCCGAAGGCAGTGTCTTGGTTGAGCCACTGGAAACCCATTAGCGCATCAGAAACCTATCGGACAGCAGACGTCGAACTTGAAGATTTTAATCCATGAAAATGCCGGGCAATCCGCGCATCACTCCCGGTCGAAGGCCGACTTGCGCCAAGCCTCATTCTCTCGCGCCATCTGTTTGTACTTCAAATACAGATCAAGGCTCGCTTTGAGCACCGCGGCCAAACCGACGGTAGCCAGTACGTTTTTCAACATTACGCATCCCTCTGTTGTGGTTTGAGTGCAGCCTACGAGCCGGTCGCGACAGATTGTGTCGGGGCTGAACAGCAGATTCCAAAGGCACGGAAAAATACTCACACTGGCGGTGATACTCAGTCTTCGTCCCCGATTTCCCCTTCCCGCCCCATCAATACATGCTCCAGCCTGTCCGCCTGAGAGGCGACCTGATGGGCGATGTGCATCAACTCTTCATCATTCAGATGCTGCACCGGATGACACGCCCGCACGCTCAGTTCCTCGTCCTGGTCGACATGGAAGTCCACCAGATCGAACCGGCAATTGCGTCCAAGCGTGTACTCCACCAGCGGTGACTGGCTGAACTGTTTGAACATCGCCAATCTTCTGGTCCATTTGTGATCGATAACCTTGGAGGTGAACACCACGTACGGGCCCTTGAACCCCCACCGGACCCGTTGGTATCGTCCCTCCAGTTTGAAATGGAACTCAAGCCTCCACGTCGATAGCCGCCTGATGCTCATGCGCTCAGTGTCGAGTGCAAGTCTGTCTACCATCCCGTGGATGCGTGCGACCGATTTCTCGGTGCGTTTGCTGGATGTAGAACTCGAACCTGAGACACGCCGATAGACGTCGAGAATTTCATCACCGACAAGCACACCATCACTGCCCGCGTAATTTTCGGCGTTGTACTGCAAAGCGAATCGCTTGGGTTTTTCGGCTATCGGAGCCAGCAACACACGTCTGAACGGGTCGGCTTGTAGAGTCTTGAGGAAGCGGACGCGGCCGATGGGGCTGTGGATGTCGCCTGGCTCGTCGATATCGCAGGGTATCGTTGCTGATATCAGCAATTCAGCCATGCCAACGGCGCTGCGCACGGTAACGCTCGGCGTGTCGAAATCCGCCGTCGACAGATGCCAGCCGTCACCAGCGTCCCTCACGAAAGCCTGCGGATCGCCAGTCAAATCTCTGAGCGTGGTCCCCAATTGGGTTTTGACATGAGCCAGACGCAGCGTCATGACACTAGCCTGATTCCTTATCGCCTCACTGCGGTCATCGCCCTGAAGGTCTTCGTCAGTGATTTCATAATGGCTGGTGAGAAAATCGAGGATCTGCGGCTTCACGGGCGACTGGTCCACCAACTCCTCATGGAGCTCCACTTCGCGCTTGAACCGGGGTCCCTGGTGGCCCACGGCATGCAGCGTTTGAATGAATGCGTTCATGTTGGCCGCAGCCTGGCGTACCTGATAGAACTCCATGCTTTGACGGATGTGCGGAAAGCCCACCTGAATGAAGTGCTCGGCATAACCGGTGCCGGCCGAGAGCATGCGTCGATGTGCCAATGAACCGACCCGGTCAACACGGCCGACCTTTTGCTCCAGAGCGATGGGGCTAGAGGAAATACCGTAATGCACGACGCTGTCGCAGAAGGTATGCAGGTCTTCCCCTTCTTGAAAGACATCGGTGGATATCAGCACCCGTGGATAACCTGGCATGCGGAACAGCGTGGCAATCGCTGTCCGGCTGGCGCTGTTCTCACCGGTCGCTCCGCGAATCGGTGAAGTGGAACGGACCTGGGTGGCCAGGTACTTGGTCAGGCCACTGACCGGCCTTGAGTAGATCTCCGGAAAGTTGAGTTTGATCAACAAATCCAGGTTCTCGACGGTATCGCGCAATATCTGATAGCTGCTGAACGGGCTGTGGTTCGCTCGCTGAACGTCCAACAGCTCGACGAGTGCCTCGATGAACAGTCCGTCGGCGTCACCGTCCTTGCGAGCGTTCCTGAGCGAATACAGATCAATGAAAGGATGATCCACGCGGCACAGCGCGCCCAGCAGCTCCTGATGGGTACTCAGCCTGCGTAACAGCCGATCAAACGCGCCATTGTTCAACGTGGCAAGTTGGTTGAAAACCTCTGGGCTCCATTCGGGTGCCAGTACGGCAAGTTCGCCATGGCGCCGCAAGCTATCCCAGAGCGTTGAACGCTCCAGCTCACGGG
Source organism: Pseudomonas sp. MWU12-2319 (assembly GCF_023242525.1). NCBI lineage: Bacteria > Pseudomonadati > Pseudomonadota > Gammaproteobacteria > Pseudomonadales > Pseudomonadaceae > Pseudomonas > Pseudomonas sp. MWU12-2319. The sequence continues at coordinate 100,359 of NZ_JALJES010000007.1, forward strand.
CAAGAACTGAAGGATCAGCCAAGTCACACGTGGCCTGAAACCCTTCGAACAACACATTCAACACGCGCTTGGCGACTGCCGCGGCTGCATCGTCACGCTTTGCGACTGCCCGCAGATACGCATATTGAGCCAATCGATAACGTTGACCGGGACTGGCGACTGACTCGCTCTTGCCGATCACGCTCCAATCGATTTTCAACGACGTCACGGCGGGCATGCCTGGCAAAGATAACCAGTTAGCCTCGAACAATCGGCCCTGCAACAACGTGCTACGGAAGTTGTGGGGCAACGGCCCCAGGCCCTTGATGCTGGCCAACTCCGGATTCTGGCCTCGGTAGAACCAGGTAAAGAAATTGTCGCTGCTTGCCGATGCCTCGAACACGTCGGCGACATCGCTTTCGACGAGGGAGTGGCTACGTTCGACCGTGCGCGTTCGGTATAACTGGTAACTCCTGGCAACGGCACTGTCGCCGATGATGTAGTCACCAATCCAATCGTCGTAGGCTTCTTCGAGCTTGAACTTCAGCTCGGAAACGCTGCGCACACGGCGGACGAAAATCAACTGTTTCTTGCCTTCAACAAACGCCAGACGATGCGTCTGTTGACTCACACTGTCCATTTTTGGATGCGGTGGTCTGCGTTTGAAGGAGTTCTCGTAATCGTCCACCAGATATTCAACGACGCTGCGGTCTGCCGCATCCCGTAACGAATCGCCTTCGCCCGCGGCCTCATGACCATCGAACTCTACCGGCCGGTTTTTTTCGCCAGGCAGATAACTCTCGAACGACGCCAGCATCCCCAGTTCAAAACGATTGGAGCAGTTCTCCTGCAGGTGCTCGCTCACTTTCTTTTGCAGCAGAGCGGCGAACAATTTTTGCGCCACGGTCATCTTCACTTCCGCAGCCTCGCCGCTGCGATGCTCACGACGATACATGTTGCGGGTATGCGCCACCTCATCAAGTTTGAGCGTGTTCAGGCGTCGTACGAACAAGCGACTGAGTGCCGCGTGCATGTCGGGGGCGGCCGGATCGCCGCCCTCCGGCAGTGCCGCATGTCCCTGGAAGCCGAACAACGCGAGTTGGTTACGCAACTGTTCAAGATGACGGTCGTAGGGTGTTGCCGACAGCAGCAACAGGCGCTTGATACGCTTGTTGTCGCCCAGCAAGGTCGCCAACAAGCGGTTGCGGTCACTGCTTTCACGGCCAGCACGCAGGTTGTGCGCTTCGTCCACTACCACCAGGTCAAAGCGAGGCAACATCTCGCCCAACGCCTTCACCCAGACATCCTTGACCTGCCGCTTGAGTCCCCCGGGATTGCTTCTGCCGTCCATGGCGTTCAACTGCTTGACGATCTTTTCCAGAAGCTTGCGATGTTGCGGCATCAACTCCTCAAAGCGCTGGGTCCAACGCAGCATGTCAGCAACGGTATTACCCATGGCAAAGCTGAAGGCCGATGTGCAGATAAAAAGATCGCGCTCGTTGCCGCTTGCCACTGTCTGAACCACCTCAGACAAATTGTGACAGGCTCTGAACGGCGTGACCGGCTCGCCACCCAGGCCTTTGACCGCCATGTCCTCAAGCCGATAGTTGCTATGGACAAACGCCCGATAGTCCTTGATCCATTTGTCGCGGACGTTGTTTTTCGGCAGCAGATATAGGACACGCAGACCGGGGTTGAAATGCCGCATCAATGCAGCGACACCAAGGCCGATGTAAGTCTTGCCCATCCCCACTTCATCGGCGAGGTACGCCACCTGATGGTCTGCGAGTTTGTTGTACAGGGCGACCGTGCCCAACAGTTGCTGCTCAGCCAAGCCCTTGAGTTCAAGGTTGCCGCCGGAAAAATCGATAACGGCCTCGGCCGTGGCCTTATTGATCCGCTGCATGGGGGACATCCTTCTTCCGTGAATTTGCAGCGGTCAAGGGACGCTGAAATTGAGTCCTGAACCAGTCGAGGAAGCGCGCACCTTCGGCCTCGTCGAGATGACGCAACAGCTCGTCATTTTCCAGTTCGGTAATGAGCGCCTGTACGCGCCTCGTCAGGGTCGCGCAGCTGTGCTGCGGATATCGGGTCAACAAGCCGTGCATGCTGACCAGCGTTAAATAGCGCACAACCACCGTTTCCTCATCACCGCCCCCTTTCTCCACGCTTTCAAGCAAGGCCTTCAAGGAGTCGGGCTGACAGCCAGCGAGGTAATACGCGAGTTTTTTTGCGTTGTTCTCTTCTGCCGCCAACGCAAGGCTGCGTTCCAATTGCCAGAACGCGCCGTTGACCTGCGAGAACTCCGCAAAGAAGCTCTTGGCCTCTCCCGCGTCCACCATTTCCGGCAGTTGTTCATCCGCTGTACCAGGCGCGGCGCGCATGTTCAGCATCAGTTGAGCCAGTTCGCCGAACTGGCTGATTTTTTTGCTCAGCCGCATCTCAATGAATAAACGCAGAAGGCTTTGCAAGTCCATGGCTGGCAGTTGGCTGGGACGGGAGTAAATGTTGCGCTGCGACACCATCAGGTAACGCTCCACGCACTCGGCACCTGACTGCCAGCGCACCCTGACCAGCGAAGAGCGTTCCAGATGGTCGCGCAATGCAGGCAGCAACAGCGTGCGCGCAGTTGCCTTCGCGAAAACCATCGGGACAAGGCTTGGCGTCGGGTTGTCCAGAAATGTCAGCTCACCGCTGATCGAATCCTGTGCTGTCACCTCCAGCATTTGACTGTCCCAGTCGTATGCCAGGCGCAAGACCGGCATTGCCAGTCCTTCCGAAGCTTCAGCGCTATGCAAATCCGAGCCAGGGGCAAACTCCGAAGGCAGGGCCGTCAAAGGCTCCAGCAACGATGTGAAATTACTTCCTTGCAGAAGAAAACCAGCCTCGACATTCTCCCGGAATGCCTTGTGGCTGAAATTCACTGATCCCACAAACTGCCAGGATCGTTTTCCTCGCCCCTGGAAAATTTTTGCATGTACCCGGCGAAAGGGGGCTCCGATGACCTGGTGGCTGTCGTGCCAGGCAGAGGCCCAGCCGCACCATTGCCCGGTATGAAATGTTTCAAATACCCCAGGATCGACAAGTGCCCGCTTATCCTCATCCCGAGGCAGCAGCAGACGGACTGTCGAGAACAGGCTCATCAGTTTCTGAGTATCACCACTGTCCGGTTTCTCACCGAAGAAAGGACTGACAATCTCGAGCGTGGCCGCGCCCTTTGCTGCGGGTAATGTGTGGGGGTGCTGGCCAATGAAATCGAGAAAAGCCAAACGGCCAGAAGCTGCCCCGGAAAAATAGAAGCTGCAATCAGGGTCATCGGCGCTCGCCGACCACTCCGCCTGTACATTTATGATTTCATCCAGGACTGGAGTGGGCGCGACTGCCTGAAAAGATTGCAGTGCACGGCGCATGGGTTCAAGAATATTGGCAGGCGCACGAGTCGCTTGCAGCTCGACAAAATGACCAACCTCGATATTTTCCCACCATCCCGCTCTGGTCAGGTTGAACGACCCGGCCACCAGCAAAATCGTCGGTGTCTGTCCGACCTTTTCCTGCAAAACCAATATTGCCATCTTGGCGTGTTGGCACCCCCTGCCGATCCGCACAGGCAAATAATCGACCTCAAGACGACTGCCTGCAGTAGGGTTGAATACATCCACGTCATGCACCACGGCAAAGCGCCGGCCCTTGTCCTGCATCAATGCCTGCAACTGGACTGAGCGAATATCGATCTGACTTGAAAGTGCCTGATCGCCCAATAGCAGCGGGATGACTTCCTGCTCAAAGAAGTCTGGCTCGAAGCTGTAGGTGGTGAAAAAGGCCGAGGTCACTTCGCGCTCACCAATACAGGCCCTGAACGCGTCACTGATGGTGTGTGCTTTCATTGATGGCCGGCCTTGGCAATGGTCAGGAAGGAATGAAGAAAAAAGCTGTAATCCCAAGTTTTGCCACAGTGACTGGAAAGATCCTCAGGCAACCGGGCCCGATCCACGGGAACCCGAACCTTGAGTTTGTCTGCCTCCCAGTGAAGCCACGCGGCTCCACCTCTCTGACCCATCACTGCGCTGTTCTGGATGACGATCTGCTCGATTACCGAAGAGGCATCGCCGCGGTTGGCAGCCTCTACGAGGCTCTGCAGGAACGATAAATGCGGCAACCCCGGCCTGCTCCAGCCCAACGGTAGAAATGGCGCCGCGAGCCGTGGACTCAAGTCGTCGATCAAATCGCTGCGGCTGCGGCCTTTCTGGCTTTGCAACCAGGCAACAAGCGTATTGGCAAACACCAGCACCGGCTGCAGCAGCAAAATTTGCTTTAGAACATCCTGCAATTGGGGGTCGACACTCTGCTCGGTCAGCGCCCACTGAATGAAATCACGCACTGAAGATTTATCGCCAAGCAACAGGAGCCACACGTTGACCGCCTCGAACAGCGCGACTTGCAGGGGGCCAGCCCCTTGGTAATTCAGCAGCGCCAGAACGATGTGCTTGCGTAGGCTTTTGTCATTGAGCAGCGCGGCAAAGTCGGGCGCCAACAGGGACAGTTGCGCCCGGGTCACATTGTTCCGGCCGGCTAAATCCTCGAAGCGTTGCCACCGAGAGTCACCCAACACCTGCAGCATAAGGTCCGTGAGTGCCATACCTCGGTCAGTCAGTCGTCTTTCACTGCCTTTGATAAGGCCCGCTGCCTGTAGTGCATAGGAATACAGCCCCCACAACCCATAGCTGAGTTGATTGCTGAGTATTTGCGCCTTCTTGTGTATGCCCAATTCCATCGAATCGCGCTTGAGATTGGCGATAGCAAGCTGGCTTCCCAGTGGCCCTGCTTTAACAGAGTCATGCAGTCGCAGGTAAGCTGACAGTTGCTCGGCGCGCGCGTACCGCTGCTGTACCTCTTCAAGAGGACGGGATTTTGTGCCTGCATGGGCGTATCGACAGGCCAGCAACGCGACCATGAAATGGCTCATGCGGCTGGTGACCGTTGTAAGGTTACCCACCGCCTTTCGCCCCACCGAGCTCCAGATGGACTCAATAGCCAAGGGATCTCGTGATCCTTTAGGACGTAGTCTGTTATCCAGCAGAGACAGAACGGTAAGCATGAAAACTCGCTCCTTGAGAAGGCTGATGCCGGACTGAACAAGGCGTTTAAACCAGCAATATCACCAGGCACCGACAAAATGTGTCGTCTGCAGTGATCTGGCATCTAGTGGGTCGCCGAGAGCGGAAGGCAATATGACATCGCTCAATACGCACGACAACCACGACACATTCTGACCACTGCTAGCTCTACCCTGCCGCCTCCACAGCATCAGGAGATCAAGCATGGGAACCCGATTAATCCCTTTCGCACACGGCAGTCGCCGCGCCGTTGACACCTGTGCGCTCTCGCTGAAGTGGAGTTTCCAGCTGCTGCTGGACCTGGGGGGACATCGCACCTTTATCAGCCGACACGGCCTCAATGATGAGGATCTGGCTCATGAACTCGGTCTGGCCAAATGGATAGACGACGACAATTACAGTCCCGCACTTGCTCTGGCGACACTGCGCAAAGGTGCTCGTAGCTTCAACGCCGACCCTCTGCATGCGCCCTACCCGGACAGCCTGGCGACCAATCTTGAGGCAATGGGTGAATTGTTGGGTTTAGTCGACGCAGAGCTTCAGGTGCTCGGTTTTTGCGTACTGATGCACACCGATCCGACACTCAGTGATGCGACAGATCAGCTGGGAATGCTGGGGCTCAACCGTGCAATAAAAGTGCTGTCCGTACTATTGGGTCTGCCCCTGCCGGAGGTCGAGGCTTGCCTGGCGCATAACAGCGCACTGATGCGCACCGGACTGCTGGAAATAAGCAATAACCACCGTTCCGTCATGGCGTTGAGTTCGATGTTGTCGGTTAGCAACCCGGATCTGCCTGGCCTCCTGCGCTTCAGCAAAGGCACGCCACTGGAGCTGTTCGCATATGCGTTCCGTTTGAGTCCACCCGGCAGCTTGAACTGGGGACATTACAGTCATGTCCGACAGCCACTGATGATCGCCGAGCGTTACCTGAGCAAATCCTTGGCCCAGGGGCGTCAAGGCGTGAACATTCTGCTGTATGGACCGCCCGGTACCGGCAAGACTCAACTCAGTCGTCTGATCGCTAAAAACCTCGGCAGTGCTCTGTACGAAGTCGCCTGCACTGACAGCTATGGTGACCCGGTGTCCGCCAAGCAACGCCTGTGCTCACTGCGGGCGGCCAACAGCGTGCTGCATTCTCAACGCGCCTTGCTCGTACTTGATGAGATCGAAGACATTTTTCAGACCGCCAGCGCAGACGCCGATAGTCGCTCGCAGAAAGGTTGGATCAATCGCATGCTGGAAGAAAATAAACTGCCGTGTTTCTGGCTGAGCAACAGCATAGAGGCTATCGACGCAGCCCATATCCGACGCTTCGATATGGTGATCGAGGTCCCCAACCCGCCACAGGCACAACGCAAGCGGATGCTGCGCGAGTGTGGCGGTGGCAAATTGAGCGATCAGCTGATCGAACATCTCAGCGCACACGAACGAATGACGCCTGCCGTGCTGGAGCGAGCAGTGCGCGTAGGACGCAGCGTGTCGCAGCGCGCCAGCAAGGCGTTGGATAACACTATTCGCTGCATCGTCGACGGCACGCTGAAAGCTCAAGGCTTCGAAAAACTTCAGCACACCGACAGCGCTTTGCCAACTTTCTATTCTACGGAGTGGATCAATGCAGACCTCCCATTGGACGGACTGGTTGACGGTTTGCGCTCTCATCCCCAGGCACGGTTGTGTTTCTACGGGCCACCGGGCACTGGCAAAACCGCATTTGGCCACTGGCTGGCGCAGGAGTTGGGCAAGCCGCTGATGGTCAAGCGAGTCTCCGACCTCGTATCCCCTTACGTGGGAATGACTGAGCAGAACCTGGCGGGCGCCTTCGAGCTCGCGCAACGAGAAGACGCTGTACTCCTGTTGGATGAGGTCGACAGTTTTTTGCAGGACCGGCGCAAGGCGCGGCAAAGCTGGGAGGTCACTGCGGTCAATGAAATGCTCACGCAAATGGATTGCTACCGAGGGCTGTTCATTGCCTCCACAAACCTGATCCTCGATCTGGATCAAGCCTCTCTGCGGCGCTTTGACCTTAAGGTTCATTTCGGCTACCTGGCAACCGCTCAGGCTCAGGCATTGTTTGCCGCCCATCTAAAAGCACTGGCGCTCAAGGACCCACAAAACAGTGCTGCGACTCGCTTGCGCAGTGAGGCATACCTGACTCCCGGCGATTTCGCAGCGGTCGCGCGTCGCGGGCGTTTCAAGCCATTCGCCAATGCTGAAGAGTTGGCAGGGGCACTGCTTGCCGAGTGCCGATTGAAGTCCATCGGACAGCAGCGCCCTATCGGTTTCATACATTAACCAAACTAAAGGTTGCCGGATTGTCGCCGATAGGCAGACAACCTGCTTATTCGCCAGCCAAAGGCCAGCTTCAACACTACAAGGATGATTCTCTTGCCTTCAGCCAAGACCCATAGCGCTTTGAGCCGTCAATGGGAGCTACTGCAACAGCTGCCCAAACGCCCCCCCGGTATCACAGTGAGTGAATTGCTGATCCGCCTGACCGCCGCTGGCTATTCCATCAGCCGACGCAGCATCGAGCGCGACCTGCGTGACCTGTCCCTGGTGTTTCCATTGCAGTGCAACGATGGTGGTACGCCCTTCGGTTGGTACTGGAAACCGGGCGTGAGCGTCGAGTTGCAGGGCATTACTCTGACTGAAGCCGTAAGTCTTGCGTTGGTCGAAGATGCAATCCGTCCACTGCTCCCGGGCAGCATGTTGAGCGTGCTGGAACCGCGCTTCGAGCATGCCCGGCAAAAACTCAAAGGCCTCGAAGACGGCAACCCCGCCGCGCGCTGGCCCGACAAAGTTGCGAGCGTTCGGGCGGATTTCAATCTTCGAGCTCCGGAAATCCAGGCAGAAACGTTGGAGGCACTGCAGCATGCCCTGATTAGCGAACAGCAAGTTCATTGTCAGTACTACTCGGCACACACCGACAAACTCAGTGTACTGACTCTCAACCCCCTGGCGATTGTCCAGCGTGGACTGATCACCTATCTCATCGCCACTGCCGCGCCGTATACCGATGTCCGTCAGTTCGCGGTGCATCGCTTTCGTGCGGTAACGGTGCTCGACACGCCATGCCAGGGGCTGGAGTCGTTCGAGCTACAAACCTACCTTGCCACCGATGCCCTGCAGTTCGGCAAACCCGAGAAAATCCGCTTCAAGGCTTGGGTGAGTGAACACCAGGCGCGGTTGATTCGAGAGACGCCACTGAGTAAAGACATGGCACTCGAAGCACTGTCGGACGGTTATCAGGTGCAGGCCACTGTCAACAATACGTGGCAATTGCACTGGTGGATTTTGTCGTTGGGCGATTCTTTGGTCGTGCAGGAACCGGCAGCACTGCGCCAACAGGTAGGCGATACATTGCGCCGCGCCGCTGCGGCGTATGAGCCAGAAATTTAGCTTGTTATAAGCAACCGACGCGACCGGCCTATTTTTTGGTCGAATGCTAAACAAGGTAGAAACACATGCTCACACCCTCCACGCTGACCGACATCGCCAGCAATCTGCGTGATCTGGCCAGCCACGTCGAACGCACACCTATCGATAGCCTCCATGACGTATGCATTCCTTTCAGTGAGATCCGCAGCGGCTATCCCGCTCAAGCTTTGGGAACTCTGAAGACCTGGTCCTCTTCCAAAGCGCGCTACATCTATCAGTTTTCAGTTGAAGGCGATGCATACAAAGAGCTCTACGGCGCATTTAAGGAAGCCAAGGAGACTCGGAAAAACGATCGGGCGTATTGCCGTCTCAATCCCGCGTCAGCACTGTTGTATGTTGGGAGCTCCTCCGACCTGGATTCGCGGATCAAACAACACCTGGGCTTCGGCAATAAAGGTACCTACGCCATGCAGCTCTGCCACTGGCTGCCAGAACACGAGGGAATGTTGCGCATTCAAGCCTGGCGATTCAGTAAAGAGATCGACGGTGCCGTCGTCCAGGCGATAGAAGATGGCTTGTGGGCCTCGAACAGACCCATGTTCGGCAGACAGGGCGCTCGTTAAGCAATTCGCTGACCGTTGACGGCGTCCGCTATTCGTTTGCCTGAGCAAGCAACCGCGGCAGTATTTCTGCCGCTTTGCCGACGAGACTGAACTCCCTTTCTCCATGGACCGATTCTCGCTGCAGGTTGACATGCACAACTACAGCGCCATGTTCCCTGGCGATCCGGGGAATTTCCGCCGCTGGCTGTACCAGCCCCGAAGTCCCCACCGAAAGCAGCAGATCGCAATCTCTGACAGCCGCCAACGCTACACGCCATGCCTGCTCCGGTAGCGACTCACCGAACCAGACCACGCCCGGCCGGACCTTGCCGTTACAATGTCGACAGCGTGGCGGTTCGATCCTGCGTCCGTCTTCATGATCATTCAACTGATCAGTGGTCCCCTCAAAAGGCCGGGCACACGCAAAACAGCGCGGCGAGTGGAGGCTGCCATGCAAATGAATCACTCCATGACAACCCGCACGCTCGTGCAGATCATCGACATTCTGAGTAATGACCGTCAGCCTGGTGACTAACCGAGCGAGTTCGGCAATAGCCAAATGGGCGAAGTTTGGTTTGGCGGCAAGGACCTTTGAGCGTCGCCATTCATACCATCCCCACACCAATGCCGGGTCGTTGCGAAATGCGTCGGCGGTCGCCAATACAGCTGGATCGAAACGCTCCCACAAGCCAGTCAAGGCGTCACGAAACGTCGGGATGCCACTCTCGGCAGAAACTCCCGCGCCAGTAAATACGACCACATGGGAAGCATCACGCAAACGCTGCCCCTGGAATTCGATCATGACTTCGTCCTATCTACGTAACCGGGCAAACCATTCAGCCAACGTACGATCAATCATCTTGGCCGGTTGCCGGGTCAACGCTTCGTTTCCACATTTCTCACATCGATCGCACCAATCCCCCGGTCCAAGGGCATCGCTAAGTGGCACGACCGTTTTCTTCCAGCCACATTTGCCACAGACAAATGTGAAGGGTCTTGGTCTTATGGGCATGTCATTACTCCTCTGTCACGCTCGCTTTACGCCACAGGCAGCAAGGCCTGCAGAATTTCCACCTTGCGCTGTAGCTGTTCCACATGAGCCTTTTCCGCTCGCAGCGCCGATCTGAGCTCGCAATTTTCCTCGGCATGCCAATTCGCGCGAGTTCGACGCTCCTGCGCAGTGACATGCCAATCGCTGAGTAAACGCCAGGTTTTGCCGCATCGCGTGTACAGCGCAACCAGCACTGAAAGGATCAGCCCCAGCATCGCCATCGAAGCCCAACTCTCAAAACCCATAGCATTTTTCTCCTGACGCAAACGCAGCTCCGGCAGCCAACCGGTACCAGTGCGTAGCCTTGGCAAAGTCTGGCGCCTGGCCATCCAGTCCTTTTTCATGCAAACGCCCCAACGCCTGCGCCGCACACGTGATGCCGCGCTCATAGGCCTGCTCGTAGTAACTGGTCGCAAGGTCCTGGTTAACGCACATGCCTCGGCCGTACCATGCTTGCTCGCCAAGATTGAATGCCGCCTCACCCGATCCCAACACATACGCGAGTTTGAACAACCGCCGAGCGAGGACGCTATCGAAAGGGACGCGACGACCGTTGATCCATAGCCAGCCAAGATCATTGAGCGCATCCGGGTCTGAGGCGAGCGCGTCATCGCGCAGCGAACGATACAGAATGCGCAGCAACGCGGGATCGACCATGGTGACCAGGGGGCTCGCGGCCTTGATCGTGAGGTAGGCAAGATTGCCGTCGACAGGCGCTTTCAACACTCTCAAGGACGGCATGCCAATGTCTGCATCCGCAACGCATGGCGACCGCGACTCGACAAACCGCATGCTCTCGGCATCGGGCAACAGGGCATCCAGAAACTGGAATACTTTTTCATCAGGGCTCATTCGGACAGCCTTCCGGTTGATCATTCGATAGGGCTCATTATCGAAATGACAACGACATTTTGTGTCGTACACGCATCACGACACATCCTGTCGCGGCTGATCACAACAATGAAGGCTCATCAATACAACCCAGAGCCAGCACTCATGAAAACCTACAGCGCCTTCATGCAACGCTCCATCGCCACTGCCGGTCCGCAAGCCAATTTCACCATCACCGTACAAGCAGTGAGCTCGGCCATGGCCAAGGTCACTGCCGAAGCCCAGTATCCCGGTTACAAGTGTTTCAACGCTCCCACTCAGGTTCGCTGACGTTTCTCCACCTGTGGATCCCTCCCCTCAACAAGTGATAGCTTATCGCCACACTGCGCGAGAATGCACTGGACTGAGTATCCCCGAATGCTCAAGCCTGAGCCAAATCCGCCGATACAGCCTCGATAACCAAGGCCAAGCGGACATCCTCCGCCCCAAGGAAACTCCTGGAATGGATTACCAGTCGCTCAAGACTCGCCACCACAACGAACGCAACGCCCACCACCCCAACCTCGCCTTACGTGTTCATCGAGCCCTGAGTTGGCTCAATCCTGGATAAGTCGCAAATATGGCGAGAACAGCGCCTTCGCTGACAAACGTCTCGACCACGACGCAATCCGTCGCACCTCGTTCGTACGGTAGCCGCCAGCCGCTAAATGTGTTTCGTCTTTAGGCCGTTACAACAACTCACCGATAGCGGTGTGTTGAACCCTCAACGTTCACAAGGAGCGTCAACGTGTCTGAAATGCTCATCACGTTCGGTATGCAACTCGATGGTCAACGGGCAACCCGGGCGAGCAATCAGCTGGGCGCTTTGACGGTCGGGCCACAGGGATTTCTGGATATTCTGGAAACCCAACTGGGCCTGACAGCACGCCAGCCTTGCGCGGCGCAGCGTACAGCGGCGTATCGGGATTGCCTGACACACTGCAACAACGCACAGCGTTTCTACAACGCCAGTTTTTCCGCTGATGAGCTGGGTGTGTCCGCTGCATTGCTGGCTTGGCGAGATGACTTGTATCTGTACGGTTGGGATGGGCGCGTGGAGGCAGATGCCAGCCAACGCCTGAAGGACCTTACCGAGGTAGAGATGAAAGCCCGCGAGGTAGTCGCGCCATCGATTGGGCAACGCCTGCACAATGTTGCCGCGGCTCTGGCTGTGCGGCGACCACCGATCAAGAATGTGCTGCTGGCTGACGATTGGGAGGTGTACCCACTTGGTTGGCAAGCGGTGCTGCATCAACTCCCACACGAGCGCCTTGAGGTGCCCGTGGGCACGGCGCAAGGCTTCCTAGGCCAGTTGCAGACGCAACTGCGCAAGAGCATTGCCGGTGAGCGCGTGACACCGATGCCGTGGCAAGAGGACGGCACGGTAAAGGTAGTTCAGGCACAGACTCGAGTGTTGGCGGCGAGCTGGTTGAGCCGCTCGCTGGATGAAAGCGTGCAGACCTTGCTGGTGGCCGGTGCCGAAGGCGGCTGCCTTGATGGTCATTTAGTCGGTGCAAACCAAGCTCGCCATGGCCTGAATGGCAGCAGCGATTTGCGGCCGGCCCTGCAGGTATTGCCTTTGGCAATGGAGTTGCTTTGGGCGCCACTGAATTACCCGGCGCTATTACAGTTTCTGACCCATCCGATATGCCCGATTCGGCTGTTTGCCCGTCGACAGTTGGCGACCAAGGTATCGAGTATGCCGGGTATTGTCGGAGCCGAATGGGAAGCAGTCCTGGAGCGCATCGCAGAACACTACGGTGCCGAAGCGTCTCGTGTTCGGACATCCATTGGCGACTGGCTCGAAGCTCCCACGTTCAGTGTTGATGAAGGCGCGCCGCTGAGCGAAGTGCTGCTGCGTGTCCAGCGCTTGCTGGCGTTCTTTCAACCGCGCCTGGGCCACGAAGAACCCGCACACAGCCTAGCTGCTCGGGCGGGTTATGCGCAGTGCGAAGCTGCTTTGGAAACACTAGAGACGCTTCAACTTCAAGGCGTCGAGCGGTTGCGTCCGCGGCAGTTGCAGCAGGTGATCGAACAGGCCACTGCGAGTGGCACGGATAATCCGTTACTGGCCGCCCAGGTCGGCGCTCATTCGACCGTTTCCCGCCCGGGGGCCGCCATTGAGAGCTCGGACACGGTGGTGTGGTGGAATCTGGCCATGCCGGCACTGCCTGCCATTTCGCCGTGGTCCAAGGCGGAACTGCTGCAACTCGCAAATGCAGGAGTGGCGCTGCCCGACGGTGGAACGCTGCTGGCTCAAGCGGCCCAAGACTGGCTACGGCCTTTGCTGGTCGCGAACCGCAATCTAATGCTGGTGCTGGCGCCACCGCACGAGGAAAGTCACCCACTTTGGCAGATGATCGAAGCGGTTGCTCAGCACCCAAAAGTACATGCGCTGGAGGACCTTTTGCTTGCGCCCGGCCTCCTATTTCAGCCACAACCGTCGACCCCCCTACCAGTGCGCAAACGCTGGTGGAAGCTGCCGGCAGACATGCCGCTGGCTCTGCCAGAAAAAGCCTCTTTCTCGAGCCTCAACCTGCTGCTGTTCAACCCTTACCAATGGCTGCTGCAATACGGAGCCAAGATTCAGGCATCCAAGAGTCTCAGTCTGAGCGACAGTTTTCTTCTGAACGGTTCGCTTGCCCACCGTTTAGCTGAACACTTTTTCAGCAGAACCGACGCGTTGACCATGGACGCGGCAGACTTCGCCACATGGTTCTCGATTCATTTCCCGCGCGTGGTGCGTGAAGAAGGGGCAGTGCTGTTGATGGAGGGGCGCGGTGCCGATCTGTCAACCCTGCGCCACCGAGTGTTGCGTGCAATGACCCAGCTGCGAGCGCACTTGGCCAATGCCAATGTCCGCGTCGTAACCGCAGAGCAGGCGTTGGACGGGCATTTCGCTGGAGGCGCTCTGGCGGGTTCTGCCGACCTGGTACTGACCACAGAAACCGGGCATCGAGCCATCGTCGACATGAAGTGGGCCGGCGGCAAAAAATACCCCGAACAACTCAAGGCGAACCGCCATTTGCAACTGGCGATTTATGCCGAGTTGCTGCGTCAGGAGACCGGTTCGTTGCCGTCCGTGGCGTATTTCATTCTGGAGTCCGCCCGCCTGCTGACACCGGATGACCGCGTATTTGCCGATTCTGAGCGGGTGCCCGCCAATCCACCAAGCACCACGCCGGAGCTCTGGCTGAGTTTTACCGAGGCCTGGAAATGGCGTCAGGCGCAAATCACTGCGGGCCTCTTTGAAGTGGCACTGGAAAGCATTGAAGACGACGAGGCTTCGACACCGCCCGAGAAAGCGATGCCAATGGAATACCTCAAGGAAGCCTACAACGACTACCTGGCCCTGGCCGGATGGGAGCAATGACAATGCCTAAGAACGCGCACATCACTTTTATCAGCGCAGGCGCCGGCAGCGGAAAAACTCACCGGCTCACAGAGATTCTGCACCAGGAATTGCTCAGTCAGCAGGTCCAACCTGCAGGCATTATTGCCACCACCTTCACACGAAAAGCGGCGGCCGAACTTCGCGAGCGAGTACGCAGCCATTTGCTCAAAAAAGGTGAGATTGGCTTGGCGACCTCTATGGGGCAGGCCCGGATAGGCACCGTCAACAGCGTTTGCGGCCAATTGCTTGAGCGCTTCGCATTTGAAGCAGGCATGCCACCACAACAACGAGTCCTGGAAGAGAATCAGGCGAAAGTGCTGCTCAATCAGGCAGTAGATCGGGTCCTGCATGGTGAAAGCATGGACACCTTCCTTGCCATCGCACGCCGTCTTGGCCTGGAGGTCACCCATCAACAGGGCGACTATGCGAGCAACAACTGGCTCGATGAACTGCGCAGACTGTTGGATCAATTACGCACCAACGACATCGACCTCGATCTGGCCCGTGGCTTTGCTGTCCGCAATGCCGAGGACATGCTTGAGCATTTCCCCACTGCGACCAAAACCGACTTGAGTGGTGAGCTCCTAGGCATTATTCCCGATGCGCTCGCTCAACTGGTCGCCGCTGAAAGCGACAAAAAAGTAACGGCTGACTATGTATCCCTACTCATGGATTTCCACCGTGAGTTGCTGCAAGGCAACGCGCGCTGGAGTGCCTGGGCAAAGTTGGCCAAATCGGCCCCGGAAGCCAAGCTCAAGCATTTGGTTGCAAGCCTGACCGAAACGGTCGAGCGCTACGCCGAACACACGGACTTGCATCGCGATATCACGGTGTATCTGGAACAAGTGTTCACCTTGGCCATCGACGCATTGCACGTGTACGGCCAGAGCAAACTTGAGCTCGGCGTGCTGGACTTTGCCGACCAGGAACATGCATTGCTGAAACTGCTAGACAACCCCGCCGTGATTCAGGTGCTGGAGCAAGAACTTGATCTGGTCATGGTTGACGAGTTCCAGGACACCAGCCCGATGCAGTTGGCGGTCTTCCTGAAGCTTTCTCGCTTTGCCAAACGGGTTTACTGGGTAGGCGATATCAAGCAAGCCATCTATGGCTTCCGTGGCAGCGACTGTGCATTGATGCAGGCCATCCTGAACGCCTTGCCCGAACTGGGTGGTGAGAAACAGGTGTTGCCCAACTCGTGGCGCTCACGACCGGAGTTGGTCGAACTGGCCAACGAAGTATTCAGTCAGGCGTTCGCCAACAGCTTGCCGCCCGATGAAGTCCGGCTTTTACCCACCCGCGAGGATCAATTGCCCGGGCCCGCATTCGCCAACTGGCTACTCGATGGTAGCAACGCCGAGCAGCAGGTGAGTGCGTTGGCTGAAGGGATTGGCCAACTGGTTAACAGTCGGCATCAGATACTCGATAAAGCCACCAAAGAAATCCGTGACGTCCGGCTGGGCGATATCACCGTACTTTGCTACTCCCACAGCAACGTCGCCAAAGTGACCGCCGCCCTCGCTGCAGCGGGAATGCCCTGCTCCACTGCGCAGCCCGGCTTGCTGGCTACCGCAGAAGCAACCCTGGCGCTGGCGTGCTTGCGTCGCTTGAATGATCCCTTCGATACTCTGGCTACCGCGCAGATTGTTTCTCTGGCTGAGGCAGAAGAGCCGGAGAGCTGGGTTGCGGAGCGCCTGCGTTATTTGCATGCGGGTCATCCAAAAGCGCTGTGGCGCGAGCAAGACGTCGACGATTATCGGGCACACCCCTTGGTTGCGGCAGTGGCGCGGCTGCGCGCGGACCTTCCATTGCTGACGCCTGTGGAAGCGTTGCAGCGCTTAATCGCTGAGTGTGACTTACCCTCGCGCGTCACGAGTTGGTCGACCTCGCCGGCACAGGCTCAAAAGCGCATAGCCAACCTCGACGCAATAATCGACTTGGCACAGCAATATGAGGACCTATGCCGAAATGGGCTAGGGGCTGCATCTATCTCCGGGCTGGTGCTCTGGTTGGGCGAAACGGCCAGCGCCAACAATGATGCATTGGCCACACCGGCGTTGGACGCCGTTCAGGTGATGACCCATCATGCCAGCAAAGGTCTGGAATGGCCGGTTGTCATCCTGATGGATTTGGCTCGCGATATTGGCGACCGTCTATGGTCCGTTTCTTCGCGCTCCAATAGCGCGTTCGATCCGCACAAACCATTGCACGACCGCTTCATCCGCTACTGGCCTTGGCCTCTAGGCAAACAGCAGAAGGTCCCGCTGGCCGAGAAGTTCGAGCAGACCAGCCTGGCCCAAACGTGCCGAGAGGAAGCTGTTGAAGAAGCAAAACGCCTGCTCTACGTGAGCATGACCCGCGCCCGCGATCTGCTGGTGATTGCACGTTCCGGCAGAAAAACAACCGGGCAGTGGCTCGACTGCGTCCAGGCTCCGTGGCTGATGACAACCCCAGGCGAGCAGGTCCTACGTTTACCTAACGGAAAAACGCTGCCGGCCAACTGTCAAACACTTACCGCCGGCCATACGCCAGAACCTATCCCAGTTGCCATGCAAAATCTGCATTGGTTTGCACCACTGGTAGTTGCCGAGCCCCGCATGCAACTGAGCTTTCAACCGTCCAGTAGCGTCATCCGATCGATGACAGGCGCCGGCGAAAAATGCCAAATCGGCACCCGCATTGCCTTGCAGGGCATCCCGGAAATGAGTGCATTGGGGACCGCGATTCACGCCAGTCTGTGCCTCTCGTTCACCGATCCAAGCCGGCCCGTCGTCCTGGACGAAGTGCAGCGCCTGCTGCTGAACCATGAAGTACATGAGCATGTGAGCGCCAGCCAGGTCATCAATCAGCTATCTGCCTTGCATGCCTGGATCGAGTCCCGGTGGCCGCAGGCTAAAGCCATGGCCGAGTACCCGGTGCAACAGTTGCTCACCTCGGGGCAGGTACTGAATGGACGGATTGACCTGTTGTTGGATACGAAAGATGGCTGGGTACTGATTGACCACAAATCCAATCCATCTCCCGAGGCGCAGTGGGAGCGGCTGGCCCAAGAACATGCCGGCCAACTCGACGCGTATGCCCAAGCGATTGAGGCGGCATCTGGTCGGCCGGTGAAAGAGGCGTGGATCTTCCTGCCTACGGCTGCGGGTGCCGTTCGGGTTTTCTAACCATAAGTGTGTTTGCGTACTTGCGTTAACGATCAATCACGGCGGCCGGGTTTCCTTCAGACCGCCTATCTCTCTAAGGAAAAATGCATGACGTTGTATGAGTCAATCTTGTTGGAAGTACGCAATGGCGCACTAAGCAACCCCTTTGAAGTTCAGGAACTGACCTCAGAGCGTCGCCAGGTGATGAACAAGGAGCTGGTTGAAAAGTACCGGATAGGTTTCGAGTTCTTCAAGAAGTCAGCGATTGGTACAACCATCGCCAACAATGCCAGTGACGAGAAGACCGGTGCAGACGGCCACAGTGTCAGCAATGGCACCAAGGCTCAATACCTTCGGGTAAAGTCCGGCGTATACAAGGTACTGGAGCCTGCCCAGTAACTACCGGACAGTGCTTCAAATCCGCAACTAGCTGAGCAATCGCATCAGTTTCGCCACGGCCACTTCCCAGGCCGTGGCTTGCTCCATGCGTAAAGGAATGACACCGCATGAATCGAATGTTCGTCAGCCCATGGCTGTCCGTTTCACCGCAAGGCCCCGTGACCTGCGCCCATCCCCACAACAATGACCATATCCACCTGCGTCAAGGTGAAATGGATGGTGCCTGCGGACCCTACTGCGCCGTGATGACACTGATTACGCTCGGGGTTATGTCTCGCGAGCAGGCGCTGACGCTCGACAAGTTCGACGGCCGTACTCGTCTTGGACGCTTCCGCGACAACTTAATGGCCTTTGGTGCGCTTGTGACAGAAGGCACCGACGATCTTGAAGTGAGTTGGCTGGTCGAGTTGTTCAAGAGAGCCGGGGTGGTAACCGAAGTATTGGACGTAGCCCCGCGCCGCAAAACCACTATCGGCAACCTCGCCGAAGCGGTCGATCATCGAAAGATCCCCATAGTGGGTGTTCAATGGGAAGGCGGACAGTCGGGACACTGGCTTCTCGTCATCGGCTACCAAGGCTTTCAGGTCGATGATGAGGATGAGCTGCAGATCACTCATTTACTCTGCCTCGACCCCACCAGCGAAGCGCCGAAAGTGTCCCTCTGGAACGCGGTGATCGAAGTGTTCACCGAGGAGGGTGAGGCGGTAAACAACGGCCGCTATTACTGCCGGCATTGGGGCCCATCCGATCCGCCCACTGCGTGCCGTATCGAGGAAAGCGTGGTGGTTGGACTAGATCACAAAGCCGAAGCCAATTACTTTTTTTGATCTTACAGGGATAACCCCATAGCTCGTAAGTTACAAGGGTGATGGCACCTGTCCATCATCCCTGTACTTTGTTCAAGCTGAATTGACCCCTTCCAAATTAAGTAATGGCAGCACAACCTCAAGCCCCGCACCCTGCGTTTCTCTCAATCAGCCCAAGCGAGCCCTACCTATGACGATCAAACAGGCAAACGAGATAGCCGCTGCTTACGAAAAGCAATACGACCAGTTCATGGTGCAGCACGATTTCTTGAAAACGATATTCGGCCGAACGCCATTAGGCGACGATCTGGATGTGCTGGTGGATAAGGTCACGGATGCGCGGATGCTGAATATCACTGCAGGGTGGTTATCGGATTGGAGCACAAAATTCGATCGCCACGAATACTTCGTCGCATGTATCAAGCAGGATTACCGAGGGCGGCTCGTGAGAAGCCTAGCGGATATACCTGACGACCTAAAGGAGGAGTTCTCCGATGACGAAGCCGAGTTCAAGACGTTTATGGCCGAAGAGCGCGAGATGTGTCGTTCCGCCTACGATGATATGACCAGCTTACGATCCGACGCAGAGGAAGAGCTGACGGCTCAGGATTACTTCGACACGATCGGCTCACAGCCGAGCGAATATAAGCTCGGCCGCTACGAAAAAAGGTGCCTGTTACCGCTGTTGGAGAATCTGGAAACCCTCTGGAATAAGCACAAAGCATCGGCGTTTGGCTTGATGTGCATGGCGAGCCATCTGAGTAATACGGATTACGATCCCAGCCTGACCCAGGCTTTGATGTTCGATTGAGGCGGTGCACTTGCAGTCCTGAACCACGGCACTCAAGTTCGCAAACTGGCTTGTGGCGTACCTTTGTCGATTACATGCGCCGGTACCGGTATCACCAAGGTTGGGCGCCTATTCTCGGAATCGACACTACACTTCGCACATTAGCGCCTGATACCGGCAGAGCAAACCGCGCATCCGCGGGTCCATCACTCACTGGAGCTGTAGATGTTCTGAACTGCCCCCGTCGCTATGGGCTATCGCCGACGAAGGAGCGAAGACTGCGGAAGCTTGCGCGAGAACAAATAGAAGGAGCATGCCACTTCGCTCCCAACCCCTGCCGCAACCTAACACGCGAGATGCTCTACACCGCTCTGACACGCCAGAGGGACAAGATCATAATCCTGCATCAAGGCGACTTCAGAGACTTAATGCACTTCAGCCAAGAGTGCGGATTCCACGCCATCCGGACACTCAGCCCACCAACATCCGGACACTCGTTCCACGCTCATTCGGACAGGCAGTCGGAGCGCGGCGACGCAGGTTTGCATTCTTAGTCTGAAGTCGATGTTGCCGTCAATTTCGTTGCGCGTCTGCGCATCGATTCGCCTTTCAGTTCGATTCGATAAGCGTTATGCACCAGCCGGTCGAGGATCGCATCGCCCAAGGTCGGATCGCCGATCAGCGCATGCCATTTGTCCACTGGCATCTGGCTGGTGACCAGCGTCGAGCGGTTGCCGTAGCGGTCATCCAGCAGTTCAAGCATGTCGCGACGTTGCGCTGCGGCAAACGGCGCCAAGCCCCAGTCGTCCAGGATCAGTAGGTCGGTCTTGGCATACCCCGCCATTAGTTTGGCGAAGCGTCCATCGCCATGGGCCAGGCCCAGCTCCTCCATCAGGCGCGGCAGACGCAGGTAACGGACGCTGTAGCCGTCCCGGCAGGCCTTGTGGGCCAGTGCGCAAGCGAGCCAGGTTTTGCCCACCCCGGTGGGGCCGCCGATGATCAGGTTCAGGCCATCACGCAGCCATTAGCCGCTGCCCAGTTGCAAGATCAGGGACTTGTCCAAGCCGCGCAGGCTGCGGTAGTCGATGTCTTCCAGACAAGCGTTATGACGCAGTCGCGCGGCTTTGAGTCGAGTGCTCAGGCGGGCGTCTTCGCGCTCGGTCAGCTCGCGGTCGACCATCAGGCCGAGTCGTTCATCGAAGCTCAGGTCGTTGATATCGGGCGTTGCATGTTGCTCGCCGAGCGCCTTGATCATCCCGTGCAGTCGTAGGGTTTGCTGCTTGTCGAGTGTCGGATTGGGCAACATGTTCGTGCTCCTTTTTCAGTCAGTGGTAGTAGCCGGGGCCGCGCAGGTTGATGTGCTCGTCGGGCAGCAGCGGCAGGTTTTGCTGGGCCAGCGGCAGTCGTTCCAGCCCTTGGCGCAGAATCGATTCGAGGCTTTTGTAGCTGCATGCGCCCAGCGCCAGCGCACGCTGGCAAGCGGCTTCCAGCCGCTCTTCGCCGTGCTGTTTGCTCAGCCGCAGGATGCCCAGGCAGGCGCGGAAGCCGTGCTGCGGATGGATTCGGCGTTCGAGGATGTAGGCGATGACGCCAGCGGTGTTGGGCCCGGTCTGCTCCGCCCAGCGGATCAGCCGTTGTGGTGTCCACTCGGCGTGTTCGCGGTGGCTCTTGGGCATGTGCTCGGTCTGAGTGGTGTGCCGACCTTTGTGCGGCGAGCGCAGATGGCTGGCCACACGCTGGTTGGCATGGAAGCACTCGACAGTCTGCGCGGTCAGGCGCACTTCGAGTTGATGCTTCAC
This sequence comes from Pseudomonas sp. MWU12-2319, assembly GCF_023242525.1. Classification (NCBI taxonomy): domain Bacteria; kingdom Pseudomonadati; phylum Pseudomonadota; class Gammaproteobacteria; order Pseudomonadales; family Pseudomonadaceae; genus Pseudomonas; species Pseudomonas sp. MWU12-2319. The sequence goes on from NZ_JALJES010000007.1 coordinate 121,687, forward strand.
CAGTTGGTACGGCACCGAATAGTAATGGCCGTCGACCTCGACGTGGTAGTCGATGTGTACCCGCACCTTTTTCCATTCGGCATAGACGTATGGGTGCTCCGGCAGCGCTTGCAACGCCGGTTGGTCGAGGGTCTCGAAGGCTGACCGGCGTGAGCCGGGCAGCTTTTTGAAGGGCTTGTGATTGAGGCGATCCAGCAGCAGTCCGATGGCTATGTTGAGTTCGCCCAACGAGAAGAACTGGCGGTTGCGCAGCACCGCCAGGATCCAGCGCTCGACCACTTGGACGCCGACCTCAACCTTGGCTTTATCCCGAGGCTTGCGGGAGCGAGCAGGCAATACGGCTACGCCGTAATGCTCGGCCAGGTCGCGGTAACTGGGGTTGATATCAGGTTCGTAACGGTGAGCCTTGGTAACGCCGCTGCGAAGGTTGTCGGGCACCAGGATCTGCGAGGTACCGCCGAGAAAAGCGAAGCAGCGCACATGCGAGCCCAGCCAATCAGGCAACTTCTGCGACCAGGTGGCTTCGGCGAAGGTATAGCTGGAGGCGCCGAGGACGGCGACGAAGATCTGTGTCTGGCGGATCTCTCCGCTCTGCCGGTCGATGACCGGCACGGTTTGGCCTGCGTAGTCGACGAACAGCTTCTCGCCGGCGCGGTGCTCCTGGCGCATGACCACGTCGACCTTGGCAGCCCAGAGGCGGTAGTGCTCGCAGAACCAGCTTTACTGGAAGCCTTGCGGGTTAGCGAGTCGATACTCTTGCCAAAGCAGGGCCAGAGTGACGCCGGGGCGGCGCAAACTCGGTGTGGACATGAGCCCAGTCCGGTGTCGGACGTTGATCGCTGGGTGCAGGCACTGTCGGCGGAAAAAGGCACCGATTCAGTTCAGCATCGGAGAGATTGATGGGCCATTTGAGGCCGCTAGCAGCGAAGCGACAAAGGTAATCTCCCGCACTCGAATGGCCGATACACAAGCTTTTCGCAATCTTGCGCACGGACAGGCCGACGTCGAACTTTAGGCGCAGTACCTCTCGTATTTTACGCATGGATATACGCTCCACGACGACCTCTTCGCTTCGAGAAAAGAGGCCGATGGTAGTGAATAATCCTGCGTTGCTGCCTGCCTGAAAGTGTCCGGATGGCCGTGGAATCGGTGTCCGGATGCTCGCGGAATGAGTGTCCGGATCAGCGTGGAATCAGTGTCCGGATGTTGGTGGAATGGGTGTCCGGATGGTCCCAAAAACCAGCCAGTCACACGCCTATGCAATCCGAGGAGATTCATTCCCATCCGGATGACTACGGCAAACGGACTGCCTTTGATCGACGATCATTATCAGGCACTGATACAATTAGCGATTAAGTCGTCATAGGAACTATGAGCCATGGAGAGCTGCATCGTCGGTATCAGACACCCCGCGGGCTCACTACCAAAGCTAAATGAGACACCGAGCATCTGGTTCCCTTCTCTTGCCTCCTTGGCCGCCGTACTGTCGGACGACAACCGCCGCTTGCTGCGACTGATCCATGACAAGCAACCTAAATCCCTGACGGTGCTGGCCGAACTCAGCGGTCGAAAGGTGCCGAATCTGTCACGTACTCTTCGCTTAATGGCGGATTACGGTTTGGTTTCGTTACAACGCAACGTCCGGGATGTCCAGCCTACAGCGCTGGCGACCGAATTTTTGGTCGTGCTGGATTGATGGTCACGGGTGAGGGAAACCTACCGATAAGCCAGGATGGGCAAAATGCTCAATGAGAAATCACTGCACTCAGTACTGGGCAAAACGACTGAGTGGGGAGAGTTTGTCAAGAGCTTCGAAACACTCGATAGCCGCCAAGCAACTGAACCAAATTTAGCCGCAAGTATTACGGGCCAAAGGTCCTTTTATCTCCCAGGAGGATAGTAGGCATGTCGAAATCCGAAGCACAGACACGTGCCGATATGATCGACCAGCAGCTCGCCCAGTCAGGATGGAATGTCAAAGACCTCACGCAGGTCGTCGAAGAATTCGACATTTTGACCGCCTTGCCTGAAGGTCTGGCCCAACTACATTCCCCATACAATGGCCATCAGTTCAGTGATTACGTCTTGTTGGGTAAAGACCGCAAGCCCTTGGCGGTAATCGAGGCAAAAAAATCCAGCCTGGATGCTGCCATAGGCCGTGAACAAGCCAAACAATATTGCTACAACATCCAGAAGCAACTGGGTGGTGAGCTGCCGTTCTGCTTCTATACCAATGGCCACTCGATCTACTTCTGGGATCTTGAGAACGCCCCGCCGCGCAAGGTCATCGGCTTTCCTACCCGGGACGATCTTGAGCGCTTCTCCTATATCCGCCGCAACCGCAAACCGCTGACGCAAGAGTTTATCAACACTTCGATTGCCGGTCGTGACTACCAGATACGCGCTATTCGTTCGGTACTTGAAGGCATTGAACAGAAAAAGCGTGACTTCCTGCTAGTGATGGCCACCGGCACAGGTAAAACTCGAACCTGCATTGCCTTGATCGATACGCTGATGCGCTCTGGCCATGCCGAGAAGGTGTTATTCCTCGTTGACCGCATCGCCCTACGCGAGCAAGCACTGTCGGCGTTCAAAGAGCACATGCCCAACGAGCCGCGCTGGCCCAAGGTGGGCGAAATGCTCATTGCCAAAGACCGCCGCGTGTACGTTGCTACCTACCCTACGATGCTCAACATCATTCGAGACCAGGCACAGCACCTGTCGCCGCACTTCTTTGATTTCATCGTCGTCGATGAGAGCCACCGCTCCATCTACAACACCTTCGGCGAAGTGCTCAACTACTTCAAAACTATCACCCTAGGGTTAACAGCCACGCCGACCGATATCATCGATCACAACACCTTCCAGCTTTTCCATTGCGAAGACGGCCTGCCGACCTTTGCCTATACCTTCGAGGAGGCCGTCAACAACGTGCCGCCTTACCTCTGCAACTTCCAGGTTATGAAGATACAGACCAAGTTCCAAATGGAAGGTATCAGCAAGCGCACCATTTCGCTTGAAGACCAGAAAAAACTGATCCTGCAAGGCAAGGAGGTTGAAGAAATCAACTTTGAAGGCTCGCAGCTCGAAAAGCAGGTGATCAACAAGGGCACCAACACCCTGATCGTTCGTGAGTTCATGGAAGAGGCCATTAAGGACGCTAACGGCGTGCTACCCGGGAAGACTATCTTCTTCTGCGCCACCAAGGCACACGCCCGACGGATCGAAGAAATTTTCGACAGGCTCTATCCGCAGTACCACGGTGAACTGGCCAAGGTGCTGGTGTCCGACGACCCGCGCGTTTATGGCAAAGGCGGTCTGCTCGACCAATTCACCAACAACGACATGCCTCGCATCGCCATCAGCGTGGACATGCTCGATACTGGCATCGATGTACGCGAGATTGTCAACCTCGTCTTCGCCAAACCGGTGTATTCCTATACCAAGTTCTGGCAAATGGTGGGACGAGGTACGCGCTTGCTGGAAATCAGCAAACCCAAGCCCTGGTGCCCCGAGAAAGACGTGTTCCTGATCCTCGATTGCTGGGACAACTTCGAATACTTCAAGCTCAACCCCAAGGGCAAAGAACTCAAACCACAGTTGCCGCTCCCCGTGCGGTTGGTTGGCCTGCGGCTCGACAAAATCGAGAAAGCCAATGACAGTGACCATGCTGATACAGCCGCACGCGAAATCGCCAAGCTCCGACTGCAAATTACCACGCTACCCCAAGCATCCGTCGTCATCAAAGAAGCTGCCGCTACACTGGCACGGCTGGAAGAGGAAAATTTCTGGATTAGTCTCAACCACGACCGGCTAGAGTTCCTACGCACCGAAATCAAACCGCTGTTCCGTACCGTCTCCGAGGCCGACTTCAAGGCCATGCGTTTCGAGCGCGACATGCTGGAGTACTCGCTGGCCGTGCTCAACGAAGACAAGGCACAAGCCGAAACGATCAAGACAGGTATTGCTGAACAGATCAGCGAACTTCCACTGTCAATTAGCTTTGTTAAACAGGAAGAAACACTGATCCGCGCCTCGCAAACCAGCCACTACTGGGCCAAAGCCGATGAAGACGCCTTCGATGACATGGTGGCCAAGCTAGGTCCACTAATGAAATTCCGCGAGCAAAGCAGTGGCCAGGAGCAAACGCATCTAGATCTGGCCGACGAGCTGTACAAGAAGGAATGGGTGGAGTTCGGCCCGCAGCACGAAGCTGTGAGCATCACCCGCTATCGAGAAATGGTCGAGGCCTTGATTGTCGAGCTGACTGAGCACAACCCTGTGCTGCAAAAAATCAAAAACGGTGAGATGGTCCGTGCCGATGAGACCAACGAACTGGCCGAGCTACTGCATGAAGAGCATCCGCACATCACTGAAGACCTGCTGCGTCAGGTTTACAAGAACCGCAAAGCCCGCTTCATCCAGTTCATTCGGCACATTCTAGGCATTGAAGTGCTTAAAAGTTTCCCGGACGAAGTCAGCGCGGCGTTTGATCAGTTCATTCGCGCCCACACCACTCTTAGCAGCCGCCAACTGGAGTTCCTCAACTTATTGAATAACTTCATTGTCGAGCGTGAAAAGGTGGAAAAGAGAGATCTGATTAGCGCGCCCTTCACGGTCATTCACCCGCAAGGCATCCGTGGCGTGTTCAGCCCGGCCGAAATCAACGAAATCCTGCGGCTGACCGAACGGTTGGCCGCCTAAAGCACAGGCAATCCCATGCTGCAAAACAACCCCGAACTCAAAGGCAAGATCGACCAGCTCTGGAATAAATTCTGGAGCGGCGGTATCAGCAACCCGCTCACCGCCATCGAGCAGATTACCTACCTGCTGTTCATGAAGCGACTGGATGAACTGGACCTGAAAAAACAGGCCGATGCCGAATGGACGGGCGAGCACTATGCCTCCAAATTTGAAGGCAGCTGGACTCCACCTGAGGAACGTAACTGGCCCGCGACGGAACAACGCCCCATCGACAAACACTCGCTGCGCTGGAGCGAATTCAAGCACAAGCCAGCCGAAGAGATGCTGCCACACGTGCAGAGCAAGGTATTCCCATTTCTAAAGGACCTGAACGGCACCGAGTCCAATTTCACCCACCACATGAAGAATGCTGTTTTCATCATCCCCAAAGCGGCCCTGCTGGTGGAAGCGGTGAAAACTATCGACGAAATCTTCGAGATCATGGAGAAAGATTCACGGGAGAAGGGCCAGGCTTTCCAGGATATCCAGGGTGATGTCTATGAAATGCTGCTCTCAGAAATCGCTACCGCTGGTAAGAACGGTCAATTCCGTACTCCGCGCCACATCATCAAGCTGATGGCTGAGCTGGTGCAGCCGCAACTGGGCCACAAAGTTGCCGACCCGGCCTGTGGCTCGGGCGGCTTCCTGCTCGGCGCTTACCAACACATCGTCACCCAGCTCGCCGTCAAAGCGGGGACAAAAGACCTAACACCCGATGAAGACGGCTTCGTCCGCAGCTCGGTCGCCGCCGCACTCACCGAAAAGGCCCAGACCATCCTTCAAGAGTCTCTCTGGGGTTACGACATCGACAGCACAATGGTGCGACTGGGGTTGATGAACTTGATGATGCACGGCATTGACGAGCCGCACATCGACTATAAGGACACGCTTTCCAAAAGTTACAACCAAGAAGCCGAATACGACATCGTCCTGGCCAACCCGCCCTTCACCGGCAGCATCGACAAGGGCGATATCAACGAAAACCTGCAACTGGCCACAACCAAGACCGAGTTGTTGTTTGTCGAAAACATTTATCGCCTGCTCAAGAAAGGCGGTACCGCCTGTGTGATCGTACCGCAGGGGGTGGTTTTTGGCTCTGGCGGAGCATTCAAAACACTGCGCCAGTTACTGGTCGAGCGTTGCGACCTGAAAGCCGTGATCACGCTGCCCAGCGGAGTGTTCAGACCCTACGCCGGAGTTAGTACCGCAATTCTGTTGTTCACCAAAGTGTGGGGCCCGAAAGACAAGATAACCCAGCCGGCTACCGAGAACGTCTGGTTTTACGAGATGACCGCCGACGGCTACAGCTTGGACGACAAGCGAAGCAAGCAGGAAGGCTATGGCGACTTGCAAGACATCATTGCCAAGTACCGCACCCGCGATGCTGCAACCGACACCGACCGTACGGCGAAGTGCTTCATGGTGCCGCGTACCGAGATTGCTGATGAAAAAAACACTTATGATCTCTCGCTGTCCCGCTATAAAAAGGATGTGTTCGAGGAGGTGCACTACGATGCACCAAGCGCGATTCTGGATCGGCTGATTCAGATTGAAGTGGGCGATGTGAATGAGGCAGAACTGTCCAAGGTGCAAAGTGGCATTGTGCGCGAGTTGTTGGAACTGAAGGGGATGGTTGAATGAGTTCCTTCAAAACACTTCGAGACATCATCACATTCAAAGGCGGCGGTACACCATCAAAAGCAATAGACGAGTACTGGAATGGCGAAATACCATGGGCAACTGTTAAAGACTTTACTTCTACAGCGCTCAAGTCCACACAAGACGCTATTACGGAGGCAGGTCTAAAAAATAGTTCTGCGAATTTGATTGCCCGCGGACACGTGATCATTCCAACCCGAATGGCGCTCGGCAAAGCTGCCATCAATGAAATTGATCTCGCAATCAATCAAGACTTACGGGCCCTAATCCCTAGGATTCCTCTGGATGCAAACTATTTGTTGCACGCCGTCTTATCACTAAAGCAAGCTATCGTACGCAAGGGGACAGGAGCTACCGTCAAAGGCATAACTCAGGACGAGCTATACAACCTCGAAATCTTCGTTCCACCCATCGACGACCAAATCCGTATTGCCCACCTGCTCGGCAAAGTGGAAAGCCTGGTCGAGCAGCGCAAACGACACCTGCAACAGCTCAACGACCTGCTCAACAGCGTATTTATAGAGATGTTTGGTGACATCAGAGCGAAGAAATCTAGTCACCCATGGGCAGCATTAAGGCCATATCTCAAGGCAAACAGCGGAAAATCCAGTAAGAACGTAATTTCAGACGATGCGACGGGTATCCCAATATTTGGTGGAAATGGCATAAATGGTTGGGCAACTGAGGCGCTATACGAGACTCCTGCCGTTATTGCGGGGCGAGTCGGGCAGCAATGTGGAGTTATTCATATATCAAAGGGACCGTGCTGGGTAACAGATAATGCGATTGTTCTTAGCATCGAGGACAATGACGTGCTCAACATAGTTTATTTGGCAAAAGCTTTTCATTATGCGCCAATAAGAGAACGAGTAAAGCAGTTAGATCTTCCATTCATTAATCAGTCAATGCTACTGGACTATCCCCTTCCTTTACCTCCACTGGAGCTTCAGAATCAATTCGCTTCCATTGTTGAGAAAGTGGAAAGTATCAAGATAGGCTACCAACAAAGCCTTGCTGATTTAGAAGCTCTTTATAGCGCGCTGAGCCATCAGGCGTTCAAGGGCGATCTTGATTTATCGCGCGTGCCCTTGCCTGGCATAGAACTCAAGGAAGAAAAAGCCGTGGTAACAGACTCCGTGCAAGCTCGCCCCGATGAAAACTTTGCCCTCAACCTGCCTGAAATCGACAATGTGCTCGGTGCTCTAAAGAGCGCCGAGGAGCGAAAGGCATTGATCGCCCAATGGCTGGAAGCCTATCGCGGCCAAATGGGCACCACGCCGTTTTCGGTGCAACGCTTTATGTCGGCTGCGCAAACTCGCCTAGCGGAACTGTGCCCTGACAATGATTTCGAGCTGGGAGCCAATGACTACGAGTACATTAAGGCTTGGGTTTTCGAGTCGATCGGTTCGGGCACACTGACACAGGAGTTTGATGATACCGGCAACCACGTCCAGCTCAAGGCTACGCAAGTATGAAGCTGTTGCGCCTCCAGATTAGCGACCCGGCAGGTTTTCGCAGCCTGCCCTGTGGTTTTGAGCATCACTTTCGCAGTGAATGGAGCTTGCAGGATGAACTAGCCCAGGCCGAAGAGTTTGCGCCCTTCGTTTGCGCGGGGCCCAATGGCAGCGGTAAATCCAACCTGCTTGAAGCACTGGCTGAGATCTTTTTTCAGCTCGAAATCTTGCGTGTGCGCCGGAGCTTTCTACCGGAGGTATTGCAGAACGCCGATCAAAATCTCTTGCCTGTGGCGTTTGAGTTGGAGTACCTGATTCGAATACCGACTGAATATATCCAACCCGATGGCCCAGCGTGGGCCAAGGTGAGGGTGTGGAAAAATCCCGGTGAGTCTGTGCGCCTCCAGTGGGAGAACCAAAGCGACTTCGACACGGATGCTTACGAAGCATTCAAAGGTGGCCACGCCGACATCCTATTGCCCCAATACGTGCTGGGTTACTCCTCGGGTGAGAACGAAATTCTTAGCTTGCCATTCTTCAAGCTAGGCTTCGTTCAATTCGATGAATACTGGAACGCGTTAACCAAGCAGCTGAGCTATCCCGGACACCCGGAAACGCGGCTGGCCTACCTCGACAACAGCTTCAGCCAGGCCATCCTACTGTGCAATTTGCTCTTTCAAGACGACGCGACGCTGCAACCCTTCCGCAAGGATGTCGGCATCGACACGCTACGACAATTCCGCGTCATCCTGCAACGCAGCATTCCAATTAACCCCGCTCAGCTTGAAGCTTTTGACGAAGCTAGTGATGATCAACAAAAAGAGCGAGCAAACAGAATTCGTGCGGAGAAACCCAACACAACGGATTCTGAGCGTCAGGATTTGATTCGTCACGAGATTGTCAAAAATAACGCTGCGCTGCGCGTCGAAACGGATGACCGAGGTTCGAACCGTTACCGATTAAATCTGATGCAACTGCTAGAAGGTGATGAAAAGTCTTCGCTGGCGGTAAGCGCGCTGAAGCGCTGCGCCACATTGCACTACGTGGATGAGACCACTGACACACTGGTTCTCGATTACTGGGTGAATGACGCTACCAAAGAGGCGTTCCGCAAAAATTTCGATGGTTCTCCGCTGGCCCTGTTCCAGGCTTTTCAGGTCTTGCTTACACTCAATCTGTATGCCGTGAGCGATGAGATCAAGGCTGATCTATACCGCTCCACCAGCCACTATGCCAGCGAAACTGTGCCGACGCTGGCGTCTGACGAACGTGTTATGCGCTTCAAAAATTTCTACTTCACAAAGCAGGGCGTGGCCAAGCCGATGTTGCTCAAGGAATTGTCGGACGGCGAGCATCAGTTGTTGCATAGCCTTGGCCTATGCCTACTGTTCCGCAACACCAACAGTCTTTTTCTGCTGGATGAGCCAGAAACCCATTTCAACCCGGCATGGCGAGCGAGTTTCATCAGCCGCTTGCGCAACTGCTTGCAAGGACAGGCTGGAGCCAGCCAGGAGATGCTGATCACCACGCACTCGCCTTTTCTGATCTCGGACAGCAAGCCGGACAAAGTGCTGGTGTTCGACAAGAACGCGGACACCGGAGCCGTGAGCATTGCCCACCCCGAGTACAACACGCTGGGCGCATCGATCAACAAGATCACTATGACGACCTTCGGAAAGCACGAAACCATTGGTGGTCATGCCCAAGGCTTGCTTGAGGGGTTACGGACACGCTTTGAGCGAGGCGAAGATGTTTCGACGCTGATTGTCGAACTGGATCGTGAACTGGGCGACTCGGTGGAAAAGGTGCTACTGGTCAATACCATGCTCGACCGCGTCCAGCAAGACTGAGGGGTACATAGCTGATGTTATTCGCCTATACCTATGTGCCGCACCAGTTGGAGAAGATGCAGGAATTCATCGACTACATTTTCTTTGAAGTGTGGTGTAAGGCACCCATTGGCTTAACGTTTCACCCCAGTCTTTTCGTGGGCAAGCCTGAGCTTCAAGATGTAATGTCAGAGTTTGGGTTCTCGGTGCAAGCGGCCGAGCGTGGGAAGGCGTTTTATAAAGACATAAAGGCGATTTACGAGCATTTCGCATTACTGTCAGCGAACGAGATCGATCAATTAAAAAGGTTTTATCGAGGCAACAACGATCTGGAAAAAGTCTGCGCCAATGACCCTACGGCAGAATTGGCGAGGTACGCTGACATCGCCGCGAGCCACCCGGTACTCAGCAAGCATTTGGCAGCATTTTTCAAAGAGCTTTATTCACAGTCACTGCTGGGACTTGCCGCGCTCAAGTCCAAGATTGGCAGCATCGACGAGCATTACAAGGCCTTTGTGACTACCAACAAGACTGGTAAGTGCCCGTACTGCGGCATCAGCAGACTTCTGAGCGTATACAACAGCAGACGTGAGGCCTACGACCATTACCTCCCCAAGGCGATTTACCCATTCAACTCGATCAATTTCAGAAATCTGCTACCCACCTGCCATCACTGTAATAGCAGTTACAAGGGTAGCAAGGACCCTGCGTATAGCCCCAAGGATGCCGCAGGCGGTGTAGGTCGCCGTAAGATGTTCTACCCGTTTTCAACTGAGGACTACCGAATTGAGCTGCATGTGTTACTGCAGCATGGCGACATCGAGAACTTAGTTCCCGAAGACATCGACCTCAGCTTTGGCCCGCCAGAGCTTGCTGAACAGATCGATACGTGGAAAGACGTTTATGGAATCGAGGAGCGATATCGTGCAGAGTTGTGCAGCGAGGATGCGAAGGATTGGCTTGAGCAAGTTCTCACGGCAAAGCGCTTACATAACGAAACAGCAGGGTTAAACGGTAGGATGCTGGAGGACTACTTAGAGGACGTCGCCTGTCATGCAACCAGCTCCCCCTACGCCAACGAAAATTTCTTGAAGCACGGCTTCCTGCAAGCATGCAAGGCGGTTGGCATTTTTGATGCCGTAAAGGCAAATATTGCCTGAACCATCGATCAGGCAAGGGGCGCTCCCTCGACGATTAAAGCGCCACAAATTTTCCACACTCACCCCGTTAACTGGGGACGAAAGCCCACTAACCATAGCTACCACAACTCTTTGATTTCCCACCTAGTACGCGCGGTCTGTGTAGTGGTCTAATGAAACTGGAAAAGCCTTGCTTAATCGCCAACCCGGAAACGCTATCGTGCGCGCGGGCGAGACTGGTCATTACTGGCAAGGAATCAATTAGACACCCACCCGCCGCACATTCTGCTGGCGGGGCAATTTTTTCAGTGGGGTAAAAGGTGGGGTAAATTCATAAATGAAAAAGGCCGGTGCTTTCGCTACCGACCTAAGTCATTGAATTATATGGTCGGGACGGAGTGATTCGAACACTCGACCCCTAGCACCCCATGCTAGTGCGCTACCGGACTGCGCTACGCCCCGACTAGGCGTGAAACTGGGTTTTGCTTCTTGTGGAAGCGAGGAGAAATATACCGCAAGCTTTTGAAATGTCAAAGTATTTTAAAACCTTGAATCACTTCTTCAGCACCACCAGCACATCCTCCAGCTCCGAGATCATCTGGCGGATCAGTTGCTTGTACTGGGTGCTGTCATCCTTGGCCTCATCGCCGGAGAGACGCAGACGCGCCCCGCCGATGGTGAACCCCTGGTCGTACAGCAACGCGCGAATCTGCCGGATCATCAGCACGTCATGGCGCTGATAATACCGGCGATTGCCACCACGCTTGGCGGGGTTGAGTTGAGGAAACTCCTGTTCCCAGTAACGCAGCACGTGCGGTTTGACCGCACACAGCTCGCTGACTTCACCAATGGTGAAGTAGCGTTTGCCTGGGATCGGCGGAAGCTCGTCGTTATGACTTGGTTCCAGCATAGGCCTCAACTCGGGCTTTCAACTTCTGCCCTGGACGAAAGGTGACCACACGGCGAGCCGTGATCGGGATTTCTTCTCCCGTTTTTGGATTGCGGCCAGGCCGCTGGCGTTTATCCCGCAAGTCAAAATTGCCGAAACCCGACAGTTTGACCTGCTCGTTGTCTTCGAGAGCGTGTCTGATTTCTTCAAAAAACAGTTCGACCAATTCCTTGGCCTCCCGTTTGTTCAGACCCAGCTCCTCGTAGAGACGTTCCGCCATTTCAGCTTTCGTCAGAGCCCCCATACGTCACTTCCTTAACGTGGCGTTCAACCTGGTTTCGAGCGAGGTGAGGATATTTTGCGTCGTGGAATTCACCTCATCGTCATTAAGAGTGCGCGATGGATGCTGCCAGGTCAAGCCAACTGCAAGGCTTTTTCTATGCGGATCAATGCCTTTACCCTCATAGACGTCAAAGAGCCTGAGCTCTGTGAGCCATTCGCCTGCATTTTCACGGATTACGTCCAGCACGGCACTGGAGGCCACACCCTTGTCCGCCAGCAACGCCAGGTCACGACGCACTTCAGGAAAGCGCGACAGCTCGCTGAATTTAGGCATTTTTCCCAACGCCACTTCAGCCAATACCAGCTCGAAAACGAAAACCGGACGGTCGAGACCGAGGGTTTTCGACAATTCAGGGTGGATTGCGCCGATGAAACCGACCAGACGCCCTTCCCGCTCGATGCGCGCGGTCTGACCCGGGTGCAACGCAGGGTGTTTGCCCGGCACAAACGTGAACGAATCCAGCGCACCGGCAAAGCCCAGCAGCGCTTCCACGTCAGCCTTGACGTCGAAGAAGTCGACGGTGTCGCGACCCTGTGCCCAACCTTCCGGCAGACGGCTGCCGCACACCACACCGGCCAGCATCGGCTCTTGCTTCAGACCTTCCAGCTGACCGACAAAACGCAGGCCGCTTTCGAACAGACGCACGCGATCCTGCTGACGGTTCAGGTTGTGCTGCAACGCCTTGACCAGACCTGGCCACAGGGACGAGCGCATGGCCGCCATGTCGTTGGAGATCGGGTTGGCCAACAGCAACGGCTCAACGCCCGGGTTGAACAGTTCGAACTGCTTAGGATCGATGAAGCTGTAGGTGATCGCTTCCTGGTAACCACGGGCCACCAGCAGGCGACGCAGCTCAGGCAGGTCGCTACGGGCTTCAGCCTTGGCTTGTGGCGCCAGGCGGGCTTGCGGGTAACGAACCGGCAGGCGGTTGTAGCCGTACAGGCGCGCCAGTTCTTCGATCAGGTCGACTTCCAGGCTGATATCGAAGCGATGGCTTGGTACTTCTACCTGCCACTGCCCTGCTCCGCTGGCAACAATACCCAGGCCCAGGCCGGACAACAGGCGCTCGACCTGCGGTGCATCCATTTCCATGCCCAGCATCTGGGTGATGCGCTCGGCACGCAAGGTCACCGGAGCAATGGAAGGCAGGTGCGCTTCGCTGACGGTTTCGATGATCGGGCCGGCTTCGCCACCGGTGATTTCCAGCAGCAGGCCAGTGGCGCGCTCCATGGCTTCACGGGCCAGTTGCCAGTCCACGCCACGCTCGTAGCGGTGCGAGGCATCGGTGTGCAGGCCATAGGAACGGGCCTTGCCAGCGACGGCGATCTGATCGAAGAACGCGCTTTCGAGGAAGATGTCACGAGTGGTCGCGGTGTTGACGCCGCTGTGCTCGCCCCCCATCACGCCGGCAATCGCCAGGGCGCGGGTGTGGTCGGCAATCACCAGGGTATCGCTACGCAGGGTGACTTCCTGACCGTCGAGCAGCACCAGCTTCTCGCCCTCTTCCGCCATGCGCACGCGGATGCCGCCATTGATCTCGGAGAGATCGAAAGCGTGCAGCGGCTGGCCCAGCTCGATCATCACGTAGTTGGTGATATCGACGGCGGCGTCGATGCTGCGCACGTCGGAACGACGCAGGCGCTCGACCATCCACAGTGGGGTCGGCTTCGACAGGTCGACGTTACGGATCACACGGCCCAGGTAACGCGGGCAAGCGGCCGGCGCCAACACTTCGATCGAACGGACTTCGTCGTGTACAGCAGGCACAGCCGGTACTACCGGACGGACGACCGGAGCGGCATACAGCGCGCCGACTTCACGGGCCAGACCGGCCAGGGACAGGCAGTCGCCACGGTTCGGGGTCAGGTCGACCTCGATGCTGGCATCGTCCAGGCTCAGGTAGACACGAATGTCTTCGCCGACCGGCGCATCGGCCGCCAGCTCCATCAGACCGTCGTTGCCTTCACCGACCTGCAGCTCGGCTTGCGAGCAGAGCATGCCGTTGGACTCGACGCCGCGCAGCTTGGCTTTCTTGATCTTGAAGTCGCCCGGCAGTTCGGCACCGATCATCGCGAACGGGATCTTCAGGCCCGGGCGCACATTCGGCGCGCCGCAGACCACCTGGAAGGTCTCCGAACCATTGCTGACCTGGCACACGCGCAGCTTGTCAGCATCCGGGTGCTGTTCGGTGCTGAGGACTTCACCGACGACCACGCCGCTGAACGCGCCGGCGGCCGGCGTCACGCTATCGACCTCAAGACCGGCCATGGACAGACGAGCGACCAGCTCGTCGCGGCTCACTTGCGGGCTTACCCAGCCACGCAGCCATTGTTCACTGAATTTCATCCTGCTCTCCTAATAGATTCGTTACGGGCCGCGACCTAGCGAAATTGCGCGAGGAACCGCAAGTCGTTGTCGAAGAACAGGCGCAAGTCGTTCACGCCGTAACGCAGCATGGCCAGGCGTTCAACGCCCATGCCGAAGGCAAAGCCCTGGAACTCTTCCGGGTCGATCCCGGACATGCGCAGCACGTTCGGGTGAACCATGCCGCAGCCCATGACTTCCAGCCAGCCGGTCTGCTTGCAGACGCGGCAGCCTTTACCGCTGCACATCACGCATTCCATGTCGACTTCAGCGGACGGCTCGGTGAACGGGAAGTAGGAAGGACGGAAACGCACCGCCAGTTCCTTCTCGAAGAACACCCGCAGGAACTCTTCGATGGTGCCTTTCAGGTCGGCGAAGTTGATGTCGCGATCAACCAGCAGGCCTTCGACCTGGTGGAACATCGGCGAGTGGGTGATATCCGAGTCGCTACGGTACACACGGCCTGGACAGACGATGCGGATCGGCGGCTTTTTCGATTCCATGGTGCGGACCTGTACCGGCGAGGTATGGGTGCGCAGCAACATGTTGGCATTGAAATAGAAGGTGTCATGCATCGACCGGGCCGGGTGATGGCCTGGGATGTTGAGCGCTTCGAAGTTGTGGTAATCGTCTTCCACCTCGGGACCTTCGGCGATGCCGTAGCCGATGTGGGTGAAAAATTGTTCGACACGTTCCAGAGTCCGGGTAACCGGATGCAAACCACCGGAAGTCTGGCCGCGGCCAGGCAGGGTCACGTCAATGGACTCGGCCGCGAGCTTGGTGGCCAGGTCGGCCTCCTCGAACGACGCCTTGCGCGCATTGAGAACCTCTGTGACACGCTCCTTGGCGACGTTGATCAGCGCACCGACTTGCGGACGCTCTTCTGCTGGCAAGCTGCCCAGGGTCTTCATCACCTGAGTCAATTCACCTTTCTTGCCAAGGTACTGAACCCGGATTTGCTCCAGGGCATTGATATCTTCAGCGCTTTGCACAGCCTCGAGAGCTTGAGAGACCAGCGCGTCCAGGTTTTCCATGTACAGACTCCAGATACGAAATAGGGGAAGAGCTTAAAGGCTCTTCCCCTATTTATGACGTTTGACACCGAGCCCCGCAAAAACGAAACCCGGTGATTGTCGGGGGGTACTTAAGCCAAGGTGGCTTTAGCTTTCTCGACAATCGCAGCAAACACCGCTTTTTCGTTCACAGCCAGATCAGCCAGAACCTTACGGTCGATTTCGATCGACGCTTTTTTCAGGCCAGCGATGAAACGGCTGTAGGACAGACCGTTGATACGCGCACCAGCGTTGATACGAGCGATCCACAGAGCGCGGAACTGACGTTTTTTCTGACGACGGTCGCGGTAGGCGTATTGGCCTGCCTTGATGACCGCTTGCTTAGCAACACGGAATACGCGCGAGCGAGCGCCGTAGTAGCCTTTTGCAAGTTTCAGAATCTTTTTGTGACGCTTACGGGCAATGACGCCACGCTTTACACGAGCCATGAGTTACTTCCTCTATTCAACCAAAAATTAACGAAGGCGCAGCATGCGCTCGACTTTTGCCACGTCAGACGGATGCAGCAAGCTGCTACCGCGCAGTTGACGCTTACGCTTGGTCGACATTTTGGTCAGGATGTGGCTCTTGAAAGCGTGCTTGTGCTTGATGCCGTTAGCAGTTTTCAGAAACCGCTTGGCAGCACCACTTTTAGTTTTCATCTTTGGCATGTTCGGATACTCCGCATTCAGTTGATAAACATAACCGCAAGGCCTGCCGTGCCCTGGTGGTTACTTCTTCTTTTTCGGGGCGATGACCATAATAAGCTGGCGTCCTTCCATCTTAGGATGCTGTTCGACCGAACCGTACTCGAGCAGGTCACCTTCAACCCGCTTGAGGAGTTCCATCCCCAGCTCCTGGTGGGCCATCTCACGACCGCGGAATCTCAAGGAAACCTTGGCCCTGTCCCCATCACTCAGGAAACGTACCAGGTTGCGCAGTTTTACCTGGTAATCCCCTTCCTCCGTCCCTGGACGAAACTTGATTTCTTTAACCTGCACTTGCTTCTGGTTTTTCTTCGCAGCAGCAATTTGCTTTTTCTTTTCGAAAATCGACTTGCCGTAGTCCATCACCCGGCAGACGGGTGGCACTGCATCGGCGGAAATCTCCACCAGATCCAGTTTGGCTTCTTCGGCAATCCGAAGCGCTTCATCAATCGAGACGATGCCAATCTGCTCGCCATCAGCGCCAATTAACCGAACCTCGCGTGCCGAGATATTCTCGTTGATCGGGGCCTTCGGTGCAGCTCGTTTATCTTGTCTCATTTCACGCTTAATAGTAATTACTCCGAATCTGGGCGACCACGCCGGGAAACCGCTTGCGCGAGGAACTCGGCGAACTGGGCGACGGGCATCGAGCCCAGGTCAGCACCTTCACGAGTACGCACAGCGACAGTCTGCATCTCGACTTCCCGATCTCCGATAACCAAAAGATAGGGAACCTTGAGCAAAGTATGCTCGCGGATTTTAAAGCCGATCTTTTCATTTCTCAAGTCGGACTTGGCACGAAATCCGCTTTCGGCCAGAGTTTTTTCGACTTCGAGGGCAAAATCAGCCTGCTTGTCCGTGATATTCATGATCACGGCCTGGGTTGGCGCCAGCCAAGCAGGGAACGCACCCTCGTAGTGTTCGATCAGAATCCCGACGAAACGCTCGAAGGAGCCGAGGATCGCCCGGTGCAGCATGACCGGGTGCTTACGGCTGTTGTCTTCGGACACGTATTCGGCGCCCAAACGGATCGGCAGGTTGAAATCGAGCTGCAGGGTACCACACTGCCACACGCGACCGAGACAGTCCTTGAGCGAAAATTCGATTTTCGGACCGTAGAAGGCGCCTTCGCCCGGCTGCAGGTCGTACGGCAGGCCGGCGCTGTCGAGCGCGGCAGCCAGTGCGCTTTCGGCGCGATCCCACAATTCGTCGGAACCCACGCGCTTTTCAGGGCGGGTGGACAGCTTCATTTCGATGTCTTTGAAGCCGAAGTCGGCGTAGACATCCATGGTCAGCTTGATGAACGCCGCGGATTCAGCCTGCATCTGCTCTTCGGTGCAGAAGATGTGGGCGTCGTCCTGGGTGAAAGCCCGAACGCGCATGATGCCGTGCAGCGCACCCGATGGCTCGTTGCGGTGACAGGCACCGAACTCGGCCAGGCGCATCGGCAGCTCGCGGTAGCTCTTCAGGCCCTGGTTGAACACCTGCACGTGGCACGGGCAGTTCATCGGCTTGATGGCGTAGTCGCGGCTTTCCGACTGGGTGGTGAACATGTTTTCGGCGTAGTTGGCCCAGTGCCCGGATTTCTCCCACAGGGAGCGATCGACCACTTGCGGGGTCTTGATCTCCAGGTAGCCATTGTCACGCTGCACCTTGCGCATGTACTGCTCGAGCACCTGGTACAGGGTCCAGCCGTTCGGGTGCCAGAACACCATGCCCGGCGCTTCTTCCTGGGTATGGAACAGGCCCAGGCGCTTGCCGATCTTGCGATGGTCGCGTTTTTCCGCTTCTTCGATGCGCAGGACGTAGGCGGCCAGTTGCTTCTTGTCGGCCCAGGCCGTGCCATAGACGCGCTGCAGTTGCTCGTTCTTGGCATCACCACGCCAGTAGGCGCCGGACAGCTTGGTCAGCTTGAAGGATTTCAGGAAGCGGGTGTTCGGCACGTGCGGACCACGGCACATGTCGACGTATTCTTCGTGATAGTACAGACCCATGGCCTGTTCATTCGGCATGTCTTCGACCAGGCGCAGCTTGTAGTCTTCGCCGCGCTGGGTGAACACGTCGATGACTTCGGCGCGCGGCGTGACCTTCTTGATCACGTCGTAGTCTTTTTCGATCAGCAGTTGCATGCGCTGCTCGATCGCGGCCAGGTCGTCCGGGGTGAACGGACGCTCGTAGGCGATATCGTAGTAAAAGCCTTCATCGATGACCGGACCGATGACCATTTTCGCCGTCGGGTACAGCTGCTTGACCGCGTGGCCAACCAGGTGCGCGCAAGAGTGGCGAATGATCTCCAGCCCCTCTTCGTCCTTGGGCGTGATGATTTGCAGGGTCGCGTCGCTGTCGATCAGGTCGCAGGCGTCGACCAGCTTGCCGTTGACCTTGCCGGCCACGGTGGCCTTGGCCAGGCCGGCGCCAATGGAAGCGGCGACCTCGGCTACGGAAACCGGATGGTCGAACGAACGTTGACTGCCGTCGGGAAGAGTAATAGTGGGCATGGCGCCTCCTCTCCTAGTGGTGACCCCTACCAAAGGTCACGTGGGTTGGGATGAGCAGCCAGTACGCGATTCGTCCAGCCGTTTATGAAAAACGCCTGCCGCACAGTGGCAGGAGCCGTAAGGCCAACCGGAAGCGAACCAGAGTGACTGGAGTTCAAAAAAAGGGTTGATGGCTCGGTATCGAGCGCGAGACACGACTGCAATACCAAAAATAACCAAGTCTGGGATGCTAGCACAGATGAACGGTCATCGCCTCGTTCACAAACTGCTAAAGTCGCGGGGTTTTGTGTCAGGGCTGAACTTGCTCCACGCTCTCACCCTCAAATACCTAGAATGCAGCACCGTATCCACCCGTCTCCAAGGAGTACCCGAACATGCGTCTGATCCACCTTTTCGCCTTTGCCGCCCCGCTCGCCCTGCTGTTGCCACTGAGCGCGCAGGCCGCCTGGCCGGCCGGCGCCAAAGCCAGCTACATGAAAGACTGTGTTGGCGCGGCCAGCCAGAGCGTCAACCCGACCGTGGCCAAGCAGCACTGCACCTGCGGCGCCGATGTCATCGAGAAAAAATTCACCTCCGAGGAAATCACTCAGTTGATGAACGCCAAGACCATGCCGCCGGAGGAGCTGCGCAACCGCGCCTTGAAAGAAATCGCCGTCTGCAAGGTGCAGAAGTAACCCGCAGCCACGGGGCTTTTGGGCCTCAAACCGGGTGAAAAACAGCGGAAAAAGTGATTTTCATCAATATTTACGCAGCTTTTATGGGTTTTTTTAGGGGCTGTCGTTTTCAGTGAAAGCCTTTAAAACCGGGGCCTCCAGCTAATAAAACGGCCAAACAAAGGGCAACGGATGGGCAATCCGCTGCCGGGGGGGGCTCCCAAGTCGAACATTTCGACTATGATAGCCCAGTGTGCCCAGTTGGCCTGAGCAGCACAGTACTACTGAAAATATATGTTTCTTGGAGATACACCATGTCTAATCGCCAAACCGGCACCGTAAAATGGTTCAACGATGAAAAAGGCTTCGGCTTCATCACTCCTCAAGGTGGCGGTGACGACCTGTTCGTACACTTCAAAGCTATCGAAAGCGACGGTTTCAAAAGCCTGAAAGAAGGCCAGACCGTTTCCTTCGTGGCTGAGAAAGGCCAAAAGGGTATGCAAGCTGCACAGGTTCGTCCGGAGTAAGTTTCCGCGAACTGAAAAAACCCCGTCCATGCGACGGGGTTTTTTATGGGCGCTAGAAAAGCCCGGCAGCCTTAACCGCAGTTGGCGCGAATGATTTTGCCGCTGCTGTCGGTGTTGAGATTCAGACGGTCCGAACGGTACTCCAGGGTCACCATGTCGTTAGGGCCGAGGACCCGTGCGCTCTGCGCGCCGCTACGGGTACGAGCCTGTTGCAGCAGCGCGGCCGTGGCCGTCTGGCCAATGGTGAAATCGGCGCCTTTGGCTTCACAACGATCGTAAGTGATCTGGGCGCCCGAGTCCTTGGCAGACTCTTTAGCCGCGGATGACTCGGAGGTGGAGCAACCCGCCAGTACCGACAGGGCGAACAGCGTCCCCAGGGATGCAAGCTTCCAAGGCATGAAGCCTCCTTCAAATAAAATAAGTAGAGTGCGTGCGACCGCGATTTGCACCATTGGTTGCACGCAAGGTGTCAGATCATCCGATTCCGACAGCCGCCGCTGACAAGTCTGCCTGAGCTGTCGGACGACTTCTGCGGGGAATCGTGACTGAATATGAACGAGCGCTGCCGCTCAGTAGATATCGATGTAATCGAAGGGCGGGTTGGGCCAGTTCTGCTTCAAGGCATTGTACACCTGCATGACCCAGACCTCGTCGGCGGCCGCGACCTTGCCGACGTAGCCGGAGCCCGCCGCCCAGGTTTCCAGGCGGAACAGCAGGTCGTCGATCTGCGCACCGCCGACAACCCCCGAGGAGATATAGGCCAGACCCGAGCGCGTTACGCGCAGCTGGGTATGCACCTCGTCACTGGCCGCCGCGAGCATCTGGCGCACGGCGTCCTGGGTCAGGTTGTCAGGGTTGTTCAGATCGATTTGCATGTAGTCACTTAAGGCGTGCCAGACGCTCTGTCAGCAAGTTGAAGAAGCCTTGGGCATCGCCATTCTCGACCCAGAACACGTTCTTGGGCTGTTTCAGGCCGTCGTACCAGTCGACGATGGTCTGGCCGAAGGTCGGGCCTTCACGGCTGTCGATCACCAGGTTGACCTGACGTCCGCTGAACAGCTCGGGCTTGAGCAGATAGGCGATAACGGTGGCGTCGTGTACCGGGCCGCCAGGAATACCGTAGTGTTCCATGTCGCCCTTGACGTATTCGTTGAGGATATCACTGACCACCTTGCTGGCGTTGTTGTTCAGTGCCGCGATCTGCTTCAGGCGCTCGTCGCTGGTGAGGATCTTGTGGGTCACGTCCAGCGGCAGGTAGGTCAGCTTGACGCCACTCTTGAGTACCACTTCGGCGGCCTGGGGATCGGCGAACATATTGAACTCGGCGACCGGGGTGATATTGCCACCATTGAAGTGCGCACCGCCCATGACCACCACTTCCTTGATGCCCTGGGTGATCTCGGGGTCCTGGATCAAGGCCAGGGCCAGGTTGGTTTCTGGCCCGAGCATGGCCAGGGTGATGCTGTGGGGCTTGGCCGCGCGCAGGGTCTCGATCAGGTAGTTGACCGCGTTGCCCTTGGCCAGGGGCGCCTTGGGTTCATGCACGGCAACCCCGGAGATGCCTTCCTTGCCGTGGATATTCTCGGCATAGATCGGCGTGCGCATCAGCGGCTTGGGCGCACCGGCGTAGACCGGCACGTCTTCGCGCCCTGCCCACTCGCGGGCCAGGCGGGCATTACGCGAGGTCTTGTCCAGGCGCACGTTGCCGGCCACGGTGGTCAGCGCACGGATATGCAGCTCTTCCGGCGAGGCCAGGGCGAACAGCAGTGCCACCACATCATCGGCCCCCGGGTCGGTGTCGATAATCAGGTCGATCTTTTCCGCCGCCTGGGCGCCTGTAGCCGTGAGAAAGGACAAAATCAGCAGACTCCGAAACCAGCGTTGCAAGATCTGAGCATAGCGTTGCATAGCGCACTCCTTGTGCGAGAAAGAACAGTTAGAACGTAACGCCGGCCACCAGCACGACATTGCAGTAAGGCTGGCATTCACCGGTGCGGATCACAGCCCTGGCCTTGCGGTTGAGCACTTTGAATTCTTCATGGCTGAGCAACCGGCGCTGCCCCATGGCGCCCTCGGCGTTCAGCGCGTCGAGGTGTTCCAGCGCCGGTGGGCGCTTGAGCAGGATTTCCTCGGCCAGCACATGGCTCTCCACCTGCATTTCACTGAGTATCGTGCGCAGGGTGCTGACGAAATCGGGGATGCCGTGGGTCAGGGCCAGGTCGATCAGTTCCACACCCGGCGGGACCGGCAGGCCGGCGTCACCGATCACCACCATGTCGCCGTGGCCAAGGGAAGCGATCAGGCGTGACAGGGCAATATTGAGCAACGGTGTTTTTTTCATGGCGATTTGAAACCTTGTACGTCGGACAAGTGGGGAATGGACGGCTGGGCGCCGGCACGGGTGACCGAGAGCGCCGCCGCGACCTGGCCGAAGCGAATGGCCTCAGCCTCGCTTTGCCCTTGGGCCAGCGCCGCCGCGAAGCCGCCGACAAAGGTGTCGCCGGCCGCCGTGGTGTCGAGGGCCTTGACCTTCGGCGCCGGGAAATGCGCAAAGCCCTGGCCGTCGGCGAACAGCGAACCCTGGGCACCGAGGGTGACGATCACCTTCCCTGCCCCGGCGGCCATCAGTTGGGTCGCGGCCGCCTGGGCACTCGCCAGGGAGTCCACCGGCAGGCCGCTCAGGGCCGAAGCCTCGCTTTCATTGGGAATCAGGTAGTCGATGGACGCGTACCAATCGGCCGGCAGCGGCGCGCTGGCCGGCGCCGGATTGAGGATCACGATCTTGCCCAGTTCGCGCCCACGCTTGAGCGTGTAGCCGACAGTCTCCATCGGTACTTCCAGTTGGCAGATGATCACATCCGCCTCCTGCAGCACCGCGTCAAAGCCCTTGAGCACCTCGGGGGAGAGACAACCGTTGCCTCCGGCGACAATCACAATGGCGTTCTGGCTGTTGTCATCGACCACGATCAGCGCGACGCCACTGGACACACCCGGCGCCACCGTAACGGCCTGGCAATCGATGCCCTCCGCCAACAACGCATCGCGCAGTTGCGGACCGTAGGCATCGTCACCCACGCAGCCGATCATCGACACCGCGGCCCCCAGGCGCGCGGCCGCCACGGCCTGGTTCGCGCCCTTGCCGCCGGACACCGTGGCGAACGACTGGCCCACCAGGGTCTCCCCGGCCCGCGGCAAGCGCTCGGCACGGGTGACCAGGTCCATATTGAGGCTGCCCACCACCACTACTTTTGCTTGCATACATCAGTACCCATCAATTCGATTCAGCGGTATTGCGCAAACACGCCCGGCACCGCGGCCGTCGATTCGCGCAGGACAATACTTGGCTTGACAATCCGCCGGTCAACCGCCAGCAGCGGCGTGGCGATTCGGTTCAAGAGCATTTCGGCCGCCGTTTCCCCCAATTGGAGAATCGACTGGCCGACCGTGGTCAGCGCCGGGTAGACATAACGGCTCATCTGGATATCGTCGAAACCGATCACCGACAGCTCGCTGGGCACGCGGATATTGCGTTCCGCCGCCGCGCGCAGCACGCCGATACCGAGCATGTCGTTGCCGGCGAAAATCGCGCTGGGCCGGTCCTGCTCCAGGAGCACGGCCGCCGCCTGATAACCGCCGGGGCTGGTGAAATCGCTTTCCACCACCCAGCGCTCGGGCACTTGCACGGACGCCTGTTCGAGCGCGCGCCGATAACCGGCCAGACGCATCTGCGCCACGCTGGTATCGGCCGGGCCGCCGATAAAGGCAATCGCCCGATGCCCCAGCTCCAGCAGATGCCGGGTCGCCAGGTAGGCGCCCTCTTCGTGGTCGATACGCACCAGATCGGCTTCGACCCCGGCAATGCCCCGGTCGACAATCACCATGGGCGTGCGCACCGCCGCCAAGCCGCCGGCAAAGCTGTCATCGCCGCCGGTGGAGGTGACGATCAAACCGTCGACCCGCTTCTCCAGCAGCACCCGCAGGTAGCTGCGCTGCTTGTCCGGGTCGTCATCGGAGTTGCAGAGGATCACGCAGTAGTTGTTGCGCTCGCAGTAATCCTCGATGCCCCGCGCCAGCTCGGCGAAGTACGGGTTGAGACTGTTGGGCACCAGCAGGCCGATGGTCGCGGTGGTCTTGGCTTTCAACGAGCGCGCCACGGCGCTGGGCACATAGTCGAGCTGGGCAATCGCCGCTTCGACCTTGAGCCGCACCTGCTCGCTCACCGGCCGCGTCTTGTTCAGCACATGGGACACCGTGGTGTAGGAGATCCCGGCCAACGCGGCCACATCCTTGATGGTAGCCATGCCTCAGGTCCGCCGACGGGCGCGTTGGCTGCGGTAGGTATCGAGTACCACCGCGATCACGATCACCGCACCGGTGATGATGCGTTTAGTCGGCTCGGTGGCACCGATCTGCGCCAGCCCCGCCGCCAGCACCGAGATGATCAGCACGCCGAAGAAGGTGCTGATCACCGAACCACGGCCGCCCATCAGGCTGGTGCCGCCGATCACCACGGCGGCAATCACTTGCAGCTCCAGGCCGGAACCGGCATTCGGGTCCGCCGCTTCCAGGCGCGAGATCTGGAACAGCGCGGCGACACCGGCGAGCAGGCCCATCAGGCTGAACACCAGGACCTTGTAGGGCTTGGGATTGATCCCCGCCAGGCGCACGGCTTCCTCATTGGTACCGATGCCGATCAGGTAGCGGCCGAACACGGTCCGCGTCAGCACCAGTTGGGCAACGACAATCACCAGCAAGGCAATGATGAACGACGGCGAAATACCAAAGGCCACCGGATTCGACAGCCAGGCGAACGAGTCGCCGATATAGGCGGTGCGCGAGCCGGTCATCTGGTAGGCCAAACCACGGGCCATTTCCAGCACGCCGAGGGACACGATAAACGACGGAATGCGCCAGGCCACGGTGATCGAACCGGTCACGGTGCCGGCCAGCGCCGCGCACCCCATGCCCAGCACGGAAGCCGGCAACACGCCCCAACCCCAACCGAGGATCGCCACGCTGACCGCCGAAGCCGCCAGGGCCAGGACCGAGCCCACCGACAGGTCGATGCCGCCGATGATCAGCACGAAGGTCATGCCCACCGCCAGCACCATCAGGTCGGGAATCTGGTTGGCCAGGGTGCTGAAGGTGTCATAGGAGAGGAAATGA
The DNA here is from genome assembly GCF_023242525.1 of Pseudomonas sp. MWU12-2319. NCBI lineage: Bacteria > Pseudomonadati > Pseudomonadota > Gammaproteobacteria > Pseudomonadales > Pseudomonadaceae > Pseudomonas > Pseudomonas sp. MWU12-2319. Next base: position 146,710 of record NZ_JALJES010000007.1, read on the forward strand.
CTGCTCAGGCTGGAAAACAGGATGATCATGGCGAGCAACGCGCCCGCCAGGCCCAGGTAGGTGCCCAGGCCATAGAAGTGACGCGAGGTCTTGCCGGCAGAAGGTGCATTTTTCATAGGGTATTCCTGGGCGCCGCTTCATTGAGCAACGCATCACGTTTTTGGTAGCCGGCGAACGCGGCGGCAAGCAACTCATCCTGGGTCCAGCTGTCACGCTCGAAGGTCTCGATCAGGCGTCCGGCCGAGAGCACGCCGATGCGGTCGCAGATCAGCATCAGCTCGCGCAGGTCGCTGGACACCACCACCAGGGCCTTGCCCTGGCGGGTCAGTTCGCCCAACAAGGCGTAGATATCGAACTTGGCGCCGACGTCGATCCCGCGGGTCGGTTCATCGAACAGTAGCACCGCGCAGTCGCGCTCCAGCCAGCGGCCGATCACCACCTTCTGCTGGTTGCCGCCGGACAGCTCGGACACCAGTTGGTCCGGGCTGGAACTGCGAATGCGCATGGCATCGATCTGACGCCGTGCCAGTGCCGTCTCGTCACGGCCGTTGACCACGCCACCGCTGGAAATCGCCGGCATATTGCCCAAGGCGATATTGGCGCTGATGGATTGCGTCAGCAGCAACCCCTCACCCTTGCGGTCTTCAGTGATCAAAGCGATGCCATGACGCACCGCGTCGACCGGCGAACGAATGTCCGCGACCTGCGCCGAGGCGCCCAGGCCCACCGTGCCGCTGTCGGCGATATCCGCGCCGTAGATCAGCCGCAGCAGCTCGGTACGACCGGCACCGATCAGGCCGGAAATCCCGAAGATCTCACCGGCGCGCACCTCGAAGGAAACGTCGATCACCTTGTCCGCACGGCTCAGGCCCTTGACGGTCAGGGCCGGCGCGCCAATCTTGCGCACGCCCATGTCCATATGTTCGCCCAGCTCGCGGCCGACCATCAGGTTGACCAGTTGCTCGCTGTTGTAATTGGCCATCGGCTCGACACAGACCAGGTTGCCGTCGCGTAACACCGCAATGCGCTGGGCGACCCGGGCCAGTTCTTCGAGCCGGTGGGAGATATAGATGATCGCCACGCCACGGGCTTGCAGGCGGGTGATCTGGTCGAACAGCATTTCGACTTCGCGGGCCGTGAGCATCGCGGTCGGCTCGTCGAGAATCAGCACATGGCAATCGCCGATCAGGTTGCGGGCAATTTCCACCATCTGCTGGTGACCGATGCCCAACTCGCCCACCAGGGTGTCCGGGTCGATGGCATCGAGGCCGACCTGGGCCATGGCTTCAATGGCGGCGCTGCGCAACTGCTTGCGGCTGATCCAGCCACCGTGGCTGGGCAGGTTGTCGAGAAACAGGTTTTCCGCCACGGACAACGTCGGCAGCAGATTGAGTTCCTGCATGACCATGCGGATACCCAGCTCTTCAGCCTGGGTCCGGCTGCCCGGGGTATAGGCGCGACCGTTGAACAGCATCTGCCCGGTGGTCGGCGTGACCAGCCCGCCGATGATCTTCGACAGCGTGCTTTTGCCGGCACCGTTTTCACCGGTCAGCGCCAACACTTCGCCGCGCAGCAACGTCAGGTCGATGTTGCTGAGGACAGGTTGCGCATAGGTCTTGCCGATACCGCTGACCGACAGGACAGCGTTCGGAGCGGAAGATGACATAGGGAGTCTCCATGCGCCCGCTCAGGACGAGCGGGCACCATTGAACGGCGAGAGGTTTACTTCTTCAGTACCAGCTCGACCGGGGTTTCGATCACGCCGTCCTTGCTGTCGACTTTTTCGCCCTTGATGATTTTCAGTGCGGTTTCGATGCCGAACACCGCCTGGCGGGCAGCGAACTGGTCGGCGGTGGCAAGTACACGACCGTCCTGGAGCATCGGCTTGATGGCGTTGATATTGTCATAGCCCACCACCTGCACCTTGCCGGCCTTGCCCGCCGAACGGACGGCGGAGACCGCGCCCAAGGCCATGCTGTCGTTGCCGGCCAGCAGCGCCTTGAGGTTCGGGTATTCGTTGAGCATCGCCGAGGCCACCGCGTTGCCCTTGTCGATTTCCCAATCGCCGGACTGCACGGAGACGATCTTCATGTCCGCGGCTTTCATCGCATCGGTGAAACCGGCGGTGCGCATCTGGGCGTTGGTGGTGGTGGACACCCCTTCGATGATGCCGACTTCGTCACCGGCTTTCAGTTGCTTGGCCAGGTACTCGCCGACCAGGCGCGCGCCCTTGCGGTTGTCAGGCCCTACGAACGGCACTTCGATGCCTTTGCTTTTCAGCACGCCAGCGTCGAGCTGGTTGTCGATGTTGATGACGACGATCCCGGCATCCTTGGCTTTCTTGATCACCGAGACCATGGCCTTGGAGTCGGCCGGGGCGATCACGATGGCGTTGACCTTGGAGACGATCATCTGGTTGACGATGTCGATCTGCGCGGTGGTGTCGGTTTCGTTCTTGATGCCGTTGGAGATCAGGTCGAAATCGGCGGTGTGGGCTTTCTGGTAATCCTTGGCGCCGTCTTCCATGGTGCGGAAGAACTCGTTGGCGAGGGATTTCATCACCAGGCCGACTTTGGGTTTAGCGGCGGCGTCGGCAGCGAAGGCCTGGGACAGCGGCAGGGTAGCGGAGGCGGCAGCAAGTACGGCGACAGCAAGAAGGCGTCCAGCGAATGGCAACTTCATGGGTTTACTCCGGATCTTATGATTGTTGTGAGCAACGCCAGGAGCGTGACGGGAAATGCGTGTGCACAGCCCTGGAAACGGTTCGCGCAAACGTTTGCGTAATCCAACTATGGGAATATTGCGAGGATTTGTCAACGGTCTGTCACAGCATAGTCGCCCCTCCTACAAACAAGGCCTCCTTGACGAGGTCGGGCGAGGATTTCCCTGGCGGCGGCCCCCAGCCCCCGCCGTCATACTGCGCATCCCACTGTAAAACCTAATAATTTCTTGATTGGCGTGCACCAAATCGCAAAAAGCGTTGTCAGAAGCACCTCATCATTCCCTGACAGTTGCGAAATGGCTTACAGTTAAATACTGTATGCACGTACAGCTAATTAAGGATTGTTCCGTGGCCAACTCAACTTCCGCCTCCGCCCCCCCCAGCACCTACGAACGCATGGGCCTGCGCGTCCAGAAAATCATCAACTCGCCGAACGCGCAAAAAGCCAAGGCCGCCCTGCTCTTTCGGCTGCCGGACGAACCGGTGGACGAGTGGGAGCAACTGCTCGAGGAAATTGCCGAAAACGACAACGTCACGCTGGCCTACCGCGACGACGGTGGCGTGCAGATTTTCTGGGTTGTGCCGAAGGAAGACTGAACCAATGATTGTCCGCTTTATCGCTTTGCTGTGTTTTTTCTGTGTTTTACCGGCCCAGGCCGAGGCGCCCCGCACCTTTGCCGAAGCCAAGAAAGTCGCCTGGAAGCTCTACGCGCGGCAGTCCACGGAGTTTTATTGTGGCTGCAAGTACAACGGCAACCGGGTCGACCTCGCGGCCTGCGGGTATGTGCCGCGCAAGAATGCCAAGCGGGCTGAACGCATCGAGTGGGAACATATTGTCCCGGCCTGGCAGATCGGCCATCAGCGCCAGTGCTGGCAACAGGGCGGACGCAAGAACTGCAGCCAGAACGACGCGACCTACAAAAAGGCCGAGGCCGACCTGCACAACCTGGTGCCGAGCATCGGCGAGGTCAACGGCGACCGCAGCAACTTCAGCTTCGGCTGGTTGCCGGTGCAGAAGGGCCAGTACGGTTCCTGCCTGACCCAGGTCGACTTCAAGGCCAAGAAGGTCATGCCACGCCCGTCGATTCGCGGGATGATCGCGCGGACCTATTTCTACATGAGCAAGCAGTACGGCCTGCGCCTGTCGAGGCAGGACCGTCAGCTGTACGAAGCCTGGAACAAGACCTATCCGGTCCAGGCGTGGGAACGCCAGCGCAACCAGAGCGTGGCCTGCGTCATGGGCCATGGCAACGGCTTTGTCGGGCCGGTGAACCTCAAGGCCTGCGGCTAAGGCTCAGTAGCCCGGCGCCGGCGCAGCGGTATTGGGTGCTGAGCTGTCGGCGGGCGCCTTGTGCTCCACCACCTCGGAATCCATGTTCTGCTTGTCGGCCAGTTGCGCCTTTTTCTGCTCGGCAATTTCCTTGCTCGCGAACGGCCCGGCAATGACCTTGCCGTCATCGAGGATCTTGAACGGATAACCATGCTCGATCAGCCAGGCCGTCCAATCGGTGAGGGCCTTGGTCTTGTCATCCTTGATCAACAGATCCCAACCGCCGACCACCGGCGGCGCCGCCACGACCACCGGCGAAGCCACTTTCGTCGGCTCGACCTTGTTTCCCGAGCCATCACCACAACCGCCCAGCACCACGAGTGCCATCATCACTGCTATTCTGCGCACAAAGCGTCTCCCGTAATGATCAGTTAATGTGATTTTATCACCTTGCAGCCTGTCTTAACCTCGTTCCACTGGCTGTGGCGGTCTTATCAGGCTGAATTACCGACGATTTTCCGACTCTGGGGAATTAAATAGAATGAAATGACGTCTGTAATGAGCCACCCGTTCGAATGCACTTAGCGGTATTCTGTGTGTAAGACCTAAGCCAGGAATGCCTGAGAAAGGCACCTTAGTAACATTCAAGGAGAAAGACATGCTGATACTCACCCGCAAAGTCGGTGAAAGCATCAACATCGGTGACAACATCACGATCACGATTCTGGGCGTTAGCGGCCAGCAAGTCCGGGTGGGCATCAACGCTCCCAAAGACGTTGCCGTGCACCGTGAAGAGATTTACCAGCGTATCCAGGCCGGCCTGTCTGCCGGAGACAAAGAACCAAAGTAACAAGCCCGCTCCCTCGTCAGCCCTGCCATTGGCCGCGGCTGACGAAAGCTCCCCCCTCTCCTCGCTACTGGCTCAACCTCCCCCGTTTTCTCAACTGCCCAGGATCAGACCGCCCGCCGGCAACGGCAGCGCCGTCTTGTAGCGCACCTGCTTGAGGGCAAAACTGGAGCGGATGTTCGCCACCCCCGGCACCTTGGTCAGAAAATCCATCATGAAGCGCTCCAGCGCCTGGATCGTCGGCACCAGCACGCGGATCAGATAGTCCGGGTCCCCGGCCATCAGGTAGCACTCCATCACTTCCGGCCGATCGGCAATCGCCGCCTCGAAATGCTGCAACGCCTCTTCCACCTGTTTTTCCAGGCTGACATGGATAAACACGTTGACGTGCAGGCCGAGCAATTCCGGATCGAGCAAGGTCACCTGCTCGCGAATCAGCCCCAGTTCCTCCATGGCCTTGACCCGGTTGAAGCAGGGCGTGGGCGACAGGTTGACCGAACGGGCGAGGTCGGCGTTGGTGATGCGGGCATTCTCCTGAAGGCTGTTGAGAATCCCGATATCGGTGCGATCCAGTTTGCGCATGAGATAAAAACACCTGCTTTTTATGGTTATGCAGATTTTTTATCTGCAAATCGTCTTGAGCGCAACGAAACAGAGAGAAATATTCTCCCACGACCGGCCTATGATTGTTGTAGGACAAGATTTCCCTTACCCAGGGGATGACTGCCAGCTCGCGCGCCCACTACAAGAAATTCACAAGATAGAGCGTAGAAAGCCATGAACCCAGCGTACGCACCGCTGCGCCTGCACGTTCCTGAACCCTCAGGCCGTCCGGGTTGCAAGACCGACTTCAGTTACCTGCGCCTGACCGATGCCGGCCAGGTCCGCAAACCCCCTATCGACGTCGAACCCGCCGACACCGCCGATTTGGCCAAAGGCCTGATCCGCGTGCTCGACGACCAGGGCCAGGCCCTTGGCCCCTGGGCCGAAGGCGTGCCGGTGGCGATCCTGCGCCAGGGCATGCGCGCCATGCTCAAGACCCGGATCTTCGACACGCGCATGGTGGTTGCCCAGCGCCAGAAAAAAATGTCGTTCTACATGCAGAGCCTCGGCGAGGAAGCCATCGGCAGCGCCCAGGCCCTGGCTTTGAACCTCGACGACATGTGCTTCCCCACCTACCGCCAGCAGAGCATCCTGATGGCCCGGGACGTACCGCTGGTGGACATGATCTGCCAGCTGCTGTCCAACGAGCGCGATCCGCTCAAGGGCCGGCAACTGCCGATCATGTACTCGGTGCGTGACCATGGTTTCTTCACCATTTCCGGCAACCTGGCCACCCAGTTCGTCCAGGCCGTCGGCTGGGGCATGGCGTCGGCGATCAAGGGCGATACCAAGATTGCTTCGGCCTGGATCGGCGACGGCGCCACCGCCGAGTCGGACTTCCACACCGCCCTGACCTTCGCCCACGTCTACCGCGCCCCGGTAATCCTCAACGTGGTCAACAACCAGTGGGCGATCTCCACCTTCCAGGCCATCGCCGGCGGTGAAGCCACCACCTTCGCCGGGCGTGGCGTGGGCTGCGGCATCGCTTCGCTGCGGGTCGACGGCAACGACTTCATCGCCGTCTACGCGGCCTCCGTCTGGGCCGCCGAACGGGCCCGGCGCAACCTCGGGCCGACCCTGATCGAGTGGGTCACCTACCGCGCCGGCCCACACTCCACCTCCGACGATCCATCCAAGTACCGTCCCGCCGACGACTGGAGCCACTTCCCCCTGGGCGACCCGATCCTGCGCCTCAAGCAGCATCTGATCGCCATCGGCCAATGGTCCGAGGAAGAGCACGCGGCCGTCAGCGCCGAACTGGAAGCCGAGATCATTGCCGCGCAGAAGGAAGCCGAACGCTTCGGCACCCTGGCCGGCGGGCAGATGCCCAGCGCCGCGACCATCTTCGAGGACGTCTACAAGGACATGCCCGAGCACTTGCGCCGGCAGCGTCAGGAATTGGGGTTATAAGCCATGAACGATCACAGCAAACTGCAAACGGAGAACGCCGTGGCCACCAGCACCATGACCATGATCCAGGCCCTGCGCTCGGCCATGGATGTGATGCTCGAGCGCGACGACAACGTGGTGGTGTTCGGCCAGGACGTGGGCTACTTCGGCGGCGTGTTCCGCTGCACCGAAGGCCTGCAGGGCAAGTACGGCACCTCGCGGGTGTTTGACGCCCCGATCTCGGAAAGCGGCATCGTCGGCGTCGCCGTCGGCATGGGCGCCTACGGCCTGCGCCCGGTGGCGGAAATCCAGTTCGCCGACTATTTCTACCCCGCCTCCGACCAGATCGTCTCGGAAGCGGCGCGGATACGCTACCGCTCCGCCGGCGAGTTCACCGTACCGATGACCCTGCGCATGCCCTGCGGCGGCGGCATCTATGGCGGCCAGACCCACAGCCAGAGCCCGGAAGCGATGTTCACCCAGGTCTGCGGCCTGCGCACGGTGATGCCGTCCAACCCCTATGACGCCAAGGGCCTGCTGATCGCCGCCATCGAGAACGATGACCCGGTGATCTTTCTTGAGCCCAAGCGCCTGTACAACGGTCCGTTCGACGGCCATCACGAGCGTCCGGTAACGCCCTGGTCCAAGCACCCGGCCAGTGCCGTGCCCGAGGGCTACTACACCGTGCCGCTGGACTGCGCGGCGATTGTCCGCCCCGGCAGCGAAGTGACCATTCTCACCTACGGCACCACCGTCTATGTGGCCCAGGCCGCCGCCGAGGAAACCGGGGTCGACGCCGAAGTCATCGACCTGCGCAGCCTCTGGCCGCTGGACCTGGAAACCATCGTCAATTCCGTGAAGAAAACCCGTCGTTGTGTCGTCGTCCACGAAGCCACCCGCACCTGCGGCTTCGGTGCCGAGCTGATCGCCCTGGTCCAGGAGCATTGCTTCCATTACCTGGAAGCGCCGATCGAGCGCGTCACCGGCTGGGACACGCCTTACCCCCACGCACAGGAATGGGCTTATTTCCCAGGTCCGGTACGGGTCGGTGCGGCCTTGAAACGGGTCATGGAGGTCTGAATGGGTACTCATATCATCAAGATGCCGGACATTGGCGAAGGCATCGCAGAAGTCGAACTGTCCCAGTGGCACGTGCAGGTCGGTGACCTGGTGGTCGAAGACCAGGTGCTGGCGGATGTCATGACCGACAAGGCCATGGTCGATATTCCCTCGCCGGTCCACGGCAAGGTGATTGCCCTGGGCGGTGTTCCCGGTGAAGTCATGGCGGTCGGCAGCGTGCTGATCAGCATTGAAGTGGAAGGCGCCGGCAACCTGCGCGAAGGCACTGAAGCGCCGGCAGCGAAAGCAGCACCTGTGGCCGTCGTGGAAAAGCCGGTTGCCGAAGCTGAAGCACCGAGCAAGCCCGTCGCCAAACCGGCGCCAACCAGCGCCGCAGCGCCTCGCCCAGCCCCGGTGGCCCGTGCCGCCGATGAACGTCCGCTGGCCTCCCCGGCCGTGCGCAAACGCGCCTGGGATGCCGGGATCGAATTGCGTTTTGTCCACGGCAGCGGCCCGGCCGGGCGCATCCTGCACGACGACCTCGACGCTTACCTGGCCCAGAGCGAGCAACCGGCCCCGGCCGTTGCCAGCTATGCCAGGCGCACCGACGAACAGCAGATCCCGGTAATCGGCCTGCGCCGCAAGATCGCCCAGCGCATGCAGGATGCCAAGCGCCGCGCCGCCCACTTCAGCTATGTCGAGGAAGTGGATGTCACTGCCCTCGAAGAGCTGCGGGTGCACCTGAATCACAAGTACGGCGACAGCCGCGGCAAGCTGACCCTGCTGCCGTTCCTGGTGCGGGCGATGGTCGTGGCCCTGCGGGACTTCCCGCAGATCAACGTGCGTTATGACGACGAAGCCCAGGTCATCACCCGCCATGGCGCGGTGCATGTCGGGGTCGCCGCGCAGACCGACGGTGGCCTGATGGTGCCGGTGGTGCGCCACGCCGAGAGCCTCAACCTGTGGGGCACCTCGGACGAGATCAACCGCCTGGCCCAGGCGGCCCGGAGTGGCAAGGCCAGTCGCGATGAAATGTCCGGTTCGACCATCACCCTGACCAGCCTCGGGGCGTTGGGCGGGATTGTCAGCACACCGGTGCTGAACCTGCCGGAAGTGGCCATTGTCGGGGTCAACCGCATTGTCGAGCGGCCCGTGGTCATCAAGGGCCAGATCGTCATCCGCAAGATGATGAACCTGTCCAGCTCCTTCGATCACCGGGTGGTCGACGGCATGGACGCGGCCCAATTCATCCAGGCCATTCGCGGCTTGCTCGAACAACCCGCCAGCCTGTTTGTGGAGTGATCATGCAACAGACCCAAAACACCACCCTGTTGATCATCGGCGGCGGCCCCGGCGGTTATGTCGCGGCCATTCGTGCCGGCCAGTTGGGCATTCCCACCGTGCTGGTGGAAGGCCAGGCGCTGGGCGGCACCTGCCTGAACGTCGGCTGCATTCCGTCCAAGGCGCTGATCCATGTCGCCGAGCAGTTCCATACCACCCAGGGCTACAGTGGCGACACTTCGCCGCTGGGGATCAAGGTGTCGGCACCGACCCTGGATATCGGCAAGAGCGTCGAATGGAAGGACGGGATTGTCGACCGCCTGACCAGCGGCGTCGCGGCATTGCTGAAGAAGAATGGCGTCAAGGTGATCCATGGTTGGGCCAAGGTGATCGACGGCAAGCATGTCGAGGTCGATGGCTTGCGTATCCAGTGCGAACACCTGCTGCTGGCCAGCGGTTCGCAGACGGTGAACCTGCCGATGCTGCCGATTGGCGGGGCGATTATTTCGTCTACCGAAGCGCTGGCTCCGACCTCGATACCCAAGCGCCTGACCGTGGTCGGCGCCGGCTATATCGGCCTGGAGCTGGGGATTGCCTACCGCAAGCTGGGGGCCGAGGTGACGGTCGTGGAAGCTCGCGACCGCATCCTGCCGACCTATGACCGTGAACTGACCCAGCCGGTGGCCGAGTCGATCAAGGCCCTGGGTATTACCGTGCATCTGGGGCATAGCGTCGAAGGTTTCGATGCGACGTCAAACACCCTGTCGGTGCGCGATCCCCAAGGGGAAACTCTGCAACTGGTGACCGACCAGGTGCTGGTAGCCGTGGGACGCAAACCGCGTACCCAGGGCTGGAATCTTGAAGCCCTGGCACTGGAGATGAACGGCGCGGCGATCAAGATCGACAACCGTTGCCAGACCAGCATGCGCAATGTCTGGGCCATCGGCGACCTGACCGGCGAACCGATGCTCGCACACCGGGCCATGGCCCAGGGCGAGATGGTCGCCGAGGTGATTGCCGGCCAGCATCGCGAGTTCAATCCGACGGCGATTGCGGCGGTGTGCTTTACCGATCCGGAGTTGGTGGTGGTCGGTAAGACGCCGGATGAAGCCAAGGCCGCCGGGCTGGATTGCCTGGTGTCGAGCTTCCCGTTTGCGGCCAATGGACGGGCCATGACCCTGGAATCGAAAAGCGGTTTCGTACGGGTGGTGGCGCGGCGTGACAATCATCTGATTGTCGGCTGGCAGGCGGTGGGTGCCGGGGTTTCGGAACTGGCGGCGGCGTTCGGGCAATCCCTGGAAATGGGCGCTTGCCTGGAAGATATCGCCGGGACCATCCATGCCCATCCGACCTTGGGTGAAGCGGTGCAGGAAGCAGCGCTGCGGGCGTTGGGGCATGCGTTGCACCTCTAAACACCGCTGATCCATGGGCTGAACACGGACACTGTGGGAGCGGAGCTTGCCCGCGAATCTCGAGAACACGCGGAGTATCAGATACACCGCGTTATCGTTCTTCGCGGGCAAGCTCCGCTCCCACAAAAACGAGTCCAACATTCCCTAAGTGTTAATCCCGATACCCCGGCGCTACCCGATCCAGCAACCGCAACATCGCCGCCCACGCCAACCCCATGGCATCCGGGTCGCTCAACTGCCCCTCCTCCAGCGGCCGGCCCGGGTCATTGAACTGTCGCTCGGTATGGGCGCACACCGCGTCCGACGGCAACACCAACTCCCCACACGCCTGGGCCGCAATCTGGATCTCGCAGGCCTTCTCCAGGTAATACATGCGGAAAAACGCCTGGGCCACGCTCTCGCCCACCGTCAGCAAACCATGGTTGCGCAACAGCATCACCGACTTGTCCCCCAGGTCCTGCACCAGCCGCGCCTGCTCGTCCAGATCCAGCGCCACGCCCTCATAGTCGTGATAAGCCGTGCGCCCGAAGAACTCCATGGAAATCTGGTTGACCGGTAACAACCCGCACTTGAGCGCCGCCACCGCGCAACCCGCGCGGGTATGAGTGTGCAACACGCACTGCGCATCTTCCCGGGCACCATGAATCGCACTGTGAATCACAAACCCGGCCGGGTTCACCGGATACGGCGAGTCCTCCACCGCCCGCCCATCCAGACCAATCTTCACCAGACTCGACGCAGTGATTTCCTCGAACATCAGCCCATAGGGGTTGATCAGGAAATGATGATCAGGCCCCGGCAAGCGCAGGGAGATATGGGTGAAGATCAGGTCGGTCATGCGAAAGTGCGCGGTCAACCGGTAACAGGCCGCCAGTTGCTCGCGCAATTGACGCTCGATGGCCGCCGGCGCGGCGGCGGTGTGCAGAAGGTCGTTCAAGCGGATCACTCCCTCAGGCAGAATGGATCGAATCAGGCAGCCGGCACGCTCAAAGGCGCCAGGCTGCCTACTTTACTTGCTTGCCCAGGCATTGAAACGTTCTTCAAGCTCTTCGCCGTGATCGTTCCAGAACGCCACGTTCATCGACAACGCGCCCTTGAGGTTCTGCGGTGCCGTCGGCACCCACTTCGCCAGGCTCGGATCCAGCCGCGCGGCCGCCTCGGTATTGGTCGGGCCGTAGGGAATCTGCCGCACATAGTTGATCTGGGCATCGGCCTGGTTGGCAAAAGCAATAAAACGCTTGGCCTGGTCGACGTGTTTCGAGCCCTTGATGATCGCCCAGTAATCCATGCCATACAGGCTCTGCGGCCAGACCAGCGCCAGATGGCTGCCCTGCTGCGCGGCGGCGGCCACGCGACCGCTGTAGGTCGAAGTCATGACCACATCGCCGGCCATCAGCCACTGCGCCGGCTGGGCGCCCGCCTCCCACCACTGGATGTAGGGCTTGAGCTGGTCGAGCTTGGCAAAGGCCCGGTCGACCCCTTTGGGCGTGCTCAACACCGTATACACGTCCTCGGCCTTCACCCCATCCGCCATCAGCGCGAATTCCAGGTTGTACACCGCACGCTTGCGCAGGCCGCGCTTGCCGGGAAAGGTCTTCACATCCCAGAAATCGGCCCAGGAAGTCGGCGGCCGCGCCACCTTGTCGGTGTCGTAGGCGATGGCGACACTCCAGACCAACGCCGCCGAGCCGCACTCCTGGGCGGCGTCGGGGATCAACTGGTCGGCATGGCCGATCTGCTTCCAATCGAGGCGTTCATACATGCCCTCGTCACACCCGCGCATCAAATCCGGTCCTTCGATCTGCACCACATCCCAGTCCACGCTGCCGGTGTCGACCATGACCTTGATCTTGGCCATTTCACCGTTGTATTCGCTCTGGATCAGCTTGCTGCCGTCCTTGGTGCTGAAAGGCTGGAAGAACGCCGTGTCCTGGGCTTTCTGCCCGGCGCCACCATAGCCGACCACCACCATGTCCTGACCGGCCTGGACACTGCCCATGGCCAGCGTCAGGAGCAAAGGATAAAAACCGTACTTGCGGGTGTTCGATTTCATTGATGAGTCCTCGTGCGGTATCGCCCGGGTCCGAAGCACCTGGCGATCCATTTTTTTGTTGTATGAGGTACGCCCGGTCAGCAGGCGTGATTTGAAGCTAACCCAAGGCAAAGTAAAAAAACAAGTTGATTTTTTACTACAGGTAAATTTTCATGGAACAATAATAACAACCGCCCGCGTTCGATCCCGGGCCGCCTGGAGCCTTGCCATGTCGACGTCGACGCACGCCTTTCATCATTTGTTCGAACCCTTGCAGCTGCGTGGCAAGCGCCTGAAGAACCGCATCATGTCCAGCGGACACGACACCTCCATGCCCACCGACAACCTGGTCAACGAACAGTTGATCGCCTATCACCGGGCCCGCGCCGAGGGCGGTGTCGGCCTGATCGTGTTGCAGGTGGCGGGGGTTCACGACAGTGCGCGTTATACCTCCCATGTGCTGATGGCCACCGACGATGCCTGCATCGACGGCTATCGGCGGCTGGCCGAGACCTGTCATGCCCACGGCACCCTGGTGCTGTCGCAGATCTTCCATCCGGGCCGGGAAATCATGGAGTCCAGCGACGGCCTGCTGGCGGTCGCCTACTCGGCGTCCTGCGTGCCCAACGAGCGCTTCCGGGTCATGCCGCGGGCACTGGACCAGGGGATGATCGACGAGATCGTCGCGGGCTATGGAGCGGCGGCGCGGCGCTTGCACCAGGCCGGGATCGACGGCGTGGAAGTGGTCGCCAGTCACGGTTACCTGCCGGCGCAGTTCATCAACCCACGGGTCAATCGACGCACCGACGGCTACAACGGTGAGCTGGAACAGCGCCTGCGTTTCCTTCGGGAAGTGATCGCCGCCGTGCGCGCGGCCACTGACGAGCAGTTCATCATCGGCCTGCGGATTTCCGCCGACGAGCGCGATGCCGAAGGCCTGACCGAGGACGAGTCCCTGGCCGCCGTGGTGCAACTGCAAGGCGAACTGGACTATGTGCATATCGTCGCCGGGACCTCGGCATCCCTCGGTGGCGCGATCCATATCGTCCCGCCGATGGCCATCGAAGCCGCCTATCTGGCGAAGGAAGCCGGCACCTTCAAGGCCAGTCTGTCGATTCCGCTGTTCGTCACCGGGCGGATCAACCAGCCCCAGGAGGCCGAGTTGATCCTGTCCCGTGGCCAGGCCGATGTCTGCGGCATGACCCGGGCGCTGATCTGCGACCCGCAGATGCCGAACAAGACCGATAGCGGCCATAGCGAAGATATTCGCGCCTGTATTGCCTGCAACCAGGCCTGTATCGGACATTTCCACAAGGGCCTGCCGATCAGCTGTATCCAGCACCCGGAAACCGGGCGCGAATTGCAGTACGGGCAGTTGATTGCTACGGCCAAGCGCAAGCGCGTGATGATTGCCGGTGGCGGCCCGGCCGGGATGAAAGCTGCGGCCGTGGCGGCGCAGCGTGGACATGAGGTGACGCTGTACGAGGCCAGTTCGCAGCTGGGCGGCCAGGTGTTGCTGGCGCAATTGCTGCCACGGCGCAGCGAGTTCGGCGGCGCCAGCACCAACCTGCAACGGGAAATGGAACTGGCCGGGGTGCGGGTGGTGCGCAATACCCGGGTCGACCGGGCGCTGGTGGAACGCGAGCAGCCGGATCTGGTGATTGTCGCCACCGGTGCCGAACCTTACTGGCCGGCCTTTGAGCGCGGAGGTGAATTGCAGGTGGTGGATGCCTGGCAGGTGCTGCGTGACGAAGTGAAGATCGGCCGTTCGGTGGTGGTGGTCGACTGGCGTTGCGACTGGATCGGGCCGGGGATTGCCGAGCGTCTGGTGCGGGCCGGGCATCAGGTGCGACTGGCGGTCAACGGCACCCATTGCGGCGAGAGCCTGCCGCTGTATGTGCGCGATCAACTGGCCGGCGAGCTGCACCGCCTGGGCATTCCCATCACGCCGTATGCCCGGCTCTACGGCTGCGACGACAGCACCCTGTACCTGCAACATACCGCCAGCGGCGAGCCGATGTTGTTCGAAGAGGTCGACACCCTGGTGCTGTGCCAGGGGCATCAACCGGTCGATACCCTGGGTGATGAATTGCAGGGCTTGGTGGAGTTCCGCCGGATCGGCGACTGCCTGGCGCCGCGCACGGTGGAGGAAGCGATCTATGAAGGGCTGAAGGTCGCCTGGGAGATCTGACAGTCACATCCTCAGCACTCGCCAAGTGCCTTATACTGCGGCCCTTTCAAGGATTGGAGCAGGCCATGAGCAACGCCCCAACGCCCGCCGGTGACAGCGCCGCCGCGGGCCCGCAGTTTCTCGGCACGCGCATTCGCGGCCTGCGCAAACGGCGTGGCATGACCCTGACCGAACTGGCGACCCAGGCCGAACTCACCGCCGGCTATATCAGCCAGCTGGAGCGCAACCTCGCCTACCCGTCGATCCCGGCCCTGTTCAATATCGCCCGCAGCCTGGGCGTGACCATCCAGTGGTTCTTCGCCAGCGAAGCCATCACCGCCCCCGAAGACAACGGCTACGTGGTGCGCAAGAACAGCCGCCTGAGCGTGCACTACGAAGACGGCATCGTCGACCAACTGCTGACCCCGCAACCCAACCGCCAGCTGGAAATGCTCCATTCGCGCTTCCCCCCGGGCACCTACAGCCAGCAAAGCTACAGCCACGAGGGCGAAGAAGCCGGCTACCTGCTGTCCGGGATTTTCGAGCTGTGGGTCGGCGATCGCCATTTCCAGCTGACCGAGGGCGACAGCTTCAGCTTCTCCAGCCAGGAACCGCACCGCTACGGCAACCCCGGCGAGGTCGACGCCGTGGTCATCTGGGTCATCACCCCGCCCACGTTCTAACCCCACAAGGTCCCGTCATGAGCACCGAACAAGCCGCCCCGGCGCTGAAGGAAATCTTTAACAGCGAACGCCTGCTGCATATCGCCCACGAAATGCGCGCGGTGTACCCCGACTTCGACAGCGCCGGCTTTATCAGCCGCACCCACCAGGGCCTGGACGAGCTGTCGATCATGCAGCGCCTGGCGCGGGTCAGCGAAAGCCTGCACGCGGTACTGCCCCAGAGCTACAAGCAGTCCCTCAAGCTGCTGCGCCAGCTCGCTCCGCGCCTGAACAGCGCCTTTGTCAGCATGTGCCTGCCGCACTATGTGGCGAGTTACGGGGCCAAGGACTTCGAACTGTCGATGGACGCGCTGAAGTACTTCACCGCCTTCGGCTCCTCGGAGTTCGCCATACGGCATTTTCTGCTCAACGATTTCGAACGCACCCTGGAGGTGATGAAAACCTGGTCCCGGGACCCCAACGAACATGTTCGCCGTCTTGCCAGCGAAGGCTCGCGACCGCGCCTGCCATGGTCCTTCCGGCTGGCCAGGATCCAGGCCGACCCAAGCCTCGCCGCCGACATACTCGACACGCTCAAAGCCGACGACAGCCTCTACGTGCGCAAATCGGTGGCCAACCACCTCAACGACATCACCAAGGAGCATCCCGACTGGGTGCTCGAATTGATCGAAGGCTGGTCGCTGGACGACCCGCGCACCGCCTGGATTGCCCGTCACGCCCTGCGCAGCCTGATCAAACAGGGCAACCCGCGCGCCCTTACGCTGATGGGCGCCGGTGCCAAGGCCCAGGTCGAGGTGCTGGACTTGAAGGTCGAACCGGCGGTGATCCGCCTCGGCGACAGCGTCACCCTCTCCTTCACCCTGGCCTCTAGCGCAACCGCCAGCCAGAAGCTGGTGATCGACTACGCTATCGACTACGTGAAGGCATCGGGCGCCACCTCGAGCAAGGTTTTCAAGCTCAAGACCCTGCACCTGGCCGCCGGCGCCAGTGAAACCCTGAGCCGCCGCCAGCACATCCGCGAACTGACTACCCGCAAGCACTACAGTGGCCACCACGCTGTGCACTTGCTGGTCAATGGCGAGCGCCTGGGCAGCAGCGGTTTCGATATTCTCGAATAAGCCCCACCGAAGCTGGGCGCCCCGCGCCAAGCCCAGTAGAATCGCGACCTCATTTTTTCCAGGGCCCCGCCATGACCGCTCACCAGACTCCGCCCGCCGCCGAGCCCCAGGCCAGCGAACTGATCCTCGGCCTCGAGGACCGCCCCCGCCTGCTGATCGGTCTTCTGGCAGCGCTGCAACATCTGTTGGCGATCATCGTGCCCATCGTCACCCCCGGCCTGCTGATCTGCCAGGCCCTGGGGGTGTCGGCGCGGGACACCAACCTGATCGTCTCGATGTCCCTGGTGATCTCCGGCATCGCCACCTTCGTCCAGTGCCGCCGCTTCGGCCCCTTCGGCGCCGGGCTGTTGATCGTCCAGGGCACCAGCTTCAACTTCGTCGGCCCGCTGATTGCCGGCGGCGCGCTGATGGTCAAGCAAGGCACACCGGTGGAAGCGGTGATGGCGGCGATCTTCGGCGTGGTCATCGCCGGTTCCTTTGTCGAGATGGGCATCTCGCGCATCCTGCCCTTCGTCAAACGCATGATCACCCCGCTGGTGACCGGTATCGTCGTGCTGATGATCGGCCTGACCCTGATCAAGGTCGGCCTGATCAGCATGGGCGGCGGTTTCAGCGCCATGGCCAACGGCACCTTCG
Source organism: Pseudomonas sp. MWU12-2319 (assembly GCF_023242525.1). Classification (NCBI taxonomy): domain Bacteria; kingdom Pseudomonadati; phylum Pseudomonadota; class Gammaproteobacteria; order Pseudomonadales; family Pseudomonadaceae; genus Pseudomonas; species Pseudomonas sp. MWU12-2319. The sequence goes on from NZ_JALJES010000007.1 coordinate 163,932, forward strand.
CCAATGGCGAGAACCTGCTGCTGTCCGGCGTGGTGCTGGCGATCATCGTGATCCTCAACCGTATCCCGCTGGTGTGGATGCGCAGCTGCGCCATCGTTATCGCCCTGGCGGTCGGCTATGCCCTGGCCGGCTACCTGGGTCGGCTGAACTTCACCGGCATGCACGAGGCCGCGCTGTTCCAGATCCCCACGCCGCTGCATTTCGGCCTGGATTTCTCCTGGTCGCTGTTTATCCCGATGCTGGTGATCTACCTGGTGACGTCCCTGGAAGCCATCGGTGACGTCACCGCCACCAGCAAGGTGTCGCGCCAGCCGGTGGAAGGCCCGCTGTGGATGCAACGGATCAAGGGCGGCGTGCTGGTCAACGGCGCCAACTCTTTGCTCGCGGGGCTGTTCAACACCTTTCCCAGCTCGATCTTCGCCCAGAACAACGGGGTGATTCAGCTGACCGGCATCGCCAGCCGGCATATCGGCAAATGGATCGCCCTGATGCTGGTGCTGCTCGGCCTGTTCCCCTCGGTGGCCGGGGCGATCCAGGCGGTGCCCGAGCCGGTGCTCGGTGGCGCGGCCATGGTGATGTTCGGCGCGGTGGCGGCCTCGGGCATCAATATCCTCGCCAGCATCCACCTGGACCGCCGCGCGCTGCTGATCATCGCCGTGTCCCTGGCCCTGGGCCTTGGCGTCTCCCAGGTACCGGAATTCCTCGCCCATATGCCGGCGGCGTTGCGTAATGTGCTGGAGTCCGGGGTGGCCACCGGTGGCATCTGTGCGCTGCTGCTGAACTGGTTCCTGCCAGAAGCACAAAAAGCCTGATCAGCGAAACCGGCGGCGGTCTTGAAAGCCGCCGTCTTGAGCCTTCCAGCCAGAAAAAAACCTGACCGAAATCAGGCTCTTATTAAACTAAAGTTCATGTCCTGCAAGGGGCTTTTGACTCGGAACTGTCACATACCGACCCTTTAATTGTTTCAAGAGTTTGCTGCTCTTATTTCAATTCTGTGACTAGGATCCGAACCCAATGAACAAGCTGTTGAGCCCCTTAGTGGGCGCCGCCCTGGCGAGTGTCACGATCTACGCCCATGCGGATTTCATCGATGACAGTCACGCCGACGTGACCCTCCTTAACCGTTACCTGAACCAGGATGGTCAAGGCGTCAGTGGCAGCACGGCCAAGGCCAAGAGCTATCACGATTGGGGCCAGGGCTTCCAGTTCGACTTCAAGTCCGGCTACACCGACGGCACCATCGGCCTGGGCCTGGACCTGCAGGCGTTCTACGGCCTGAAGCTCGACTCCGGCGGCGACCTGGACGACAAGACCCACCAGGGCCGCTACCCCGGCAGTATGTTCCCGCTGGACAACGGCAAGTCCGTCGACCAGTTCGGCGTGATCAGCCCGACGTTCAAGGCACGTTTCCTCAAGGATGAACTGCGCATCGGTACCCTGTACCAGAACAACCCGATGCTGGCCAACACCGACGGCCGTCTGTACCACCAGACCAACACCGGTGCGCAACTGGTGTCCAAGGACCTGGACAACTTCACCTTCACCGTCGGCGATATCACCCAGACCAAGATCCGCAACGAAACCGGCGACACCGGCATGATCACCGCCGGCGGCACCAAGAAAAGCGATCGCTTCCTCTACGGCGGTGCCGACTACGCCGGTATCCCGGGCACCACCCTGAGCGCCTGGTACTCGAACCTGTCGGACTACTACCAACAGGCCTTCCTCGGTGCCAAGCGTCATGACGCCCTGCCTGTCGGCGCCATCGACAGCGACTTCCGCGCCTACCGCAGCCTGGGCACCGGCGGCAACGCCGATGGCGACAGCCAGTACTCGGCCGCCGGCTACTACGGCAACGGCCTGACCAAGGGCCGGATCAACCAGTCGACCGTCAGCCTGATGGAAAGCTACAGCCTGTCCGGCCACACCGTCGGCCTCGGCGTGCAGAAGAACAGCGGCAACAGCGACTTCCCGTACCTGGACTCCGGCCTGAACAGCGGTGCCGAACTCCAGGGCCCGGGTTCGGGCGCCGACAGCCCGGCACTGACCAATATGCAATTGAACAAATTCCAGCACGCGGGTGAGCGCAGCTGGCTGGCGCAGTACAAATATGACTTCGCCCAGTTGGGTGTGAATGGCCTGGTGTTCGCCACCACCTACGTCCATGGCGACCAGATCCGTACACCGGCCGATCCGAATGCCAAGGAATGGGAACGCGATATCTCCCTGGCCTACAACGTCCCTACCGGCCAGCTGAAAGGCCTCGGCGTGCGCTGGCAGAATGCCCATGCCAGCCCGGACATCACCGGCCAGACGATCCAGGACGAAAACCGCTTCTACGTGAGTTATGTGATCCCGATCTGGTAAGAAACCGTGGGGCTTGGAAAACCCTGATGCCGCTCAATCAGGACCGAACACGGTCCTTGTAGGAGCAGAGCTTGCTCGCGAAGAGGCCCTTGAGGCCGCCAATAGCTTCGCGGGCAAGCTTCGCTCCCACATCAGGTGATATGACGTTTTCAATAATCCAGACTGCTTATCAACCGACTCGATCCATCAATCCCCGGAACAACCGCTGCCCCAGGTCTTGTACTTGTACTCCTTGATCTCCCCGGTCGGCGTCTTGTAGGTCATCTTCGCGTCGACGATGCCGCAGGCATAAGGATCGGAATCCACGCTGATAACTTGCGCGATGTCTTTTCTATCCAGGGCAAAGGTTTGGGCACTGAAAAGCACGATCGCAACGGTCAAGCACTTGGTATAGATATTCATGATCACTGACTCGATATGAGAAATAGGGAATAACCCGCCGCGCTGGGCAGACTGCACCTGCGCAGGCTCTCAATCGACCATTATCTATGGATTAAGGAATTGGCAGAGCTTATTAACTAATAGTTTATAAACGCCTTAACACTTAGCTAATTGAATTCTATCTAGCCCCCGCCACGGCTTCCGCCCGCCGGAAAGATGACGAAACATTCATGAAACATGGTTTCCTCTAACGGGCAGTGCTGATCTCACCGAGCAACGGCGGGCTGTACCACACTCCTTTTCAGCAAAATCAAAATTTCTTCTTGATGCTACCCTCAGCCGTGTTCGGAGTGCGGCTGGCCGGGACCGAAGGGGGGAATCGCCTATTTCTTCATTCGGCAGCTCTGGATACTCCTTATCGACAACAAGTTGATTTGTGAAATGCTTTTCACCCAACGCCTCATTAAAGGCTGACGCCAAGTCGCGCACGGGCTGAGCGTGTGCCTGAGAAGTAAATCCTCCGACAAAGCAGACCGTAACACCCCATAAAAATGACACAAGTACTTTTCGCCCATACAACACAAGCCCAACCGCAACACCATCAGCCACAACGTCATCCTTTACCAGGTCATTGAACACCCCGTTCATATCAATCTCCTCGAAAACCCATGTGTCACACTTAAAACCGTTTTCATAAATCAGCCTGCCCCAAACCCTCAGGCTGCCTACTGCCAGAGATGACAGTAGGCGTTCCCTTGATTAAGGCTCAGTCTTTTCCCATAGGTATGGAGCCTGGCGATTCATCATGAGGATACGTTCATGAAACTGAATAAACCGTCCATCACCGACGTCTTCAATATTGTCATTTTTTGTCTGGCCCTCTCCGGGCTCAGCGCTGCGGCCCAGGCGGCCTTGCTGGATGAAGGCAGCGCCGGCGGCAACAGTTGCACGCCCGCCTCGGTCAGCGGAACTGATCGTGCCGATCACCCCGCGGGTGATCACCGACAACAGCGAGGCCCGCCAGATCACCGACGAATACCGTCAGCAGTTGCAGTTGATGAAACCCCTGGAGCCCCCGCCCATGCAAAGAAATGACACTTTTCCAGCACTTGCAGACCCAGCGGCACTACACTTTGCGAAAAGAGCCCGAAGCCGCCACGTCAACCGGACACAGGAAGTACGCAATGATGCGATGGAGCCGATATAGAAGTGCGGCGCTGGTCACCCTGTTTGCCATTCTGGTCAGCCTCCTGGCGTTCCTGCTGATCAAGGCCTTTTCCCGGGAAACCTCCACCTATTTCGAGTCCCGCGACCTGCTCCGCCAGCTCAAGCAGCTGGATGCCAGGCTCGACGCGAAGATTCTCAAGACCCGCATCAGCGACGAATACAATTACAACCTGCTGGCCATCCCCATCGCCGATTCCAGCCGACGCTGGGACCAGTTGGTCGCGCAGAACAGCTCCCTGGACAACTCCAGCATCTGGCAGGCGCGCAAGAAGGCCTACCTCGACGCCACGGCGGAAAAGAACAAGCTGATCGAGCAGTTCCAGGCCCACAACACCGCCTTGCGCGATGACCTGGAAACCCTGTCGGCGATCGAAGACACCGTCCAGACCGACCTGGAACCCTTCAGCGCCGAACACCCGGTGGAAACCCTGAGCGTGCTCTACAGCGCCTCGAAGCTGACCTTGAGCGCCCTGGAATATGCGCAGCACGTGTCCAATGGCAAAGCCGACAAGATCGAACGGCAGATCCAGCACCTGGCGGCACAAAAGACCAGCCTGCCGGCGGCCCTGGGCCCGTCCATCGACAAGCTGATCGCCCAGGCCAATGTGGTGGTCAGCGAACAACCCCAGGTCAATGACCTGCTGGACCGCATCGGCTTTATCCCGGTGGCCGCCAGCCTCGACGGCATCAACGAACTGTTGAATGAAATCCAGCGCCGCGCCGAGCTCCAGGACCGCCAGTACCTGATCTATCTCAGCGTGTGCGCGGCGCTGATGGCCGTGCTGGTGTTCTACCTGATCATTCGCCAGTTGCGCAGCTATGCGCTGATCAATCAGATGAACAGCGCCTTGCAGCTGTCCAACGACCGCCTCGAACAACGCGTCGAAGAACGCACCCGCGAACTCAAGGAAGCCCAGAGCGAGCTGATGGACGCCGCGCGCACGGCCGGCATGGCGGAAATCGCGACCAACGTCCTGCATAACGTCGGCAACGTGCTCAACAGCGTGAACATCTCCGCCGATCTGGTGACCCGCAAGATCCGCTCCAGCAAGGCCCAGGGACTGACCAAGGCGGTACAGTTGATGAACGAGCACGCCGACGACCTGGGGGACTTTGTCAGCCGTGACGAAAAAGGCAAGCTGCTGCCCGCCTACCTCAACCAGCTGGCCGCGGCCGTCGCCACCGAGCAGACCGAGATCATCCAGGAACTGGCGCAACTGAGTAAAAGCGTCGACCACATCAAGGAAATCGTCGCCACCCAGCAATCCTATGCCGGCGCGGCCAAGCTGCTGGAAGCGGTGAACATCACCGACCTGTTCGAAGATGCCCTGCGCATGAACTCGGGGGCCCTGAACCGGCACAAGGTCACGGTGCTCAAGGACTACCACCCGGTCCCGACCTTTCTCGGCGACAAGCACCGGCTGCTGCTGATCCTGATCAACCTGATCAGCAACGCCAAGTACGCGGTGTCGGACCTGACCAACCGCGACCGGGACATCACCCTGGGCGTGCGGGTGGTCGACGGCAAGACCCTGCGCATCAGCGTCAAGGATGAAGGCGAAGGCATTGCGCCGGAAAACCTCGCGCGGATCTTCACCCATGGTTTCACCACCCGCAAGGACGGTCACGGCTTCGGTTTGCACAGCTGCGCCCTGGCGGCGCTCGAGATGGACGGCCGCCTCTACGTGCACAGTGACGGCCCGGGCAGGGGCGCCCTGTTCACCCTGGATATCCCCCTGCAAACCATCCATATGCAAGACGAGCATCCTGCGGCGAACGCCTCCCCCGCCTCGGTATATTCGAATATTCATCAATGAGAGAGAGCCATCCGCCAGCACTCGCTTTACACTTTGTCCCCGCCCTTCTTCACCCAAAGATCCGTCCCTGATGACCGAAAACTTCGAAGTCCCAAGCCCTCACGAAAAACACGTCGAACACACCACCGAACACGCCCATGCCCGTGGAGACGGCTTTGCCAGCCGGATCGCGGTGATGACCGCGATCATGGCCACGATTGGCGCCATGCTCAGCTACCAGGCGGGCTCCACGGAAAGCGAAGCGGCGATGGACAAGAACAACGCCGCGATCCTCAAGACCGAAGCCGCCAACCAGTGGAACTACTACCAGGCCAAGTCCAGCCGGCAGAACCTCTCGGAGATGGCCAGCCATATCCCGGGCCTGGACGCCGCGCATTACACCGCTGAGGTCGAGCGCTACAAGAAGGAAAAGGAAGTCGTGCGGCAGAATGCCGAAGGCCTGGAAGCCAAGAGTCGCGAGTGGGATAACAAATCCGAGCAGGTCCTGCACCAGCACCATCGCTGGGCCCAGGCGATGACGGCGATCCAGATTGCCATTTCGCTGGCGGCGATCACCTTGCTGACCCGCAAGGAATGGCTCAAGCGCCTGGCCTACACCGCGGCGGGTGTCAGCGTGGTGCTCGGCGGCCTGGCCGCGTTGCATATCTGAAACGATAACGCCCGACCTCAGTCAACCCGGTACCGGCCGGGCTGACTGATGGAACCCTGTGACCGCAGCTTACGCCTTGGTGCTGATGGTTTCGCCGATCGGCTGACCGCTGCCGTTGGAAACGGCTTTCGGTGCCGCAGTGGCCGTGGCGGTGTGATGCTGGTGCTTTTGCACCAACTTCTGCGCTACGCGGTCGCCATGACTGGCTTCCTGTGCGGTTTGTGCCGCGGTTTCGGTCGCTTCCTTCAAGGCGTCGGCGACGATGCTGGCGGTGGTGGTGGCGGTAGTGGAAGTTTTCTGTGCAGGTGTCGGGGTCGCCTGGGACTGACCGGCAATACGCACAGAGACTGGGTTTGCAGCTGGAATTGCGCCGATGGACATCGGACTCTCCTTAAGTTGGGATCAGCAGACGTGCCCGGCCATGACTTGGACTGGAGCACGGTTCACTACTTACTGTCTCGACCCTTCAAACTGGCCCGCCTGCGAAACAACCGGAGGCAAGGGAGAGATTGATCCTCGGCATGTACCCGATCCGTTACGGTCAGGTGAAAACTTCGGATATCCCGGATCTGCGAGGGGTTCGCAGTCAGGTACAAACAGGCCTGCACACCGCAGAACCTGTGGGAGCCGGCTTGCCGGCGATGGCGTCCGAATGGACAGCGCAAGGCTCAAGGGCCTCATCGCTGCAAGCCAGCTCCTACAGGGGTTGCGTTATCAGATCTCGCCTTCCACGTCTTCCAGGCTGAAGGTTTCGGTGGTGTCGTTGTAGGAGAAGATCTCGGCGTAGCGGCCCCAGCTGATCACGCTTTCCAGGGTCTGCTCGACGAAGTCTTCGCTGAGGGAGTCTTCCAGTTCCTGTTCGAAACGCACCCGCGGCGCCCAGTGCCCGTTACGCTCCTGCAACACCTGGCGAATCCGCGCCGCCAGGGGCACGGTGCGCAGCAGATGCTCGGCAAACATCACCTTGCGTTCCTGGGTACCGTCTTCGGCAAAACGCTTGCCCGCATCGGTGAGCTTGATATCGGCCCCGCGCAGTTCGGCAAAACCCAGGTGCTCGAGCATCTCGGCCACCGGAAACAGGTCATCGACTTCCAGCAGCAAGCGCTCGGCGACGTTCGGCAAACCGGCATGGCCATGGTACGGCTCGGCCGCCAGGGCTTCGATCAGACCGGCCATCAGGTTGGTCGGCACTTCCGGCAGGCGGCTGCCCAGTTGCAGCTCAGCCTTGCCGGTGCGTTCGTCGGCACTGCGACGGTTGGTCATCAGCGCGTAGATATCGTCGACCATTTTGCGGAAGATCGGATCCAGACGGTTGCGCGGGTGGGCGAACGGCACCTTGATCTGCGCCACGACGCGCCCCGGGTTGGACGACAGCACCAGGATGCGGTCGCACATCAGCACCGCTTCCTCGATGTTGTGGGTCACGATCAGGATCGACTTGATCGGTAGTTGGCCGCCGCTCCACAGCTCCAACAGGTCGGTCCGCAGGTTTTCCGCGGTGAGCACGTCGAGGGCGGAAAACGGCTCGTCCATCAGCAGCAGGGTCGGGTTGACCACCAGGCCGCGGGCAAAACCCACGCGCTGGCGCATGCCACCGGACAGCTCGCGCGGATAGGCGTTCTCGAAACCGTCGAGACCGATCAGGTCAATGGCCGCCAGTGCGCGCTTGCGCGCTTCCTTAGGCTCGACCTGCAAGGCCTGCAAGCCGGCTTCAACGTTTTCCAGCACGGTCAGCCAGGGAAACAGGGCGAAGGTCTGGAACACCATCGCCACGCCCTTGGCCGGGCCGTCCAGGGCTTCGCCGTTGTAGAGCACTTCGCCGGAAGTCGGCTGGATCAGGCCGGCAATGATCCGCAGCAAGGTCGACTTGCCGGAGCCCGAGCGCCCCAGCAGCCCGACGACTTCGCCTTCGTGCAGGTGCAGGTCGACTTCGCTGAGTACCTGACGCTCATCCTTGCCGTTGCCAAAGCCCTTGCTCACATTGGTGAGCGAGTAGATTTCGCGGGCGCTGCTGGTGTATTCGATATGACTGTTCATAAGAGCGGCTCGGATTAATTCAGACGAAGTTTGTTTTCGGCGATGGCGTACATCGGCCGCCAGAGCAGACGGTTGAAGGCCACCACAAAGACCGACATGACCACGACGCCCAGGGTGATTTTCGGAAAATCGCCGGCGGCCGTGGTCTGGGCGATATAAGCCCCCAGGCCATGGGCCACGACCTTGTCCTGGCCCCAGGAAACGAACTCGGAAACGATACTGGCGTTCCACGCACCACCGGAGGCGGTGATCGCACCGGTCACGTAATACGGGAAGATCCCCGGCAACATGACCTTGCGCCACCACTGCCAGCCACGGATATGGAAGTTCGCGGCGGCTTCACGGAAGTCGTTGGGGAAGGCGCTGGCCCCGGCAATCACGTTGAACAGGATGTACCACTGGGTCCCCAGCACGATCAGCGGGCTCAGCCAGATATCCGGGTTCAGGTTGTAGTGCAGGATCACGATGACGAACACCGGGAACAGCAGGTTCGCCGGGAACGCCGCGAGGAACTGCGCCAAGGGCTGGATCTTCTCGGCCAAGTGCGGACGCAGGCCGATCATCACCCCCAGCGGCACCCAGATCAGCGAAGCCACGGCGATCAGCAAGGTCACCCGGACCAGGGTGATTGCCCCCAGGCCAATGACTTCGCCGACATCGGAGAGGGTCACTTCACTGCTGACATACATAGCGATGTGGTACAGCGCATAGGCCGCGAGCAAGGTGATGAACACACCCCAGACCCAATCAACCACCCGCGACGTCGAGGGGTTGGGTGCGCTGGCCCGGGACTTGACCCGGGGCAGGCTCAGGCGCAGATGGCCGATCCGGGTAAAGAAACGTGAAATCGGCCGGATCAGACGCTGGATGACCCGGGTCCGCTGGATCAGGTTGAGCACCCAGGATTCCGGCGCGCCGCCCTGGGCCGCGGTGTCTTCCATGCGGAACTTGTCCGCCCAGGCCACCAGCGGACGGAACAGAAACTGGTCGTAGACCAGGATCACCACCACCATCGCCAGGATCACATAACCCACGGCGGTGAGGTCACGCTGTTCGATGGCGGTGGCCAGGTAGGAACCGATGCCCGGCAGGGTGATGGTCTTGTCGCCGACGGTAATCGCCTCCGACGCCACCACGAAGAACCAGCCGCCGGACATGCTCATCATCATGTTCCAGATCAGCCCGGGCATGGCGAACGGCACGTCGAGCTTCCAGAACTTCTGCCAGCCGGACAGCTGCAGGCTCTCGGAGACTTCCGTCAGGTCCCGCGGCAGCATGCGCAGCGACTGGTAGAAGCTGAACGTCATATTCCAGGCCTGGCTGGTGAAGATCGCAAAGATCGCCGCGCACTCGGCGCCCAGCACCCGCCCCGGAAACAACAGGAGGAAGAAGGTCACGGTGAACGAGATATACCCCAGCACCGGCACCGACTGGAGGATATCCAGCACCGGCACCAGCAGTTTCTCGGCGCGCTTGCTCTTGGCCGCCAGGGTCCCGTAGAGAAAGGTGAAGATCAACGCCGCGACCATCGCCGCGAGCATGCGCAGGGTGGTGCGTATGGCATATTCCGGCAGGTTGGCCGGATCGAGGGAGATCACCTGGCTCTGCAGGGTCGAGATCGGGGCCCAGGTTTCCCGCGCGCCGATCGAGAAAAACAGCAGGAAACCCACCACCAGCGGCAGCGCGATCAGGTCCCAGCGATTGGGCAGCAAGCGCCGGGTACTGGCCGGGATGTAATGGCGTAATACTTTATTCATCGTCAATGATTCCAGCAGCGTTCTGAAATACAGGCCCACGAACTCCAGGATACAAACGCACAAAGCGCTGCGGTGCCGGCAGTCTAAGCACAGCACATTCTGGAGAAGTGGTTGGAAAATCGTCGAAGCAAGGCCACGTACTGAACGCTACAGACTGGATACCGGGGCGACGGCTGCGCACCGGCGGTATCCCTTTGTAAATCCCGCTACGTGGCCTACCGAGAATGGGCAGGGTCCAAGTTCGAATCTCCTGGGGGTGGCGGTTGAAACGTGGGGGGTATGGCTCAGGGCGGAAGTATACATTTCAAAATGTTACAGATATGTATATTCCGCATAATTTGTCAGGTTAGCGTCAGGAATGCGCCCAACGCCGATGCAGGCCGCGCGCCAGGGCATCAAGCATAAAACCCAGCACGCCGATCAACAGCACCATGGCCATCAGCTCCGAATAGGCCAGGCGGTCACGGGTATCAAGGATAAAGTAGCCGAGCCCGGCGCTGACCCCGAGCATTTCGCAGGGCACCAGCACGATCCAGAGAATCCCGATGGACAGCCGCACGCCGGTCAGCACATGGCCGAGCACACCGGGCAGGATGACCTGGCGCAGGGTTTCCCAGCGGGTCGCGCTGAGGCTGCGGCTCAGTTGCAACCAGCGCGGGTCGAGCTGGCGCACCCCGGCCACGGTATTGAGCAGGATCGGCCAGACAGCGGCAAAGGCCAGCAGGAAATAGATCGGCTGGTCACCGACCCCCATCAGCATCACCACCACCGGCATCCAGGACAACGGCGAGATCATCCGCAGAAACTGGAACGCCGGGGTGGTCGCCGCCTCCAGGTGCCGATAGCTGCCAATCAGCAGCCCCAGCGGCACGCCGACCAACAGGGCCAGCAACAGCCCGATCAGAATGCGCTTGAGGCTGACCAGCACGTTTTCATAGAGCTCGGCACGGCCGAGCAGCTCCACCAGGCTGGTCAGTGTCGCTTCGGGCGAGAAGCGCGCCGACAGCCCGTCGGGGCTGCCGAACAGGTGCACGCCCAGCCACCAGAGCAGCAGCAGGCAGAACAACCCCGCCAGGCCCAGCCCCCAATGCAGGAGCGATGAGGAAGGCTTGCCGATCAAATGCCGAACTCCTCGCTGCGTTCAAAGCTGTCCGGCAAACCGAAGGCCTTGAGCCCGCCCACCGCCGCCAGGCTGTTGCGTACGAAGCGGTCGTCCACCAGATCACGGGCGGTCTGCTGCGGATCGAGGCCAGCGAGGAAACCCTTGTCGCCCTCGATCAGGGTGTTCTTCAGGCGCTTGACCAGTTCCTCGGTGTAGCTGGGGAACGGATACGGCTGGAAGTCGATGCGCTGCTCGTCCCAGTTGCCGTGCTGGATCGCCCCGCTGGCCAGGTAGGCATCACGATCGGCGGCACTGGGCACCAACACCCGATTGAGCACCTGGGTGGTGTGGGGGGTGTAGCGATTGGTGCCGTCCTTGGACAGCAATTTAGCCGCCTCGGCGCGATTGTCGCGGGTCCAGAGCTGAGCCTTGACGATGGCGTTGACCACCTTCTGCGACCACTCGGGCCGGTTGTTCAGGTCCTGCTCGTGCATGAACACCACGCAGCAGGCGTGATTGCGCCAGAGATCGCCGGTGAAGCGCTGTACCCGGCCGACCTTCAGTTCCTCGGCCAGGGCATTGAACGGCTCGGCGACGATATAGCCGGCAATGCGCTTGCTCGCCAGGGCCGGCGGCATATCCGAGGGCGGCAGCACCACCAGGTTGACCTCGTTGGCGGCCAGCACGCTGCTGGTGGGCTTGCTCACCGGTTGCAGGCCGTTGTCGCGCAGCAGTTGCTGGACCACCACGTTGTGGATCGAGTACCAGAACGGAATCGCCACCGACTGCCCGCCCAGTTGTTTGACCTCGGTGATACCCGGCCCCACGGTCAGGCCCGAACCGCCGACATGGTTCCAGGCCACCACCTTGGCCGGCACCTTGCTGCCGTAGCGCGCCCAGACGGTCATCGGCGACAGCAGGTGGATCACGTTGACCTGCCCGGAAATAAACGCCTCGATCACCTGGGCCCAACTGCGCAGCAGCACCGGGCGCTCGGCCTGGATGCCTTCGGCCTCGAACAGGCCGTTGTTATGGGCCACCAGCAACGGCGTGGCATCGGTGATCGGCAGGTAGCCGATGCGCACCGGCGCATTGGGCTCCGACGCGGCACGGGCCTGCAGGCTGTTGAGCAGCGGCAAGGCACCGCCGGCGGTCAGCAAGGCGCTGAGTTTGAGGAAGTCACGACGTGTATGGGTGAAGTCATCCAGGCACATGAGCCATCTCCGACGTTTCGAGCAAAGAGTGAGGGGGTGAGGTGCGGCTGGCCCGCCGAAGGGTCTTGAGAATCTCGATACGCAGGGTGCCCAGTTCCTCCACCAGCTCGGCACGCGGCTGAGGCAGGTCGATACGCCACTCGCCGAGGGTCCGCGCCGGGCTGTGGCCCAGTAGCAGGATCCGCTCGGAGAGCAGCAGGGCTTCATCAATGTCGTGGGTGATCAACACCGCCGCCGTGTTGTGCTCGGCGATCACCTTGAGCAGCAGTTGTTGCATATCGGCGCGGGTCACCTCATCCAGGGCGCCGAAAGGCTCGTCGAGAAACAAGACCTGCGGCTGGCGGGCCAGACAGCGGGCCAACGCCGTGCGCTGGGCCATGCCGCCGGACAACTGCGCCGGGTACTGGCCCCGGGCGTGTTGCAGGCCGACGGCGGCAATCGCGTGGTCGATCCGCGCCTTGCGCTCCTGGGCATCCAGGTGCGGCTGGCGGGCGAAGTCGAGGCCGAAGGCGACGTTCTTTTCCAGGCTCAACCAGGGCAGCAGGCTGGGGTCCTGAAAGGCCACCGCCACCCGCGGGTGCGGGCCGTCCAGGGGGTCGCCGAGGAAATGCACGCGGCCTGCGTGAGCCGTCTGCAAGCCGGCCAGGACCCGCAACAGGCTAGATTTGCCGACGCCGCTGGGGCCGAGGATCGACACCACCTCGCCGGCTTGCAGTTGCAGGTCGAAACCTTCCAGCACCGTTTGCCAGCCCTGTTCGCGGGGGTAACCGAGGCTGATCTGCCGGGCCTCCAGCAACGGCCCGCTCATGCCGCGGTATCCCGGGCCTGGCGTTGCAGCTCGGCGCGCAATTGCACCAGGCTCGGGGTGACGATCGGCACGAACGCCGACTCGCGCCAACGCCGGGCGAAGCCACTGCCGTATTCATTCAGATAGGCCTTGCCGCCGCTGGCCTGCAACTCCAGTTGCACCGCCTGGGCGACCGACTCGGCCAGGCTGATGCGGATCTGGAACAAGGCGCTCGGCTGGGCCAGGAAGCGCCCGTCGTGCAGACCGTTCTTGAGTTCCTCCACCGTTTGCTCAAGAGCGTGGCGCTGTTCCAGCAAGGGTTCGCGCAGAATCGAGCGGGTGTCTTGCAGATGGCCGTCCACTTCCTTCAGCGCCTGGCGCGCCAGGCCGATGGCCATGCCGCATTGCAGGCCGAGGAAAGCCGGGCGCACCGCCGGCAGAAAGACCCGGGCATCGTCGTGGAGCAACCAGTCGCGGCTGACTTCCACCCGCTTGAAGTCCAGGGCGGCGGTATTGCTCGACTGCAGGCCCATCAGTTGCAAGTCGTCCGAGCGTTGCAGACCACTCAGGGCATCCGGAATCGCCAGCACGAAGGGTGTGCCGCCCTCCTCCCGCTCAATGGCGGCCGCCACCACAAAACCGCTTTTGCGCAGATTGGTCACCCAGTGCAGACGGCCATCCAGGCACCAGCCATCACCTTGATCGCGGGCCCGCAGTTGCAGCGACTCGATGCCCGAGAGGAACTTCATGGCATTCGACAGTCCGGTGGCGCCGGCCAGTTCACCGCTGAGCAACGACGGCAGCAGATGCTCGCGCAATGCCGTGTTGGGACTGTGCAGCAGGTACTCGATAAAAGCCCGTTGGCCCCAGAACACAAAGGCCGCCGACAGGGAATGGCTGGCCACCTGGGCGATGCTTTCCACCGCATCGGCCACCGTGCCGCCGCTGCCGCCCAGGGCCTCTGGAACACCGATGCGCAGCACCTTGGCCGTCGCCAATCGGGAAATCACATCCTGTGGGTCGCACTGCCCCAGATCCAGAGCCTGGGCTTGTACGTCGAGCCATTGACTCAGTGCCGGATTGAGCATGTCGTTTTCTCCTTGAAGACAACGTCGAATAATAGCCGACGCCGATGAATCATTGATCTGTCGACTGCCAACGATATTTCGCCAGCTCAGGATTGAGCGGCGTGCGGGCAAAGACATTGGCGAAATTGCACAGTGTGGCCAGGCTTACCCCGAGGATCACTTCCAGGGCGTTGCCCTGGGTGTAGCCGGCGGCGAGGAACTCACTGAACACCGCGTCGCTGACATTGCCGCGGGTGGCGATCACTTCCCGAGCAAAAGCGGCGAGGACTTCGAGCTTTTCCTGGGGCAGTTCGTCCTGTCCGCGCAAGGCGTCGACCACTTCGGCCGGCAACTTGGCCTTGTTCAGGGCCACCGCCGTGTGCCCGGCAACGCAGAAGTCGCAACCGTGGGTGGTGGCGGCCACCAGTTGCACCACTTCGCGCTCGGCCAGGCTCAGCTCGGCCTTGCCATTGAGTGCCGATACCGTAACGTAGGTTTCCAGCGCCGCCGGTGCATTGGCGAGGACGGCGAGCAGGTTGGGGATAAACCCGGAATTCTTCTGGGCGTTTTCCAGGAAAGGCTTGGCCGCTTCGGGAGCGCTTTGCAGTGTATGGAGAGTGACGCGCGACATGGAGTGGACTCCTGTTGTAGGGTGAGTCCGACAAGTCTGTTGGTTATAAGAATTCCGATCCATATTCAAAAGTAGCGATTCCTTGCTTCTGAGTGTTTCCATTAGATGATTTCGTCGAGTCCGCTGGTTGATTGGTTATTAGAAAGCCTGGAACTGGATGCGAGCCTGTTCCATGTGGGCCGTTATTGCGGCGGCTGGCACGCCAGCACCCATGGCTTGGCGCGGGCGAGCTTCCACCTGATCGTGCAGGGTCACTGCTGGCTGCATATTGATGGACAGCAAGAAAGCCTGCGGCTGGAGGCCGGGGATGCGGTGTTTTTGCTGCGGGACCTGGATTATCGGTTGTCGAGTGCTCAAAACAGCGTAGAGGCGCAACGCTTGCCGCGCCAGGCGATGACCGGGCTAGACAGCGCTGCGCAGGATGGCGTGGGGCTGGTGTGCGGGTTCTTTCATTTCAAGTCCGGGCTGTCGTCATTGATTATCGACGGGTTGCCGGACTGGATTGTGCTGCGGGCGGGCGATCCGTCGTTGAGCGCCGCGCGGGCCTTGTTCGGGTTGATCCTGGCCGAGTGCGAACGGCCACCGGCGCCCTCCTCGGCGCTGCTGGAACGCTTGAGTCATTTGTTGTTTCTGTATGTGCTGCGCCAGCAGGTGGCGGAGAACCGGAGCCTGGGTGGATTAGTGGCACTGGCCCGGCATCCGGGGTTTGCGCCATTGCTGGAGCAGTTGATCGAACGGCCTGGGGAGAGTTGGTCGCTGGAGAGCATGGCGGCTTGTACCGGGATGTCGCGTTCGGCGTTTTTCAAGCGCTTCAACGAACTGGCCGGGCAGTCACCGGGGCAGGTGCTGCTGGCGTTGCGGATGCGCCATGCCAGTCGGTTGCTGCGGGCCAATAACACCGTGGAACAGGTGTGTGCGGCGGTGGGGTATCAGTCGATTGCGGCGTTTACCCGGGCGTTTGCCAAAGCGCTCGGGGTGCAGCCGGGGGCTTATCGGCGGCAGCATGAGGGGCGATGACGCAGCAGCGAAGGGGCCCGTGAGATCGCCAAAAGCTTCGCGGGCAAGCCCTGCTCCTACAGGTTTATGCCGTACCCCAGATTTGTGTCCGGCGCCGTCCCGTAGGAGCCTGGCTTGTCGGCGAAGGCGTCGGCGAATATTGCATCACAATCGCTGGCTGCCAAATGAAGGACTGTGTCGCCGCCCCCTCATTGATCAACTAACGCCGCTGGTGAACTCATCCTCCAACACCGAATCCACCCGCCCCTGCGCCAGCTCGATCAGACGCACCACGCCCATCGCCACCTTGCGCTCAGGGCCAGTGAGATTATCGGCATGTTCGTAAGCGGTGGCCGCCGCTGACTCCAGAATCGCACTGGCGTCGACCAGGATTTCTTCACGACTTTCAGGTTCGGCGTTGATCTTGCGGGTTGAATTGGCGCCGCATCGCTTCGGACTCGTACCTTGCGGCAAATTGTAATAAGCCAATGCACGGTCGACGATGTGCGGATCGATGGTTTCGACGCGCAGTGACACAGGAGGGTTGGGCGTGATCTTGAACATGTCTGAAACTCCTAACAGAGATAAGGAGCCGACACCTTCTCGCTTGCACACGAATGAGGGTGGCAGCTGTACGCAGGTGTGCAAGACCAGGTCTGTTAGGACACCCGGCAGACCCGAAGGTCTCCCACGCACAGCCACCATAAAACAGGCGGACTGCAAAAACGCCCAGGCATGACATGGACGTTGTGCGTCATAACAGAATTCCGGACTTGCACGTCCGTATCACCGTTTTTGCGGTGACAAGATGCAGACTAGCCACCGGTTCTGCCAGGAGCAACAGGGTAGAAGTTTCTAGGAAATTTCACTCAATGGAAAGCGAGCCGTCTTGCAAGATAGGTACAAGACAACCCAACCCTCACTGCAAACCATAGGAATAAACCCCAGCATCATTGCTGTTGTACCAGTTGCCCTTGGCCCAGATCACCCGGTCCTGCGCCCCTTGAAAGCCGAGGATCCCCAGGTAACCGTCAACCGCCAGCCGTTGCCAGGAGTGCCCCCAGTCCTTGGAGTAGAACACCCCGTTCGCGGAAATTTGCGCATCCGACCACCAGTAGAGCCAGCGCGGCGGCCGGTGTTCGCTTGAGGTGTTGATCAGCAGGCTGTTCTGCCCCACCCAGAAATTCTTCTCGCGCAACTGGCTGTCCGACGCCAACGGCGCGAACACACTCGGTAGCTCACCCATCGGCTTCCAGCTCAGCTTGGCGGTATCCAGCTCGGCCACCACATCTTGCCCATGCTCGCCCTGGTCGATCAGGCCCATCACCCGCCCGCTGCCATTCTCCACCAGTGCGTCGATAAACAGCCCCTCCTCGCGCTGCACAGCCCCGACCTGCCACTTCCCTGCTTTGCGCTGCAGTGGTGCCCGGGTCGTGACGTTGATCGCCAAGCTGCCGCTTTCACCGTCGGGATTGCTCCCCCAGAAACGCTGGGATACCCAGATAAACGCCCGTTGCGCATCCAACTGAGTGACATAGGTCTGGATTTCCCCATAAGTGCCGGAGTCGCGCCATTCAGTAATGTCAGGCCGCTTGCCCTGGGCATACTCGGTAGACACCAGCAGCGACTCGGCCGCGAATATCGGGGTGCTGCTCGCGCCGCGATCAGCGGAGTAGAACACCCCGGTGGAGATGGCACCCGGCTTGTCTTCGCCGCTCTCGTTGTCGGTTCCGCTCGGGGTGCCCCAGGCCCAGACTTCATCCGGGCCATGAAAATAGGGCTTGAGGTTCCAGGCCAACTGCTCGGCCTTGGGGAACAGGCCTTTGCTCAACCAGGTCCAGCGCTTGCCTTGATCGTCGCTGCGAAAGATCACGGTCTGCCTGATCTCATCGCCGCTCGCGCCCGCGACTTCGGGGCGCTCAAGCCCGGTCAGCAGGAAAACACTGGCCCCATCCGGGCTGGCCACCAGGCAGGCGGCGTCGCTGACATGGGCCACCATTTGAAACTGGCCTTGAGCGTCCAGGCGCGAGATAAAGGAGGTTTCCTTGTCCCGGCCCGAGAGAAGGCCGGAGAAAGCCCCCGAGTCTTCTGGCGTCAGATCCTTATTCTCAACCGGCTTGCCATGGAGTACGGCATCCAGGTCCACCACGTCGGCGGTGGGCTGCAGCTGTTTCGCGTCCCCCTCCAGGCGCCCCACCAGCCAGGTGCCCTGCGGGGTCACCACCACACCGGTGCAGTACTGGGTCATCGCGCGCTGACGGGTGTCCTGCACGGCGCCGATCTGCTGCTTGTCCGGGCTGCTCCCGCCCCACTCCAGCTTGGCGCTGGTAATCACCCACATGTACCAGAGCCCGGCGCCGACCAGCAGCGCGACAAACAGTTTGGTGAACAACTTTGATCGAGGCATGAGGGGATCCGAGTCCATGGAAAAGGCTGAGAAGCTTTTCGCATTTCTTTCACCGGGAGTAAATTTTTATTGCTTGCGAACACCGGGCCCCAGTCGAAAAAATGTCAGCGCTGTGACGCCGATTCCATTCATCACACCCGGAAAGTGTGCCGCCGCAACGACAGGCCTTGTGGAAACGGGCCGCTATCCTCCACCCTTTCGCCAAGGACCCGGGAGTCAAAGGAATGCAGAGCATCCAGTTTCAAAGAATCATCGATCTGAGCCACGTCATTACGCCGTCCATCCCCCTTTGGCCCCACGACCCTCCCGTCGCGTTCAGTGGGGTGGCCTCACAGGCACAGGACGGTTACTACCTGCGCAGTTTCAGCATGGGCGAACACAGCGCAACCCATATGAATGCGCCCAACAGTTTTCACCCCGATGGCATCGGGATCGATGCCTACACCCCGGAGTCGCTGGTACGACCGGCCGTGGTAATCGATGTGCGGGCGCAGGCACAGGCCGATCCCGACTATGTGATCAGCCCTCAAGATATCGAGCGCTGGGAGCAGGCCCATGGTCGCATCGCCCAGGGTTCCGTCGTGCTCTTCCATACCGGTTGGCAAGCGCTATGGAACGACCCCAAGCGCTTTTTCAATGAGGATGACCAAGGTGGCCTGCACTTCCCCGGGGTCGGCGCCGATGCGGCAAGGCTGCTGATCGAAGAGCGTGAGGTCGCCGGAATCGGGATCGACACCCACGGGGTCGATCCTGGTCAGAACACGGCATTTTCCACCAACCACCAAGTCCTGGCGAAAAATGGAATCATCCTGGAGTGTCTGACTCATCTGGATCAATTGCCCGCCACCGGTACAACGCTGGTCATCGGGATCCTGAAACTCAAGGACGGATCCGGCTCCCCCGCCTCCGTGCTGGCCTTTGTGCCCTGATCTTGTCAGGGTTCGAGCGCCTGATCCCCCTACAAACAGCCCACGCCCTTCAGCGTTACTTCCACCGCCTGATCCAGCGGCGTATGCGGCTCGGCCCCCAGCACGCTCAACAGATAGGCATTATTCATCCGCACCGGCGTACGCCACAGGTAACGCATCTCCAGCATTTCCCGAAAGGTGGTCACCAACGGCGAGGCCAGTCCTACCAGCCACCAGGGAAAGCGCCGCAGCCTGGTCTGGCCGCCCGCGCGCTCGACCACGCGGCTGATAGCGGCTGCTATCTGGGTGCCGTCGGCGTCCCAGTAGCCCTCCATATGAAAGGTCGCGAAGGGGGGCAAGTCACCTCGACGCACCACCAGTTCGACCATGGTCCGCGCCACGTCCGGCAGATAGGCCCACTGATGACCGACGCCCGGATCGCTTGGCAGATTGATCACTTTCACTGCCTGCCCGGGCTTGATCATCCCCTGGGAAAACCAACTGTTACCAGCCTGCGGGCCGAAGAAGTCGCCCGACCGCACGACAATCGCTCGAACCCCGTCCCGCGTCGCATCCTGCAATCGGTGCTCAAGCTCGACGCGGATACGCCCCTTGCGCGTCAACGGACGTTGCACCGCCTGTTCATTCAATTCGGCAAAGGCATCCGGGCCGTAGTTGTAGACCGTGCCCGGCAACACGACGGTCGCCCCTTCAATACGCGCCGCCGCAATCGTATTGTCGATCATCGGCAGCACCTGCTCGGCCCAGTGCCGATAGCCCGGCGGGTTGACCCCATGCACGATCACGCTGCAACCCCGCGCCGCCCGCACCACGTCGTCACGGTTGAGGGCGTCGCCACGCAACCACTGGATACCGTCGCGCTGTTCGGCCGCCGTCGCCAGGCCACGCTTGAGTGCCTGCACCAGCCAGCCGCCATCGCGCAGTTGCCGCGCCACTTCGCCGCCAATGCCACCGCCGGCGCCCAGTACCAAAACCTTGTTGCTCTGTGCTGCCATGTCAATTCTCCAGGAAGGTAACGATGAACAGAGTCTGGGCCTGCCCCTTCAGGAAATAAATTGCCTAGCACAAGCTATCCGCCATACATTTATGCATGGACCAGATCATGAGTTGGGAGCTGTACCGAACCTTGCTTGCCGTGCTGACGGAGGGCTCGCTCTCGGGCGCCGCACGGGCGCTGGGCATTGCCCAACCCACCGTGGGCCGACATATCGCCGCGCTGGAAGCGTCATTCAAGCAACCGCTGTTCACCCGTTCGCAGACCGGCTTGCTGCCCACCGAGACCGCCCTGGCGCTACGCGGCTATGCCGAAGCCATGCAGCACACCGCCGCCGCGCTGGAGCGTGCCGCCACTGGACAGGGTCAGACGGTGAACGGCACGGTGCGGATCTCCGCCAGTGAAATCATTGCCATCGAGGTGCTACCTCCGGCACTGGCACTGCTGCGCCAGGACCATCCGCAACTCAAAATCGAGCTGCTGGCCACCGACAAGATGCATGACCTGCTGCAACGGGAGGCCGATATTGCGGTGCGCATGACCGTGCCGAAACAGGATCAACTGATCGCCCGACGTGTCGGCCAGGTGGAACTGGGGCTTTATGCACATGTGGACTATCTGCAACGACACGGCACGCCTAGCACAATGGCCGATCTGTCGAGCCATGCCTTGATCGGCTTCGATGTCACCACCCCCTTTATCCGTGCCGCCAGCAAACAAGTGCCCGGCTGGAATCGCGAGGCCTTCACGCTGCGCACCGACAGCACCCTGGCGCAACTGGCGATGATCCGCGCCGGCTGCGGCATCGGCATCTGCCAGAGCGCCCTGGCGATCCGCACGCCGGCACTGGTGCGGCTGTTGCCGGAGCGGTTCACCTTCCAGCTGGAAACCTGGGTGACCATGCACGAGGACCTGCGCACCAGCCCCCGTTGCAAGGCGACCTTCGATGCGCTGGTGGAGTGTCTGCAGGCCCATATCCGGGTGACGGGCCCATCATGAGTTTGCCGGCCTTTACCCGGTGAACAGACGGCCAGCGTCACGCCAGCAGATGAAGCTCAACCGTGACGTGCACCAACTCTTCATGGATCGCCAGTTGCGCCTTGAAGTAGTCCGGCGTGGCCGGCAAGTGCGTCACCAGGCTTAGCACGCAGGCGAACTGGCCCTTGCCGACCCGCCAGACATGCAGGTCGCTGATGCTGGCTGGAATCGGGCTGGCCGCAATGACCTCGCGGATTTCCTCGACCACCGGCGCATCCATTTCCGCGTCCAGCAAGATACGGCTGGTCTGGCGGATCAGCCCATAGGCCCAGCTCGCCACCAGCCCCGCGCCGACAATCCCCATCAGCGGGTCGAGCCACGCCGCGCCCCAGACCTTGCCACCGATCAGCGCCAGGATCGCCAGCACCGAGGTGGCCGCATCGGCCACCACATGCAGGTAGGCGGAACGCAGGTTCAGATCGTGGGCATGTTCATGGCCGTGGTCATGATGATGGTCGTGGTGGTGATCGTGGGCATGGCCGTCCTTGAGCAGCCAGGCGCAGGCCAGGTTGACCATCAAGCCGACGATGCCGATGACAATGGCTTCGTCATAATGAATCGCCGCAGGTGAAATCAGCCGTTCAACCGACTGATACAGCATCAGCCCCGCCACCATCACCAGGAACAACGCACTGGTGTAGCCGCCCAGCACTTCGATCTTCCAGGTACCGAAGGCAAAACGGTTGTCACTGGACAGGCGCCGGGCAGCGCCATAGGCCAACACCGACAACCCCAGCGCCAACGCATGGGAACTCATGTGCCATCCGTCGGCGAACAGCGCCATCGAGTTGTAGTACCAACCGCCGGCGATCTCGGCGACCATCATGATGGCCGTCAGGATCATGGCGCGCCGGGTGTTGGCCTCCGCCAGGGGATTTCCATCGTTGAGGATTTTCGAATGGCAGTTCTGATGAGTAGCATTGGGCGAAGACATTGGGCTACAGTCCTGATGACAAGGTCGAAACATACTATACCCCAGTATAGATAACACACAATGGGACAATTCCATGCCGCATACCATCAAGGATAAAAAGCGCCTGCTGACCCGTGTCAGGCGCATCAAGGGCCAGGCCGAGGCCTTGGAAAACGCGCTGAATATGGAAGTCGAGTGCACCGCCGTGCTGCAACAGATCGCGGCGATCCGTGGCGCGGTCAATGGTTTGATGAACGAGGTGCTGGAAGGTCATATCCGCGAACACCTGGGCGCGGACGATGTCACGCCGGCCCAGCGCCGCGAGGATGTGGATGAAGTGGTGTCGGCGCTGCGCTCGTATTTGAAGTGACTTCGGCGGGCCTGTGAGGGCCGCCCAGGGTGCGTGGGAAAACCAGCACGCAAGCTGGCGGGCTGGTGTTGGCTGGCGGACTACAAGGGTTGGCGCCCGAAGAAACTAGGCATTGCCCCGGCCATCAAACTCGAACCAGAAACTGGCGCCGTGACTTTC
This sequence comes from Pseudomonas sp. MWU12-2319, assembly GCF_023242525.1. Classification (NCBI taxonomy): domain Bacteria; kingdom Pseudomonadati; phylum Pseudomonadota; class Gammaproteobacteria; order Pseudomonadales; family Pseudomonadaceae; genus Pseudomonas; species Pseudomonas sp. MWU12-2319. Next base: position 186,774 of record NZ_JALJES010000007.1, read on the forward strand.
GGCTCGACCGTGCATGAGTGCGGTCAACAGATCATGATTGAAATGTTCGTGATACGCGCTGCCAAACAGCAGCTTCGTCCGCGGGTTATCCGTCATCAGCGCCAGCAGCAGATACTGTTCCGTCCAATAGATCTGATGATCAATCAGCCATTTCGTCGGCAGGCCAAAGGGCAGAAAGACATCATGCACGTGGACAAAGATCTTCTTGGTGATTTTCGGCAGCAGGCGCAGGTAAATTTGCAGGCAATCGCTCCCTGTCTTTACCGTATGCGTGGAATCGATAAACAGGATATCGCCATCTTCCAGCGTGGCGTTCAACCACGCGGCTGTCAGATCCTGGGCCCGCATCGCTTGCAGTTCAAGCGCCCCCTCGTTAGCCAGGGTGGTGATGAACGGCCTTGGAAAGGGTTCGATGCAACGTAATGTGCCTGAACCGCTCACGCTATTTAACCAGGCGCGTTTCCTTGGACGGCCGGTAGCCGAAATACGCGCTGTAGCATTTGCTGAAATGGCTCGGCGAGACAAACCCGCAAGCCACCAGCACATCGACCTGGGACAGCTCGGTGTGCTGCAGCAGACGACGTGCCTCGGTGATACGCAGCTCCAGGTAATAGCGTTGCGGCGTGGTGCCCAATTGCTCCTTGAACAGGCGTTCGAGTTGCCGGCGGGAACGGCCGGCATAGGCCGCCAGTTGCTCCAGTTCCAGAGGCTCTTCGAGGTTGGCGTCCATCAGCTTGACCACCTCCCGCAGTGGTGCGCTCACGCACACATTCTCCGCCGGTTTGATACGCCGATAGCGCGACTCCTCGAACGCCAGTATGTCCTCGATACCCTCGACCAGGGCTTTATCGTGCAAACCCTTGATCCAGTCCAACGCCATATGGAAAGCCCCCGAGGGGCTGGACGCGGTGAGCCGGTCGCGATCGATGACATAGGCCTCGCTGGTGACATGGGTCGCCTTGGAGATCTCCGCGAGCGCCGGCCGATGTTCGGGATGAATCGCACAACGATAACCATCAAGCAAACCCGCACTGCCCAGGAACCAGGCGCCATTCCATAACCCGGCCAGGCTGACACCCTGGTCTGACGCCGCTCTCAGCAGGCTGATGAGCTCATCGTCGACCTTCAGCTCGGTCCGGTAGCCACCGCAGATGACCAGCAGGTCGAGGCTTTGAATGGCCGCCGAATCGATACGGGCATCGGGGCGAATCACCAGGCCCAGGTCACTGATCACCTCCCCTTCATGCAGACCGAAGGTTCGCGAAGAGAACAACCCGGGACGCAGGAGGTTCGCCGTGACCAGCGTATCCAGGGCCTGGGTGAATGCCGGCAAGGAGAAATGCTCGAGCAACAAAAAGCCTGTCCGGGCCATTTGCGCGGGCGCACCGGGGTTTTCATTCAGATAGCGGAGGTTTTTCCCCTTCATGCCTCCACTGAATTGGCGTCGTTCGATCAAGGTCTGAATCACTCGGTGGTGTTAGCCACTCTCTTGTTGGGTGTATTGCTGAGTCACTGATTGTAATCAGACTCAGGCTCGCAAGGGCAGCGTCGCCGACAGTTCGTGCAGGTAGTCGACAAAAGCACGTAACGGCGCCGGCAAATGGCGCCGTCCAGGGTAATACAGGAACGGGCCGGAAAACGTCTGCCACCAAGGCTCCAGGATGGGTTCGAGCTCGCCGCTGTCCAGTTGCGGCCGCAGCAGGTCTTCAAACAGATGCACCACCCCCAGGCCGGCGACCGCGGCACTGACCGTCAGATCCAAGGCTCCACTGGGCGTCACCAGCAGACGTTCGGGCGGATCAATCTCGATCTGCTCGCCATCGCGCTCGAATTTCCAGGTGGGTTTGTTGCCGCCGGAGAACTGACAGCGAAGACAGGAGTGGGTCAATAACTCGCGTGGATGGGCCGGTCGGCCATACAGGTCCAGATATCCGGGCGCCGCCGCCGTGACGAAGCGCTGCACCCTCGGACCGATGGGAATCGCGATCATGTCCTGCTCCAGCCTTTCGTCGTAACGGATGCCCGCATCGCAGCCCACCGAAAGCACGTCGACAAATCCGTCTTCCACCACGACCTTGATGCGGATATCCGGATAACGTCCGAGAAATCCGGCAATGACCTCAGGCAGCACGATACGCGCGGCGCTGGTGGGCACATTGAGCCGCAGCGTACCGGAAGGCTTGTTGCGAAAGCCATTGAGCACATCCAATGACGCTTCCATTTCAGAAAACAGTGGCTCCAGCCGGGTTAACAAGTGTTGCCCGGCTTCGGTCAAAGCCACGCTCCGCGTGGTGCGGTTGAGCAGACGCAAATCCAGCTGCGCCTCAAGACGCTGTACGGCTACGCTCAAGCTGGCGGCGGAAACGCCACCGCTGCGTGCCGCCTCACGAAAACCACCCGCCTGTGCGACAGCGACAAAAGCCGCCATATCGTTAAATTTCATGACAATTGTTCACTAATTTAAACAGCCCGTAAACTTTATGCCTGATTATCAAACAGCGCAATTGGAACTATATTCGGCCCATCGAACCCCGCCGCAGAACGCGCTGCGACTCGCATCGAAACAGACCGATAGAGGAAAACCCATATGAGCACTTCCGCCCTTCCAACCCATTTCAGCTTCGCGGGTCGCACGGTCCGGCGAATGGGCTATGGCGCCATGCAACTTGCCGGACCGCAGGTATTCGGGCCACCGAAGGATCGAGCTGCCTGTATCGCCGTATTGCGCGAAGCCATCGCCGCCGGCGTCGACCATATCGACACCTCCGACTTCTATGGTCCGCACATCACCAATCAGATCATTCACGAAGCCCTGCATCCGTATCCCGACAACCTGACCCTGGTCACCAAGATCGGTGCACGCCGCAACGACAAGGGCGACTGGCTGGCCGCCCAGAGCCCGCAAGAGTTGCGCGGCGCGGTCGAGGACAATCTGCGCCATCTCGGCCTGGCCTCCCTGGACGTGGTCAATCTGCGCATCTTTGGCCATGGCCTGACTCAGGACCGCATCGGCCATCTGGTCGAGGCCACGGCGCAGTTACAGCAGGAGGGGCTTATCCGTCATATCGGGCTGAGCAACGTAACCACCGAGCAGATAAAGGAAGCCCAGGCGATCGCCGATATCGTCTGCGTGCAGAACCAGTACAACCTGGTCCACCGCGAGGACGACGGGTTGATCGACGATTTGGCGGCGCAGGGTATCGCCTATGTGCCGTTCTTCCCCCTGGGCGGGTTCACGCCCATCCAGTCAACGGCGCTGTCGGATATCGCGGCCCGCCTGCAAGCCCAGCCGATGCAAGTGGCGCTGGCCTGGTTGCTGCACCGCTCGCCCAACATCTTGCTGATTCCGGGCACGTCCTCGGTCGCGCACCTGCGCGAAAACCTGAAGGCCGGGCAGTTGCAGCTCACGCCGGACACGCTGGCCGAACTGGATGCGATTGGCGATAAACCGAAAGCAAGTTGATACCAGGCTGATAAACTGTAGAAACGACAAGGCCCCGGATTCCGGGGCTTCTTCATTGAAGCCGCGACACCGTCCAATAATTGGTGCACCGTGTCCCCTACCCCACCAATGCATCACAGACCCACCTTTTATCTGGACGTCACATGACACCCAACGCAGAACATTACAACCCGTCCACCGAATATGCCGACAAGCTGATTTCGCGCATCGGACAAACCCCCTCCTGGATCGCAAAACGCATCGGCGTGACCGACAAGCGCATTCGTTACATCCTCGATGGCGAAAGGACCGTCAAGGGAGAAACCACTCCTATCCAGATGACGTACACCGAGCAGTTTGCCCTTGAGTGCCTGGCCGCTGAGGCTGCGGCCAAGAAGAAATAGAAGTTTATCCGGACGATAAGTGTGCCTACGGCCTGTGGGCGATTTGCCCGGGAGCGGACCCGATGAGCCATGATTTTGTCATGTGTCCGTGATTACTATTGGTTGATAACCGCTCTTCCCATCTTGAAGGACTGCACATGTACACTCGCCCAGGTCTGCCTCTTGCCCGCTTTATCGCTCTCGGATGCAGCTTGTTAGTGAGTGCTTGTGACGGTACTAACGGGAGTTTACCTGGCGCACAGTCAACCGCATCTGCTTCGCTCAAAACCCTCGACGGTAAGCCACCCTTGATTATCGGGCATCGCGGCCTGCCGGGATTGTATCCGGAAGAAACCCGGGCCTCTTACGAGCATGCCGCCGATGCTGGCGCAGATTCGCTCGAACTGGATCTGCACATGACCAAGGACTGCGTATTGGTGGCTCGACACAATCCCTGGTTGAGCGACAACACCAACATCAGCGAAGTCGCGAAGACCAACGCCGAAGTTGCACGCCGTAAACGCACCGTTCCAGGCGTATTGGTCAATGTCAAATATCCCGCCACGGCAGAAAATGGTCCGGCACAGTACCTGAGTGACTTGACCAACCCCAACGATCCGAAATCAGTATTGAAATCACTGGTCGTTGATGGCGAAGACCACACCAACGACTGGTCAATCAGCGATTTCACCATGGCCGAACTCAGGCAATGGATAGGCGGTACCACTTACGATGCCCGCGACCAGCGCCCAACCGAACTGAACGGCAAGTTGCCGATCCTGAGTTTTCAGGACGTGATCGACATTGCAAAGGCTAAAAGCGCAGCGACAGGTCGCGTCATTACGGTCTATCCAGAAAGCAAAAATCCGATCTGGAACAATGCCCAAGCCATTGCCAATGGTTGCGGCGTACCGGGCAGTCATCCGTTTGAGAAGGCGTTCCTCAAAACCCTCAACGACAACGACCTCAATCGCAAGGAAGCCCCGGTCTTTGTGCAAAGCTTTGATCCGGGCAGCTTGAAATACCTGCGCTCTATCGGCCTGAAATCCAAAGCCGTTCAGTTGGTCGATGGAAACGGAATAAACTTCCAGACGGGCGAAACCATTTTCATCACTGACAAACCCAATACGTTCGTCAGCGGCCGCCCCTATAGCTGGACCGTAGCAGGTGATCCACGCTCCTTCGGTGCGATGCTGACGCCGGCAGGATTGGCCGAGGTCAAGACCTACGCCGACGGCATTGGTCCATGGAAGCCGCAAGCAATGTCGCTCACCGTCGCCGCGGCTCAAGATTCGTCGTCCAACCCCAGCTTGGACAAGGTCGACACCCTCAAGCCAACCCGCCTGATCAGCGACGCCCACAAGGCCAATCTGTTCGTTCATATATTCACCTTCCGCAACGAAGCGAAATACCTGGCAGGTGTCTATAAGGGGGATCCAGCGGCAGAATACCTGGCCTTTTTCCGAGCCGGTGTTGACGGTGTGTTTACCGATTTCACACCTAATGCCTTGGCGGCCCGCAACCTCTATCTTAAAGAAGTAGCGCGTTAAACGACGCAATCCATACCCTGCTGATGGGAGGCTCATCCTTGAGCCCCTTCAAGCCGCAACACTGAGAAGCCTGGGTCAAGACCACAGATCGTTTCCAGCGTTATCCAGAGCACTTCATTGCATGACTGCAGACTCAGGAATGAAAACGTTTGGGTATCATCCGTACCATCGTGTTATCGCCGACCCAATAATGGTGGAAAAGTCCTGCGCAGGCGTGTAATCCGATCAGCCAGTACCCCGCATTCCCAACCCACTCATGCCAACTTTTGAATTGCTTTGCCATATCAGGATCGAGCGCTATTGGCGAGGGGAGCATAAAGTCAAAGTACGGGATCGGCTTGCCAGCAGCACTGAGCATCAACCAGGCCAGTAGTGGGGTAGCGATCATCAGCCCATACAGCGCCAGATGAGTGATGTGGGCTAACAGCGTTTGCCAGGCAGGTGGCTTGGGCAAGATCGGCGGACTTGCTTTCAAGCGTCCTAACAGGCGCACCCATACCAAGGCGAAAATAGCCATGCCAAACACTGCATGGGTACCGAGAAAGAAACCGCGCAAGGCATCACCACGAGGAATCAACCCCTTGATTTCGATACTGGCATAAACACCGACAAAGAGCGCCAGCATTAGCCAATGCAAAATTATCGATATTTTTGCGTAACGTTGGACGACTGTTTCGTGGGGCATGACATACCTCTTTACTTTATTGGCACATGGGTGATTTGTTCAAACCACCCCGCTCACATGAATGACGCTTGTCTACCGACTCAAAATCAGAAAAGCAGCGCCATCCTCAAACTTGAGTGCTGGCGCTTGAAGCCAAATGGCGGCGCTCAACCGGACAGCGTCGGCGCGAGATGAAATTGGATGGCAACTTCGAAACCATCTGTCCTGCCCGGCGCAGGTGAGGCTAGCGTCATGCTTGCCTTGACCCCATGGACAATGGTCTTTGCGATCGCCAGGCCCAGCCCCGAACCACTGCTCTCGCTACTGCCCCTGACAAAGCGCTCGGTCAGGCGTTGCAACACCGGCTCCGGCACCGCAACCCCACCATTGACCACCCGCAGTAGCCCCTGGTTGGTGAGACTGACCTCGACCGGCTGATCCGTAGCGCCGTATTTCAACGCGTTCTCGATCAGGTTGCGCAACAGGATGCCGAAGGCGTCCGGATCGATTGCCGCACAAACACTGGCCCGCGCCGGAAGTTGCAAGTTGATCCGCCGACCGCTGTTCTGGTTCCACTCATCAACCACATGGGCCAGCAAGGGAATCAGGTCCTGGGGCGTTTCGGACAGCAGCCCGCCCCCTTCGGCCTTGGCCAGTTGCATAAGCTTTTCCGAGAGCCGGATCAACTCCCGCAAGGAGCTTTCGATCTTGGTCGCACGCACGCGCAACGGACCCTCGGGAGCTTCGTGGCGCAGTCGCTGGGTCTGCGCCAGGGTCGCGGCCAGCGGTGTACGCAGTTCATGGGCACTGTTGGCGGTGAAGCTGCGCTCCGTCTCCAACGCCTTGCGCAAGCGTTCCAGCAGGTGATTGACCGCCTCGGCCAGCGGATCGATTTCAGCCGGCAGGCGTGCCACCTTGATCGGCGACAGATCACCGACGCCACGAACCTCGACGGCCCGGCGATAGGCCAATACGCTGCGCAGGCTGATCCGCACCAACAGCCAGGTACCCAGCAGACTGATGGGAATCAGCGCCAGCAACGGCAACAACAAGGCAAACAGCGCTTCGCGCGCGGCTTCACGACGATGGCTCAGGGGCTCGGCAATCTCGATGAACACCGCTCCATGCCGCGCACTGGCGCCGTACAGGCGGTACTTTTCAGTGGTGGAAAAGCCTTCGCTCGGCGGTTTGCTGAAGATCTCCGGGCTGGCGTCATGGGACTGCATGAGGATTACACCCTCGGCATCGCGCACCCGATAAGCCAGATATTCCTTGTGCATTCTCAAGGTGGGCACGTGTTGTGCCTCGGGCGCCCGGTCACGACTGCCGATCTCCAGCACCGCCAACGGCAGGATGCGTTGCGCGGTTTCTTCCAACGCACTGTCGAACGCTTCGTTCAGCTCATGCTGCACCACCAGCCAGGCGCCGACAGTGCCCCCCAACCACAGCAAGGTCAGGCCCAGGGTCAGGCCCAGGCCCAGGCGTTTCTGCAGGCTTGCGGACGGCTTCATTCGCAGATCAACCGGTAACCCATGCCACGCACGGTTTCAATCATCTCCCGGCCGAGCTTTTTACGCAGGCGGCTGATATAGACCTCGATGGTATTGCTCTCGATTTCGGCGCCAAAGGCATACAGCCGCTCCTCAAGCTGTGACTTGGACAGCAGCGCCGTGGGACGTTGGACAAACGCCTCGAACAGCGCCCACTCACGGGCCGTGAGGTCCACGATCAGGCCGCCGCGCTGCACCGTGCGGGCACTCATATCGACCTGCAGATCGCCGAGTCTGATCTGCGGGTTGGGATTGCCGCTGTACCGTCGGGCCACGGCGGCAACCCGGGCCGAGAGTTCAAACAGATCGAACGGCTTGACCAGATAGTCGTCGGCACCGGCATTGAGGCCGGCTATACGTTCGGATATCTGGTCCTGGGCGGTCAGGATGATCACCGGTGTCACATCCCCCGCCGTGCGCTGCTGACGCAGGAAGTCCAGCCCGCGACCGTCCGGCAGCATCAGGTCGAGCAGGATCAGGTCGTAAGGCGTGGTGCGCACGCTACTGCGTGCATGGTCCAGGCACTGCACCCAATCCACGGCGTGGCCGTCGTCGGCGATCTGCTCGCGTACGGCATCCCCCAGTCCTACGGCGTCCTCGACCAGCAAAACCCGCATGCGGCACCTCTCGTGATGGTTGTCGTGGCACACCTTAAACGCCTTTGCTGACGTGAACCTGAAGATTCAGGTGATTGTCAGGAATGCGCTCCAGGGTATGCCACGCAGACCTCCTCCGGCAGCTGTTTCCAAGGGTTCAGGTTGCTGTCAGCCGGCAGGTCCAGACTCTTGCCACACCGTTCAAACAGGATACCGTCATGAAGACCCTCATCGCCGCAACCTGCCTCGTCGGCGCCCTCGCCCTGCCGGAGTTGGCACAGGCCCGTGAAGTGACCCTGACCACCCAGCTCAAGGACTACAGCGGTAGCGACGCCTATCTGGCGATCTACCTCACCGACGGCAACGGCCAGTACCAGAAAACCCTCTGGGTCGCCGGCCGCAAGGCCAAGTATTACCGGCATCTGAGCGACTGGGCGCGGGGGAGCGGCCAAAGACCCGCCGAATTTGATGGGATCAGCGGCGCCAGCGTCGGCAGCGGCGACACCCTCAAGGTCAGCGTCGAGCTGGCGGACACGTTGATCGATGCCGGGTTCCAGATCCGTATCGACAGCGCCGTGGAGAACCAACGCGAAGGCCGTGCCGATGTCAGCGTGCCCCTGACCGCCAAAGGGGCGGGCAAGACAACCCTCGGTAATACCTACGTCAAGTCCTTTACCTACGACCTGTAACACCTGCTGTTTCCGGAGGCTGAACATGCTTCGCCAATTCCACTCACTGCCCGGCCTGATCGCTGCATTGCTGGTTATGCTCCTGGCCATCAGTGGCGCGCTGCTGTCCATTGACCCGGCCGTCGAGCGCCTGCACAGCGTTCCGAGTGCCACCGGGCAGGTCACTGTCGGGCAATTGGCCGGGCGCGTTGCCGAGCATTTCCAAGGCGTGGAGCAGATCCGCCGCACCGCGTCCGGAACGGTAATCGTCTACTACAACCAGAACGATCAGGCCGCGATGGAAACGGTCGATCCATTGACCGGCCAAGGCCTCGCGCCCTATGCACCGTCGTCCTTTTCGCGCTGGGTGAAAGACCTGCATCGCTCACTGTTCCTCGGCACACCGGGCCATGCCGTATCCGGCGCAGGCGCGTTATTCATGCTGATGCTGTCGGTGTCCGGCGCGCTATTGCTGGCGCGGCGCCTGGGTGGCTGGCGCAATCTGCTGCGCCCGCTGCGGGGCACGTTCAGCCAGCGCTGGCATTCGGAAGTCGGACGCCTGGCCCTGCTCGGCCTGCTGCTGTCGGCACTGAGCGGGCTATACATGTCCGCCGGCACCCTGGGACTGATCGCCGACGGCAGCCAGGATGAACCGCCCTTCCCCAGTGGGATCAATGTTGCTCCGGCATTACCCGTGGCGAGTCTGCGGGCCTTGCAAACCACCGACCTGAATGATCTGCGCGAGCTGGTTTACCCCAGCCCCGACAACCCACAGGACCTGTTTTCCCTGCGCACGGCACAGGGCGACGGCTACGTGAATCCGGCCAGCGGCGAGTGGCTGTCCTATCAGCCCCATGACGCGATGCTCAGGATTTACGAATGGATTTACCAGTTGCACACGGGCGAAGGCCTCTGGTGGCTGGGCCTGCCACTCGGTGCCTGTGCGCTCTGCGTTCCCTTGATGAGCGTGACCGGCGTCCTGCTGTGGTGGCGCCGCCGCCAGGCCGGTCCGGAGCTGAGCCACAACAGCGACGCGCAATCAGCCGACAGCGTGATTCTGGTCGGCAGCGAAAACAACAGCACCTGGGGCTTTGCCGAGGCTCTACATCGAGCCTTGCACCAGGCCGGCCATCAGGTACACAGCACCTCGATGAATGAATGGACTGGCCAATACCCTGGCGCCAAGCGTCTGTTCATTCTCACCGCGACCCATGGCGACGGCGATGCACCCGCCTCCGCTTCACAGTTCCTGGCGCGGCTTCGTGAGACCGGCCTCAACCCCGGCCAGCCCTTTGCCGTGCTGGGCTTTGGTGATCGACAGTTTGCCCGGTTCTGCCAGTTTGCCCATCAGATCCAGGACGCGATGCTGCAAGCCGGCGGCTCGGCGTTGCTGGCACTGGAAACCATCAACCGCCAATCCTCCCAAGAGTTTGCCCGCTGGGGATACGCACTGGGAGGAGTACTGGGACAGGACCTGACACTGACTCACACGCCCGAGCGCCCGCGCACCCAGGCACTGCGATTGACGGGGCGCATCGTCTACGGCGAACAAGTGAATGCGCCAACCCAGATACTGCGTTTCAAGGCGGTCGGCGAGTTACCGAGTTTCCAGGCCGGTGACCTGGTAGGGATCCTCCCCCCGGGCAGCCCGGTACCTCGCGTCTACTCGCTGGCCAGTCGTTCGGAGGATGGCGTGCTGGAAATCTGCGTCCGTAAACATGAAGACGGCCTGTGCTCGGGGTTTCTGCATGATCTGGACATCGGTGCGCAGATCGACGTCTTTATCCAGCCCAACCCGCAATTCCGTCCGGCATCCGGCAGCCAGCCGGTGATCCTGATCGGGGCCGGGACCGGTATCGGTCCCCTGGCCGGCTTTATCCGTAACAACAAGGACCGTAACGCGATGCACCTGTATTGGGGTGGACGCCACCCGGCCTCGGACTTTCTCTACGAACCGGAGCTCAAGCGCTATCTGGCTGACCGACGCCTCACGGCCTTGCGCGCGGCTTTTTCCCAAACCCAGGAGCGCAGCTACGTGCAGGACCGACTGATCAACGATGCGCTGTCCCTGCGCCGGCTGATTGAAAAAGGCGCCCAGGTATTGGTGTGTGGCCGTCGCGAAATGGCCAGGGCGGTGATGCAGGCGCTGGATGAAGTACTCGCGCCTCTCGACCTCAGCGTGATGACCCTGAAAGCCCAAGGACGCTACCGTGAAGATGTCTACTGAGCTGCAACGCTACAGTTTGAGTGGCGAAACCATGGGCACCCGCTACACCGCCTTGTTCTACGCCGCGGCAGGGATCGATACCGATGCCATTGGCCAGGACCTGGCGCACGCCGTGGGCCGGGTGGACCAGCAGATGTCGACCTGGAAGGCCGACTCCGACCTCAATCGCCTCAATGCCGCCCCCGAACAGGAATGGGTGCCGGTACCCAGGGAGATGATCGGGGTGTTGTCCGCGGCGCTGCGAATCAACCAGCAATCCAATGGCGCCTTTGACATCGCCGTTGGTGATCGGGTGCAGGCCTGGGGATTCGGCCCAGGCGAACAGACGGTCACACAACCGCCGTCCGCGACCAGCCCGCCACCGGCCCGCCTGTCGGCCAGCGCGGCCCTGGTGGTCGATACACGACGCAATCAGGTGCGCAAGCGCGCCGCGCTCAACCTTGATTTGAACGGTATCGCCAAGGGTTTCGGCGTGGATGAACTGGCCCGCAGCCTGGAAGACGTTGGTATCACACAGTACCTGGTGGGTATCGACGGCGAAATGCGCGCCCGTGGCGCCAAACCCGACGGCAGGGCCTGGGCCGTGGCCCTGGAAAAACCCAACCGAGGCGTACGTGAAGTGATGGGGGTGATGGAGCTCAGCGACGCCGCCATTGCAACCTCCGGCGACTACCGACGGTGGGTCGATGTGGCCGGTCGATCCTACGCCCACACCATGGACCCGGCGACCGGCGCACCGCTGAGCAACAACCTCGCGGCCGTCACCGTAGTGGCGCCAACCGGCCTGCTCGCCGACGCCTGGGCCACGGCCCTGATGGTGCTGGGCGAAAACGAAGGTCCACGCCTGGCTCAGGAGCGCGGCATGGATGCCTTGTTCGTGTTACGCGACGGGCAGGACTTCAAGCAGATATACGTTTCTGCTGGAAAAGTCGCCTTCTTTTCGACCTCACCTGCGTCAAGCCTTTCCAATGAGCCAGGACATTAATAAGGCGCCGACTGAGCGGCATAATGCGGTTCCAATCATCCAAGGAGCCGGGCCATGTTGTTTTCTGCCTATACCGAAGAATCCCTCAGCGGAATCGGTCATGTCGTCCAGGACATCGAGCAAGTCAACAGACACACCGATGGGTTGCGAAACCGTCTTTCCGGCCTTTTCGAATTAACGGCGAGCCGGTTTGGCGTGAGTTTTTCCATTCCCTCGGGGAGCTACTTCCAGATTGAAGGCCACTTTGGCCTGGTCAGGGCCAACCTGGTCTATGCAAATGAGGGGAGCGGGACATTCGCTCGCGTGGTGCTGCGCAAACACACGCTGGATGAGCAGGGAAAAGAGGCATGGCCAGAAATCTGGGCGTTCAGGATTCTGAAGGATGGCGATATTTTGATGAGCGATGCTGGCCCGGTCCTCTACAACTCATGGAATACACCAGACGGGCAGAGAGACGTCGCCACTCAGCCTCTGATTGAATCAATCGTCTTGTCTGCCATGAAGCCTCGGTAAGCCGGCAGGTTGCACCTTCGAGGATGTTCAGGACGTGACGGTTTTCATGGTAGAGCCGCGGAAGATCTTCGAAGAGGTGTGGGAAATGGTCCCGGAGTAGAGCACCTGCCCTTATTGCACTCTTTCAGAAAATTAGCGAGCCTAATCAATGATAAAGGCGCGTCACGCCTTACACCTGACGCGCCTTTACAAACGCACTAAAACTAGTGACCGTAAGAAGTCGTACCAATATAAGTTTTTGCGGCGGTCGTGTTATTAACGTGCCTTACTCGGTACGTACCCAGCGCTCCCAAATACGAAGCGGTAGTACCGGTATTACCTGCAACCTGCACCCAACTCCCCCCAGTCTGCTTGTCAATATACAACTGCGGGGCACTCCCTGCACCAGAGGCTGTGATAGTAGAGGCTATATTAGCCTTGGCACAGGTCGAGCCAATCGTGAATGGGCCATAAACAATCACTGTCCCATTGGCAGGAATAGTTCCAGTGTAGGTATCCTTAATTGTCAAGCAGGCCGATGCTTGAAACGATAGAGGCAGCAAAGCCATGAGAGGCAACAAAAATAAACGCTTCATATATTTCCCTATATTGATGTGAGTTTTTTAATTAATTACTCCTGACAGATGCCTGCTGAGCGCGCCGACCAGGAAATATCACTTTTCAACCATACCTAATAAACTAGCGATTACCAGGATTATGCCTCCATACACACCCCTATTATGAGCCACATAAAATCGTGAAATAACGGGCAAGAAAAAACGACTCGAGAACAGCCGCTGATCGACTCAAACAATATTGGCCGACCCCATCAGCGCAACTGTAGCGGACCGACGATCAATTCGAAGCTTGAGGCGAACAATGCGCCTCGAACAGGATAAGCGCGCGGGGTATTAAAGGCGCAAGAACTACAGCTTAACAACATCACCTCACAACTCCCTGTACATGAAAAGGCTATAAAAGCAACGAGCCATTCCTGCAATTTTCCATATGCAGACATTTAGACACACCTCATCAATGCGCGTCAACGGCTCGCTCTAATTTTTCCAGGCCTTAGTGGAGGGCCTTTCTAAAAACCAGGTTTAAGCCCAAGATTCTCGACGCCATTTGGCATAGAACCTCCGGACATGATGGCCATTTTTGTCAATGCCCATCCGTTGTGCTGCGTTAGAGCACAGAGACTTTATTTCCGCTTATTTGGACCACGCCTGGGGGGGGGACCCCAATACCCGCATCAGTCTGATAAACTACGATTTATTAAATTGATGCTCACACAAACACTCCATTACCCCATTTGCGAATGGTCTGACGGGCAATCTCAATGATCAGCTCGATCAAGCCGGCGACTGGCTCCGCCTGGCGCAGTCAGAGCAAGCCGCTGGCTGCTTGCCCGAGCTGATTGTCCTGCGCTCCAGAGATGAGGTGCAGCGGAATATGCTGTTGAGCATCACTGGATGGGATTTCGAAGCTACACACTATCTGGAGGTGTAGCTCACTCAGTCCGGTCGACTCTTCTTCCTTTGCCTTGGCCATTCTCGCGTGGTTCGCTGCGATTTCATTGAGAGTTGACACGGTACATCTCCCGGTGACTGACCAAGCGTATCGCTGGAGTCCTGAAGCGTTGATGTGATTGCCGCCGCGTCAGAATTACGTCGTTCTGGGGCTGCTACGACCGTCCTCTGCAAGCCGCAAGCCAGAGAGGGTCGTGTATTGCGCGCCAGGTTTTTAGAGGCGACGAATGGTGTAGCGGCGTTATCCATAAGCTCGGGAGACGTTCCTGTATATCAGCCCGGTATGCAAAGAACGCGAGTATCTACCGGCCAGAGTTCTCCTTCCTTCATCAGAGGTGAACGTGCGACAGCTATGCTGTTCTGGCGAGCTTGATCGCGCTTTCGGGACATGCCGTCACGCAAAGGCCGCACGACCGGCAGGCATCCGCGTTAGGCGTGTACGCGACTTTCATTCCATGCACTCGTAGTTTGAGACGGTGCATCAAGCCGAGGTCAAGGTAGTCGACCTCGTCGATGCGCCGAATCTCAAACACATTCTCGGGACAGACCTCGAGACAATCGCCCTTACCTTCACAACGCTTCAGGTCGACGATTGGCGCAATCACGCCCGGCTGCTGTTTGCAATTGGTCTTTGATTTCTCGGTCATGTTCGATCTCCCACGTGCCGACCCCGGTCCGATCGGCAGGTCGTCTGAAATTGCTCCCGCTCTTCGGGCGTCATGGATTCCCATTTGCGCCAGTGACGTCGTTCGCGCCGGCCGCCGTGTCCGCGAAATCCGCCAAACAGAATTCGGCTCAACAGCAGCAAGCCCAACGCATGTGCGAAGTCGATCTCCCGGGCTCCGACGAATAGCCCCGGCATCACCCAATTCCATAGAACCATGACCACCCAGCCGAGCACGCCTATAGCCAACACCACCAGAAACGCCTTACCCACCAATCTGATTCGAAATTTCATCCGTCAACTCCTCTAAAATCCCAGTTCGTCGTAAATAGCCCGCAGCCGCTTGCGCAGATGCAGAACTGCGTAGCGTTTGCGCGCAAGCAGCGTATTGAGCGTGACACCGGTTTCCACCGCCATATCCTTGAAGGACTGCCCCTCTAGCTCGTGCGCAATGAATACCTCACGTTGATTCGGCGGCAACTCCTCGAGCGCATCCTGTAATGCCTTGAGCAAAAGCGCTCGCGCATAGGCGGCCTCGGGACCACCGTCTCGTGCAGGCAGGGCAAGGTCCAAGCGATACTCACTGCCAGGGTCACCCTCGTCGCCAGACAGTTCTGGCAGCGGCTGCTCTTTCTTCTTGCGAAAGCTATCGATGATGCGGTTTCGCGCAACGCGAAACAGCCACGCACTCGCCTGCTCGATCGGAGCTGGAAGTCGGTACGCCTGCACGAATTCATGGAATACATCCTGCAGGATGTCCTCGGCGTCGCCCGGATCGCGTATTCGACGCCGGATAAAATTGGCGAGCCTGGCGCGCTCACGCACCACGGTTGCAGTGATGTCTCTGTATCGTTCGGTCATCGTGTGCGCAATTAAGTGGCTCAATACGCCTGAAGACGTTTCAGAAACGCAAATATTGTGGCCGATTCGAAAAATCGAAGGTCCGCTTCAAGTCGGGTGCAACCGACTGCACCGGTCGAGGATCGAGCAGCGTTCGCGACCGGTTGTTTCGAGTCCAGGTTGAAGGAGAGAATTCAACCCGGGAAAGGCGCAACACAAGAGGCCACGCAAAAAGCTTCCCGCCCGAACCAATCATTGTAAAACTGCGCCTGGCCGAAGTGGCCATGAGCAGCGGCAAGCCCCCCGTTGGCCTGCAAAAAAGCCAGCCTCTCAGAGCAGAGCTACAGAAGCGTCTACGGTGATGGCACCTAGGTAATGATATAGACTCGAGTGTCTGGCATGCCTTACCCTGCGGGTTTGCCACGAATAGCCGCCCGCCAAGGCTATCCGGAAAATAATCGGTTAGAAGCCAGCTTTCTGAGGCATCTGCAACAGTTGTTGATTACGGTGCAATACCGAGAGGGGGTCATGCAGTCCACCGTCCAACTGATCACTCAACTCGGCAAACAGCATAGATAAAAATGCATAAACAAAAGCGCCACTCGATTGAGTAACGCTTTTGTGAAAGCGCTGAGAGCATTGATTGACGCGTCCGAATCAGCTGAGTCGGACGCTTGCCACTACTGGACGACGTAATCCACCTGATGCCTGGCGATCCGTGAGTTGCCCAAGTCATTGCGTACCCTCAGGTGCTCAGGATGCGTGGCATAAGCCTCAAGCGCTTCAGCGGACGCGAACTCGGTATAGAGCACTACGTCACAGGCATAATCGATCCGGCTGATATCGACGCCGACCTCGATCTTCAGCAGCCCCGGAATCAATCCGGCCAACCCTTCGAAGCGTTCCTTGAGAAACTGGCACGCCTGGCGGTTGCTCTCCGGCGTCTCCCCCGCAAGGTTCCACATCACAATATGTTTGATCATCGCGGTCTCCGTGCGGTGTCATCCCGGCCTGACATATCAACCCTTGCTTTTCTGATAGACATCTACGAATACCGCCGCGAGCAGCACAGCGCCCTTGATCATTTGTTGGTAGTCAATGCCGATGCCCATGATCGACATGCCGTTGTTCAATACACCCATGATGAACGCGCCAATGACCACGCCCACCACCTTGCCGACGCCGCCGGAGGCCGACGCGCCGCCGATGAACACGGCCGCAATGACGTCCAGTTCAAAGCCGGTGCCGCCACGCGGTGTCGCGCTGTTGAGGCGGGCGACGAAGATCAGTCCGGCCACGGCGGCCAGTACGCCCATGTTGACGAAGGCGAAGAAGGTCACCCGCGCCGTGTTGATACCCGACAGCCTGGCCGCCTTGAGATTGCCGCCTACCGCGTAGATCCAACGACCGATCACGGTGCGGTTCATGACGAAGGTGTACACCCCGATCAGCACGCTCATGATCACCAGCACTGTGGGGATGCCGCGGTAGGTCGAGAGCAGGTAGCAGAAGTACACAATAAGGGCCGCCACCACGCCGTTCTTCAATGCAAACAGGGCCAGGGGCGCAGCGCTGCCGCCGCTTTTCAGGGTGCGCGCGCGACTGCGATATTCAACCACCCAGAAGGCCACGGCCACCGCGATACCCAGCAGCAAGGAGGTAATGCGCAGGTTTTCATTGGCGAAGACGTCGGGGATGAAGCCCGAACTGATCGCCGAGAACGCCGGCGGAAACGGCCCTATCGACTGCCCTTGGGAGATGGCAATAGTAGCGCCGCGAAAGATCAACATACCGGCCAGGGTGACGATGAACGAGGGCATGCCCCAGACAGCGACCCAGTAGCCTTGCGCCGCGCCGATCAGCCCACCACAGAGCAGGCAGATCAGGGTCACACTGAAGAAATCCAGGCGATATTGGACCATCAACACCGCCGCGATCGAACCGATCACGCCGACCACCGAACCGACCGACAGGTCGATATGCCCGCAGACGATCACCATCAACATACCCAGCGCCATCACCACGATGTAGCTGTTCTGCAGCAGCAGGTTGGTCAGGTTCAGCGGCTGCATCAATGCCCCGCCGGTGGCCATCTGGAAGAACACCATGATGACGATCAGCGAGGCCAACAGACCGTATTCACGGGCGCCACGCTTGAAGGATGTCAGGGCATTGGGTTTGTTGGATGCGAGAGGCATGCTGACTTCGCTCACTGGATCACCTCGTTTTTCATGATTGCGTGCATGATTTTTTCCTGCGATGCCTCGGCGATCGGAAACTCGCCGACAAAGCGTCCTTCGTTCATCACATAGATACGGTCACAGGTGCCGAGCAACTCCGGCATTTCCGAGGAAATCATGACCACGCCACGACCTTCGCTGACCACTTGATTGACCACCCCATAGATCTCGTACTTGGCCCCCACATCGATACCGCGGGTGGGCTCGTCGAGGATCAGTACCTTGGGATCGGAGAACAGCCACTTGCCCAACACGACTTTCTGCTGGTTGCCACCGGAAAGTTTCTCCACCGATTGGCTCACGTCCGGGCAGCGAATCCGCAGGCGCGCGCGGTAATCGACGGCCACCGCCGTCTCGCCCAGTTCGTTCATGATCCAGCGCTTGGAAACGGCGGCCAGGTTGGCCATGGAGGTATTGCGGGTGATGCTCTCCCCCAGCACCAGGCCGGCGCCCTTGCGGTCTTCGGTAGCGTAGGCCAGGCCTTGATCGATGGCCTTGCGCACCGTACCAAGGTCGACTTCGCGCCCTTCGATACGCACCTTGCCGCGGATGTTCACGCCATAGGAACGCCCGAATACACTCATGGCAAACTCGGTGCGGCCAGCGCCCATCAACCCGGCGATCCCCACCACTTCGCCCCGGCGTACATGAAAATTGATATTGCGGATACGATCGCGGCCTGGACGCTCCGGGTCGCCGACCGACCAGTCCTCGACCTCGAACAAGGTCTCACCGATCTCGGCCACCCGCGACGGGTAGCGGTCCGACAACTCGCGGCCGACCATGGAACGAACCACGCGACCCTCGTCGATCTTCTCGACACGGCAATCGATGACGTCGACGGTGCTGCCGTCACGGATCACGGTGATCTCATCGGCGACCCGGCCGATCTCGTTGAGTTTGTGGGAAATGATGATCGAGGTGATGCCACGGCCCTTGAGTTCGAGCATCAGCTTGAGCAAGGTGTCGCTGTCCCTTTCGTTGAGACTCGCGGTCGGCTCGTCGAGGATCAGCAAGCGCACATCCTTGGCCAGCGCCTTGGCGATTTCCACCATCTGTTGCTGGCCGATGCCGAGGTTGCCCACCAGCGTCTGCGGCCGGGCGTCGAGGCCAACCCGAGCCAGCAGCTCGCGGGCCCGCAGGTGCGCCTCGTCCCAGTCGATCACCCCGTGCCGGGAGATCTCGTTGCCCAGAAACAGGTTTTCGGTAATCGACAACATCGGCACCAGCGCCAGTTCCTGGTGAATGATGCAGATCCCCAACGCCTCACTGTCGCGCAGGCCGTGGAAGGTCCGCGGCACGCCGTCGAAGACGATGTCGCCGTCGTAGCTGCCGTGGGGATACACGCCACTGAGGATTTTCATCAAGGTCGATTTGCCGGCACCGTTTTCACCGCAAATCGCATGGATTTCCCCATCGCCAACCTGGAGGTTGACCCCGCTGAGCGCCTTGACCGGGCCAAAGCACTTGCGGATGTCACGCATGTCGAGAATCGTTTTGCTCATTTTCTCTCTCCTGCCAGGCGGGCTGCCGAACCGCGCAGCCGCCGGCACAATCACAAGCGACTAGCGCAACTGCTCAGGGGTGTAGAACTTGGTGTCGTCGACCAGGACTTTCTGCCAGTTCTTGCCATCGACCAGTTGTGGGGTCAGCAACTGAGTGGGCACGATCATCGAGCCGTTGTCGTAGGACGTGGTGTCATTGACGCTTACCGCCTTGCCGCTCAACGTCGCGTCCATCATCTGTGCCGCCGCGCCGGCCAGAGCCCGGGTATCCTTGAAGATGGTCGAAGACTGGTCGCCGCGAATGATCGACTTGATGCTGGAGATTTCCGCATCCTGGCCGGTGACGATCGGCATGGCCAGCTTGCCACTGCCATAACCCACACCGCGCAGGGATGACACGACACCGGTGGCGATCTGATCGTTCATCGCCAGTACCGCGTCGAGGTGGGCCGTACCATAGAAGGCGCTGAGCAGGTTATCCATGCGCGCCTGGGCCTGGGCACCGTCCCAGTTCGGGGTGGCGACCTTATCGATGGCTTGCTGGCCACTGCGGATCACCAGCTTGCCGCTGTCGATGTAGGGCTTGAGCTGGGACATCACGCCGGCATAGACCACATGGGCGTTGTTGTCATCGGTGGAGCCGGCGAAGATCTCCAGGTTGAACGGGCCCTTGCCCTGCTTGAGCGCCAGCGAGTCGACGATCGACTGGCCCTGCAGCACGCCGGTGCGGTAGTTGTCGAAGGTGACGTAGTAATCGAAGTCCTTGGAGTTGCGGATCAGCCGGTCATAGGAGATGACCTTGATGCCTTTTTCCTTGGCCTGCTTGAGCACGGCGGTCATGGTCGTCCCGTCGATGGGCGCGACGATCAGGCCCTTGATGCCCTTGACCATCATGTTCTCGATCTGCGACAGCTGGGTCGGCGCCTCGTACTGGGCGTATTGCAGGTCGGTGTCGTAGCCAAGCTTCTTCAACGAGTCGACGATATTGCTGCCATCAGACACCCAGCGGGCTTCGGTTTTCGACGGCATGGCAATGCCGATAGTGCCTTTGCTGCTGGTCTCCTGCTTGGAGCAGGCGCTGATCGCCAACCCCAACAATACCGCTGCGGCAACCTTGATAATCGTGTGCATAACGCCCTCTTCTTTATTGTTGTTGTCATTTCTCAGGGACGCAGAGTCCCTTTCGGCTCAAAACGACTGAGCCGAACGGGTCTCCTCGCCTATCGGGACTGCGGGTTATCTACAACGCCAGCTGGACTTCCTGGCCGTTCGCATCGGCGGACTCGAACAGCGCTTCGAGGATGACGTTGATGTCATGGGCCTGGGTGGCCGGCACCGTCGAGGCGCTACCGGTGCGCAACGAGGTGACGAACGCGGCGGCCTCGCGATCGAAATACACCGGGTTGCCGATCTCGGCGATTTCCGGGGAGTAGACGGTCTTGCGCACCGCCCAGATCTCCGGGAAGCTGTTCTCGTTCCAGTGCGTCCAACCTTGCTGGTGGCCGTTCTTGCCGTCGTGGTAGAGCTTGTACGAAGCTGGCATCGGCGTGGAATGCATCACCCCATGGGTGCCATAGGCGGTGATGTCCCAGCTCTCGGTCCAGGGCATCGGGTCCCAGGACATAAAGTCGATGGTAACCAGCTTGTCGTCGTAGTTGAGCACCGCGCCCACCGCGTCCTCGCGGGCCGAGTCACTCATCTGCCCGGCAAATTTGGTGATCCGTGCGTTGACCGATTTGGGTTTGCCGAAGTGCAGCAG
This sequence comes from Pseudomonas sp. MWU12-2319, assembly GCF_023242525.1. Taxonomy (NCBI): domain Bacteria; kingdom Pseudomonadati; phylum Pseudomonadota; class Gammaproteobacteria; order Pseudomonadales; family Pseudomonadaceae; genus Pseudomonas; species Pseudomonas sp. MWU12-2319. Next base: position 207,868 of record NZ_JALJES010000007.1, read on the forward strand.
GATCCGGTCGATGGTATGGCAACCAATCACATAAAACGCCCCGCCTCGGTCGCCGGGCTGCTTCATATGGTTGGTATCGGCCTCATCGTGGGAGCAACCGGCGTGCGCGCGAACCTGCAAGACCTTGCCGATTTCGCCGCTCTTGAGCACCTGCTGCATCTTTTCCACCGACGGCGCGTAACGCCAGCAGTAGCCGACCTGGAACAAGCCGCCGGTGCGTTCGACGGCCTCGACGATGCGCCGGGTGTCCTGGGTGCCACGGCCCGCCGGCTTCTCGCAGAGCACGGCCTTGCCGGCCTGCAGCGCTTCGATCGCCCAGTCGGCCATCAGGTAGCTCTTGGGATGCACCAGCACCACGTGCACATTCGGGTCGGCCAGGATCTCTGCCTTGCTGCGGGCCTGCAGGCCCAGTGCATCACAGAACGGATCGAGCAACGGGCTGTCGTCATAGGCGCCGAGAAACTCCACGTCGGCCATGCGCTGGAAGGCCTTGACCCGGCCCGAGGTGTGCGGGTGAGTAATCCCCAGGCAGGCCACGCCGATGCGGATACCCTGCTCAAGCTTGTAGGACATAACGATTCTCCTGGTGTACTTGTCCAAAAATCCAAACCACTCAGCCTGCGTCAGAGTCTGACGGCGCGTCCGGTCTTGACCGACTCCACGGCGGCATCGGCCAGCTGCAGCGCCTTGAGCCCATCCTGCACGGTGGTCGGCATAGGTTTGTTATGCGCCAGTGCGTCGATATAGGCATCCAGTTCGGACTTGTAGGCTTGCTGATAGCGCTCGAGGAAGAAGTTCAGCAGCGGTTCGCGGGCGTCGGTGACGTCCTGGCTCCAGCGGCGAATGGTGGTCGGACGCAGGTTGTCCATCTGCAGCATGCCCTTGGAGCCAAATACTTCGATGCGCTGGTCGTAACCGTAGACCGCGTTACGGCAGTTGTTGATGTGGCACTGTTTGCCGGAGGCGGTTTGCATCTGCACCATCGCGGTGTCGTAGTCGTCGTACTTTTCCATCATGGCCGGGTCGATCAGGCGGCTGCCGATGGCGCTCAGTTCGACCGGTTCCTCACCCAGCAGCCAGCGGCCGATGTCCAGGTCGTGGATGGTCATGTCGCGGAAAATACCGCCGGAATGCTGGATGTAATCCTCCGGCGCCAGGCCCGGGTCGCGGCTGGTGATGATCACCTGGCGAACCTCACCGATATCGCCGGCGTCGATGGCCGCACGCATTTCGGCAAAGGTGGTTTCGAAGCGGCGATTGAAGGCCAGCATCACCCGTCCGTTCAGCCGCTCGACCTCCTCCACGGCCGCCAGGCTCTTGGCCATGTCCAGGTCGATGGGCTTCTCGCACAGCACCGCCTTGCCCTGGCGCACCGCGCGCAGCATCAGGTTGATATGGGTGTGCGTCGGGGTGCCAATCACGATCGCGTGAACATCGGCCCGATCAATCGCCGCCTCACAGTCGGTCATGGCCTCGGCACCGAGTTCATCGGCCAATTTGCCCGCGGCGTCGGCGAACGGGTCGGCGACGACGACCAGTTTGGCGAACTTGCTGGCCGCCACGTTGGCGGCGTGGATCTTGCCGATACGACCTGCGCCCAGCACTGCGATACCCACCATATTCATATCTCCTGAACTCAATTATTCGTTGTTTTAGCGGTAAAAAACGTCACTGTGCAGCCAGCTATCAAGCCTGGAACCTGATGTGCTCGAACTGTGCAATCGTTGTGTCAAAGGCTTTCTTGGCGGCCACCTCAAGGGGCAGCTTGCGCAACTCGGCGCTGATCAGCTCGACGCCCCACGGTCCCCGGTAACCGACATTGACCACCTGTTGGATAAACGCCGGAACATCCAGTTCGCCCTCGCCGCAGCACTTGCGGTGGTGGGTCGAGTCGTTGAACAGCGACTCGACGATGGCGTGGTTGGCATCATCCAGCTCGATCGACTTGATCAGCTCCAGCGGCAGCTTGGCGATTTCATCGAAGCTCATGCCGCCGCGCGCCACGTGCCAGGTGTCCACCAGCAAGCCACCGTTGGGGCGTACGTCCTGGGCCACGGCAATCGCCCGGTCGATGGTGTTCACGCTGGAAAATGGCAGGAATTCGATGACCACATTGACGCCAAAGGGTTGGGCACGATCGCAGAGGATGGCAAAGGTTTCGCGCATGCGCGGTACATCCGGCGGCCCTTCCTCGAACAAACCGCCGGCCACCTTCAGGCTGCGGGCGCCCAGTTCCCCACCGATTTCCAGCAATTCATCGCGGATCTTGTCGGAGGCCGCACGCGGGGCACCGTCCAGGTGCCAGTCGACGAGAAATTCGACTTCCACATGCTTGATGCCATTGTCCTGGAGAATATTGCGGACCGTGGCAATACCCAGCTTGGCGACATTGTGCACAAGGTCGGCATGCACGAAGCCCATGCCGCGCCAGCCGGCCTTGGCCGCCGCTTCGGCCCGGGCCTGCAGCGAGAACGGGCTGATCTCGCTGGGCGCGCCAGGGTAAGTGTCACCCGCGAGGGTCCAGTAAGCGGCAAGCAGTTCAATAGATTTATCGGGCATGACAGTCACTCATCCAATAAGGGAACGAAGGGTCGATCAATCAGGCCGGGGCCAGGACAAAGTCCCAATTGACGGCCAAAAACGGTACCGGCAAGTCGTAGCGTTCGGCCGTGGCCGCATCGGTTTGCGTGGTGAACTCGGCAATCAGTTCTTTCTTCACGCCGAACACCGTGTCCTCGTGCAGGTACGGGCAGTCGGGGGTGAAGATGTGCGTGATGACCTGGTCGTAACCGCGGGCCGTGACGATAAAGTGCAGGTGCGCGGCGCGGTTCGGATGCCGCCCCAACTGCCCCAGCAACTTGCCCACCGGGCCGTCGGCGGGAATCGGGTAATGCCGCGGCTTGACCGTGCGAAAGGCATAGCAGCCGTCGGCATCCGTGGTGAACAACCCGCGCAGGTTGTAGTCCGGTTGCAGGCCTTTTTGCTGCACGTCGTAGAAGCCATCGTCGTTGGTCTGCCAGATGTCCAGCGTCGCCCCGGCAATCGGCTTTCCGGCGGTGTCCAGCACCCGACCGCTGACCAGGGTCGGCTGGCCTTTGCCGTCCAGGCAGATGTTCGCGCCATTCGCGTAACGAGGCGCATCGGCGACATAGAACGGGCCAAGGATGGTATTGGGCGTGGCGCCCTGGGGCCGACGGTGGTTGATCGCATCCACCAACATGGTGGCCCCGAGCACGTCCGACAGCAGGATGTATTCCTGGCGCCAGTCGGTGCACATCTGCCCGGTCCGGGTGAGAAATTCGATGGCCTTGAACCATTCGTCGTGGGTCGGCTCGATTTCCTTGATCGCCGCATGCAGATGCCGGGTCAGCACCGCCATGACCTCGTGCAGGCGCGGATCGGCATCGGCGCTGATCCGGGCGTTGACGATTTCGGCGGAGCGTTGTTCCTCGAAGAGTCCACCAATAGGCGTGGCGGTATCCAGGTGCGCAGTCATGAGCTGATGTCCTTGATCGTTATTCTTGAAAGCCGGCGTGCAGGTTTCAAAGCCGAACGCCGGGTCGGCGGTCAGTACGCGGTGGCTTCGCCGGCCCGCCATGGGCGGCCGCTCAAACGCTGTTTCATGTGCTGTTCGATCTCTTCCAGGGTCAGTCCCTTGGTCTCTGGCAGCCAGAGGGTGCAGAAGATGATCGAACCGATATTGATCACCGCGAAGAGGAAGAAGGTCATGCCCCCCAACGTGCTCAGCAGGACCGGGAAAAGGAAGGCGACAATGGCGTTGAACACCCAGAACACACTGACGGAAATACCATTCATCAAACCCCGGACATGGGTCGGAAACAGCTCCGACATCAATAGCCAGTACACCGGGCCGATGCACATTTGCATGAAGAACAGGAACGCCAGGACACCGGACAAAGCCAGGTAGCTTTGCAGCAGCGAGTGCGGCATGAAGTTGATCACCAAGCCAAGGAAGATCTGCGCCATGACCACCACGGTCAGCCCCATCAGCAGCATGGAACGGCGGCCCATGCGATTGATCAGCCACATCCCGATCAACGTGGCGATGACCGACACCAGGCCATTGCCAATGGTCGCGATCAGGGCCGCGTTGGTGCCCATGCCGGTTTCCTTGAGAATCATCGGCGTGTAATACATGAAGGCATTGACGCCGGTGAACTGGATGACAAAGCCCAGGCCGATGCCAATGGCCAGCAACTTCAGCAACCAAGGCTCCTTGAGTGTGCTGAGGACACTGGCGTGGCGCTGCTCCACCGCACATTGGGCGATGATGGCCTGCAACTCACGGTCCACTTCCAGGGAGGTATCGCGAATGCCAGTCAGCGTGGTTTTCGCCTCGGCGATGCGCCCTTTGCTGACCAGCCAGCGTGGCGAGGTGGGCACGAAGTGCATGCCGATATACAGCAGCACGGCGGGTATCAGCGCGATCGCCAGCATGTAGCGCCAGATCGACGGGCTGTCGAACAGATGCGCCAGGCCGGCGCTGGCGATATAGGCCAGGCACTGCCCGGAGACGATCATCAATTCGCTCTGGCAGACCAACCGTCCACGGTGCCGTGGTGCCGCCAGCTCGGCGATCAGTACCGGCACGGTAGAGGATGCGCCGCCAACCGCAATGCCCAACACGAAGCGGGTGGCAACCATGGCCCACAGCGTCGGCGCGACCGCGGTGCCCAAGGCGCCCACGGCAAAGAGCATGGCCAGGGCCTTGAGCACCACCAGGCGACCATAGCGGTCGGACAGTTGCCCGGCGAACAGCGCACCAAAGGCGCCGCCGAAAATCAGCGCCGAGGCCACCAGGCCCTCGGAGACCGGGCTCAAGCCCAGTCCGCCGTGACCGGCATCGAGCGCCATGAACGGCAGCGCGCCAGAGATGACCCCGGTGTCATAACCGAACCCCAGCGAGCCCATGGTGGTGATGGCAGCGATACGCCAGAGAATTTTCGACGATGCACTACCGGCAGTGTGGTGATTCGACATGAGGTCAACCTTTATTGAAATTATGTGTACGCTCAGTGGAAGTGAGACTACTGCGATTGAATCGGAAAACAAATGCCTGGATGGCAAATGTGTTTTCCGCTGGGTGGAAAACTGCGCCACCGGCTGGCGGCGCTCGCTTTGTCCGCGGTGATAGCCGTCCGAGGCTCTAGAACTTGGCCTGCACCTTCAGGCCGGCAATCAGCGCCGCATCGATCTCACGTACGCCGCCAGGGTTTTTCACGTATTGCAGGTTCGGGCGTACGGTCAGCCAATTGCTGACATGCACGCCGTAGTAAATCTCGCTGCTGATTTCGTTGTACTGCACCGGCAGATAGCCCGGATTGTCGTAGTCGCTGATACCGTTTTGCTGGTTCTGCAACTGGGCTCGCTCACGATAGGCGGGGTTGGTATGGACCTCGGCGATTCCGACACCCAGGTCGTCCAGGGGACGACTGTCGAAAACGCCCTTGTAGACGATCCCCGCCTGGATGAAATGGTCGACGCGACTGGTGGCCTTGTCGTGGGCGGTGAGGTTGGCAAATACCGACAGGCCGCGGCGGCTGTCGCCATCCCGGGCGGTCAGTTGTTGCTGGGCGACCAGCCAGTAGCCATGCCGGCTGGAATGCTGCTGGAAGGCATCGCCACTGAGGGGCTGCGGGTTACCGTTGACGTCATCCAGTACATCGTCGGCCTTCGCCGTGCTCTTGTAATAGCCGAGCCGATATTCACCCGCCAGCCCGTTGACCTTCGGACTCCAGACCACCTCAATGGGGATCACCGCGCCCTTGGTGCCGCTGCCGCTGAGCTTGAAGCCGTTATCACTCTCCAGATAGGAAGGGTTTTGCTCAAAGACGCCGATCTGTGCGTACACCTCAGGGGTGAACTGATACCGGGTGCGCAGGGCCCATTGGCTGACGGGCCAGTTGTACCAGATGTCGCCGATCCAGTTGGCCGCCTGAGCACCGCAAAATGGCGTGCTCTGAAAGTCGCAGGGGAAGCTGTTGAAATCCGAGCCTTCGTCGAAGCGACCGGCCTTGATGTCCAGGGCGCCATCAAGCCAGGCCTTACTCATCCACATCTGGGTCAACCGCCAGGTCTGCCCCCGGCCATACACTTCCTGCGACGACGAATAAGCGCCGACTCGCGGATCGGCCACCCGATCGTTGGTCAGGTTGCGCCCATCGCGCTCTGTGACCGTGAATTGAAACTGAGTGTTTTCCCAATCGAGGATTTTTTGCAGGTCGGCCTTGAAGCCGACGGCGTATTGCTCGGTCCAGCGGGCGGTGACGTTTTTGTCATAGCCACCGTGAACATTGGCGGCCATTTCTCCGGTGTAGCCCAACTCGATATCGACACCCTGGTCCAGCCACTTGCTGCGCTGCCCACCCCAGTCACCGGTCATCCAGCGGGAGTCCTGGGCAAAGGCTTCATCGGCGGCACAGGCAAAACCGGGAATCAGCAGGCAAAAGCTGACCGCAACCGTGCACTTGGCAAAGTTTTTCATGGCGTGACGTTTCCTTATTGTTAGTCTTGTTGTTAACGCGCAGGCGAATTGAAGCCGGGCTCAATAATGCCAACTTAATAATCGTTCAAAGGAAGCCGGGGCCGTGTCGAACATAAAAGTCCTCCAGCACCAGCGCCACGGATCATAGGACCTGAAAGTTGCAGTGAATACCCAGCAAAACTATAAATGTGAATTCCGCCCAGCGGAAAACCGCCTTAGCGTGTCCAGTAGCGTTCGTACTCATGTTGGTTAAAGTCGGCCAGCAAAAAGTCGATGAAGACGCGCAACTTCGCAGGCATATAACGACGGCTTTGAAAGGCCATATTGATGGTCAACCTCGGTAGATCCCAATCATCCAACACTGGAATCAAGCGCCCGGCCACCAGATCGGCGTTGATGATGTATTTGGGCTGCACCAGGATACCGCCGCCAGCCAGGGCGGCGGCGCGGACAATCTGCCCATCGTTGGTTTCCAGTATCGGCTCGACCTTCAGGGCCACCTCCTCCGCACCTTTGGTAAAACGCATCACCCGTGGCTGGTTGGCATGGCTGTAGATCAACAGGTCATGCTGAGAAAGATCCGCGATGGTTTTCGGCGTGCCCTTGCGTTGCAGATAACCGGGCGACGCCGCCAACACCCGGCGCGTTTCGGCCAGGCGGCGAATGGTGATATTGGAGTCGGGCTCGTACTCGCGGGTTCTGATCGCCAGGTCGATTTCGCTGTCGATGATGTCGAAATAGCGGTTCTCACCCAGCACCTTCACGGTGATGTGTGGGTACATTTTCCGAAAGGCCGGGATCAGCGGGGCAATGTGCAACATGCAGAACGAGATCGAGCCGGTAATGGTCAGCGTGCCGACCGGCTGGACCAACGACTCGCTGAGTGACGCTTCGGCCTCCTTCAATTCCCCCAGCAGGCTTTTGCAACTGGTGTAGAACTGATGGCCCGAGTGGGTCAAGGCCAGGCGCCGGGTATTGCGGTCGATCAGACGGACATTGAGACGCTGCTCCAGCGCCACCAGGTGCCGGCTCGCGGCGGCATTGGACAAGCCCAGTATTTCCGCGGCTTTGCTCAAGGTGCCGACTTCCGCGGTCAAGACAAAAAGCTCCAGTTCGGTCAGTCGATCCAAGGTGTGCTCCCTTCTTATTTTTTCACATATGAAATAAAGAATTCCAGAAACGGACTTTTCTTACATCCAGCGGAACTATAACGTGCGGCGCAGTGGCCTGAGAAGTGAAGTTACCGACATCGCAAAAAATGCCGCGGTGCCGATGGGCCGGAAAAGTTCAGGGAGTCGAGATGCGCAATTTGGACGAAATGACCATCACCCAGGCGGTGTTGGCCAATAACAGTGGTACGGCCGATGCGCGCCTGTGCGCCGTCATGACCAGCCTGGTGCAACACCTGCACGCCTTTGCCCGTGATATCAAACTGACGGAAAAAGAGTGGCAGAGCGGCATCGACTTTCTCAGCCAGGTCGGCAAAACCTGTTCGGCCGACCACCAGGAGTTTGTGCTGTTATCCCACGTCCTCGGGCTATCGACCCTGGTGCTCGCACAGAACGACAAGAAACCCGCCGGCTGCACCGAGGCCGCGGCGTTCCACGTGTTGCCCGAGCACGAGCCCAGCGTCCACGACCTGGGCGCCGACCTCAGCGGGGAACTGGATGGCCCGAAAGGCTACGTGCATGGCTCCGTCCGTGATGCCAAGGGCAATCCCATCCCCTACGCGGCCCTGGAAATCAGTCTGGCCGCTGGCGCCAGCCTGGCCGAACGCGCCCTGCTACAGGCCGATGAACGTGGCCAATACCACTTCTGCACGGCGATACCGAACAGCCAACGTATCCCCCATGACGGCCCTGTCGGCCAGCTGCTCAGCGCTCTCAACCGCCATGCCTGGCGGCCGGCCCACCTGGAATTCACCGTCAGCGCCGCCGGCTATCAACGCTTGACCACCCAGGTATTTCGCGAGGGTGACCCCTATCTGGATTCAGATGCGGTGTTTGGTGTGCGCTCTTCACTCATTACCGAATGGCAACGACAGGACGCCGGCATGACCCCGGCCGGCACACTGAGTCGCGATCCGTTTTATAGCTTGGCCTTCGATTTCGTCCTGGCGAAGGATGCGGTCAGCTAAGCGCATGGTTATTTCCCGTTTCGAGGTCAGCATGAACGACAACGTGTCCCTTATCGCTTTAATCAGCTCATTAGAACAACAACGCTACCAGGCGATGCAACAAGGCGACCTCGAAGCTTTCCAGCGTTTGGCCCATAACGAGTTGGTTTATGTGCACTCCAATGGTGTCCGGGACACGCTGGCCAGTTACTTGAATAAATGTCGCAACGGTCTTTATCTCTATCACCGAATAGAACATGTCGTGCAGGAAGTGCGCACTGTCGGCGATACCGCCCTGGTCTTTGGCGAAATGTCCGCCGATATCGTTTCCCACGGCGTGGCCAAAACCCTCAATAACCGAACCCTCAGCGTCTGGCTCAAGACGGCAGCGCATTGGCAGCTACTTGCCTATCAACCCACGCCTATCGTCCAGCGTCCAGCACCTGCATCCACCCCAGGAGACCTGCCCAATGTCAACGCCCCCCTTCATCTATAACGGTCAGCCGTCGCGCGTCATTTTTGGCAAAGGCTCGCTGCAGCAACTGGAGGCGGAAATCGATCGATTAGGCGCCAAGCGGGCGCTGGTCCTCTGCACGCCGGAACAACGCGCCCAGGCGGAAAACATCGTTCGATTGCTCGGCAGCCGGGCCGCCGATATTTTCGACAAGGCGGTCATGCACGTTCCTATCGAGACGGCACGGGAAGCCCGTGAAGTCGCACGCAAACTGGGAGCCGACTGCGCCGTGGCCATCGGTGGCGGTTCAACCACCGGGCTGGGCAAAGCCATCGCCATGGACTCCGGGCTGCCGATCCTGGCCATCCCGACCACTTACGCCGGCTCCGAGATGACCCCGGTCTTCGGCCTGACCGAGAACGGCCTCAAGCGTACCGGCAAGGATCCGCGGGTGCTGCCCAAGACGGTGATCTACGACCCGGAGCTCAGCGTCAGCCTGCCCCTCGAGATGTCGATCACCAGCGGCATGAACGCTATCGCCCACGCGGCCGAAGGCTTGTACGCCCAGGATGGCAATCCGGTCATGTCGTTGATGGCCGAAGAAGGCATCAGGGCCCTGGCCGAAGGCATGAAACGCATCCATCGCAACCCGACCGACCTCGATGCCCGCGGCGATTGCCTCTATGGCGCGTGGCTGTGCGGCACCGTGCTCGGCAACGTCGGCATGGCCCTGCATCACAAGCTTTGTCACACCCTGGGCGGCAGCTTCAACCTGCCGCATGCGCAGACCCATACGATCGTGCTTCCCCACGCCATCGCCTACAACCAGTCCGCGGCGCCAGGCTTGTCGCGTATCTGCCGGGCGCTGAACGTCGACGATTGCAGCCCCGCGGCCGCCCTGTTCGACCTCTCCAGCTCCCTGGGGGCGCCGACACGCCTCAAGGATCTGGGCCTGACCAAGGCCGACCTGGATCGCGCCACGGACATTGCCCTCGCCAATCCTTACTGGAACCCACGGCCCATCGAGGCAGCAGCGATTCGCCAACTGCTGCAGGATGCGTTCGATGGCGTTCGTCCACAGTAAGACAACATGGACTGCACGGATGCCGCTCAGTAAGGCAGGTTGAACGGCGTGACGATCTGCACCTGGGAGGGTGCGATCGGCCCGTCCTTCCACAGCCGATGAAATTGCAGGATGTGCAGGAACACATGGCGAGCATCGATCTGCAGATTGTGGTCGATGATCGCGGCGATTTTTTCCTCGGCCAGCAACTGGCGATTTTCCTCATCCAGGTCGTGGCCGATAAACACCTCCAGCGGCCGCGCCGATGCCGCGAACGCATCGACGATCGCCCGGTTACCGCCCCCCACGCTGTAGACCGCCTTGAGGTCGGGATGCTGCCTCAGCGCCTCGGTCACTCGTTCAAGGGTGCGTTCGTACACCCCGTAGCCACCGCTGATGTCCAGCACGCGCAAATGCGCGGCGCGGCCACGCAGCCACATGCGAAAGCCCATTTCGCGCTCTTCCTCCCCGCGAAACAGCTCGCTGCCGATCACCACCGCCACCTCCTGCGACTGCGGCCCCAGCCAGCGTGACAACAGGTACGCGGCGGTCTGTCCGGCGGTGCGGTTGTCCATGCCGACATAGCCGATGCGCTCGCTGTGGGGCAGGTCGGTCACCAGGGTCACCACCGGAATCCCGGCCGCGGCCAACTGCTTGACCGCCAGGTTCACCGCCGGCTCGTCGGCGGCCTTGAGCACCACGCCCTGACTGCCCATATCGAGGCAGCGCAACAACTGGTCGTGCATCGCCTGGGGTTCGATTTCTTCGAACAGGTGAAAACGTGGGGCAATGCGAAACGGCGCCAGGCTCGCCAGTTGGGTGATGATCGCCGCCCGCACCGCCGCACTGAAGCGGCGCGGCGTGTGCATGATCACATCGATATGAAAGGTGCGCCCCACCGCCAGGCCGTTCTTTTCCTGGGCTTCGAGCTCAATCAAGGCCTGCTCGATACGGCGCTGGGTCTGATAATGCACGCTGCCACGCTGGTGCAGTACGCGATCGACCGTAGCCTTGCTGACCCCCGCCTGGGTGGCCAGTTGCTTGATGGAGAAGTGTTTGGCGCGTTCGATCATGGTTTCAGCCTGAGGTTTTTTTGAGGTCTTTTCGGGCGTTATCGAGGTCAGCACGATGCTAGTCTCAATTTCGCCGAGCGTCGAGCCGGTACCTTGATAACAACAAAAACCAGGAGAAGCGCATGTCTGAAAGCAACCTCGCCACCTCGTTCAATGGCCAGTACTTTGTCGTCACCGGCAGCACGCAGGGCCTCGGTGCCGCGGTGGCCCACACCCTGGCCCGCCGCGGTGCGGCCGGCCTGATCATTTGCGGGCGACGCCCCGAACAGGGTCAGGCACAGGTGCGCCAATTGGCGGAACTGGATTGCCAGGCGTTCTTTGTCCAGGCCGACCTGGAGCAGATCGACGACTGCCGCGCGGTCATCGATGCCGCCCGCACCCACTTCGGTACCCTGCACGGGCTGGTCAACTGCGCCGGCATGTCGGATCGCGGGAGCATCCTGGACACGGCTCCGGAACTGTTCGATCGCCTCTTCGCAGTCAACGTACGAGCGCCGTTCTTCCTCATGCAGGAAGCGCTGAAGCTGATGATCAGCCAGGGCGTGGAAGGCGCCATCGTCAATATCCAGAGCATCGTCGGCCACGGCGGCCAGTCCTACCTGACAGCCTACTCGGCCTCCAAGGGCGCGCTGGCGATCCTGACCAAAAACGTCGCCTTCAGCGCCCTGCGCAACCGCATCCGGGTCAATGGCCTGAATATCGGCTGGATGGACACCCCCCACGAGGATGAGATCCAGCGCCGCTACCATGGTGCCCAAGACGGCTGGTTGGCGAAGGCCGAGCACGCCCAGCCCTTCGGCCGCCTGCTCAAGCCCGAGGAGGTCGCCCAAAGCGTCGCGTTCCTGCTGTCCCGCGAGTCGGGGATGATGACCGGCACGGTGATCGATCTGGAGCAAGGCGTGATCGGCTGCGGCGACGACAGCGCGCCGCGCCCGGGGCAGCCCTTGAGCTTGCCGGAGAACACCCGATGAATCAGCCCCTGTCAGCCTTTGTCCGGGCCGACTCCGTGCAACTGCACGACTTCGCCCGGCTGTGCGAACAACAGGCCCGCCCCGAGGACTACCCCCACTGCAGCGAGGTGCAGGGCAATGTGCCGATCTATCAGGCGCAGGCCTTGCGCAACGCTGACCGCCACGCGCTGCTGAACGAGTTGCACCGGCTGTTTCGCGACGGCCCGGGGGTCATGGTGGTGCGCCAGGGCTATAGCGACCTGGGGGTGGTTGATCGCCACAGCCGGGTATTCGAGGCGATCTTCGCCGAGGAGGCCGCCCAGGGCGTGGCTAGCGACCACTTCGCCAAGGCCGGCAGCAACGGACGTATCTGGAATTCATTGCAGAAGGCCGCCCTGCACTCGCCATCGTCCTTCATCGAGTACTACGCCAACCCACTGCTGGGGCTGATTGCCGAAGCCTGGCTGGGTCCGCACTTCCAGGTCACCGCCCAGGTCAACGTGGTGCACCCCGGTGGACAGGCCCAGCAACCCCACCGTGATTACCACCTGGGGTTCCAGACGGTCGCTGAAGTCGAGCGTTTTCCTCTGCCCTTGCAGGTGCTGTCCCAGTACCTGACATTGCAGGGCGCCGTGGCCCACTCCGACATGCCGCTGGACACCGGCCCGACCCTGCTGTTGCCGTTTTCCCAACAGTACGCGCTGGGTTACCTGGCCTGGCGCCGCGCCGAGTTCATCGACTACTTCCAAAAGCAGGCGGTGCAACTGCCGCTGAGCAAGGGTGACCTGCTGTTCTTCAATCCCGCGCTGTTCCACGCCGCTGGTAGCAACCTCACGCCGGATCGCCAACGCATGGCCAACCTGCTGCAGATTTCCTCGGCCTTCGGCAAGCCCATGGAAACTGTGAACCGCGAACGCATGATGCTCGCGCTCTACCCCTGCTTGCTGCAGCAGTGGGCGGATCAAGTACTAGACGCACCCGGACTGGCTGCGGTGATCGCCAGCTGCGCCGACGGTTATTCCTTTCCCAGCAACCTCGACACCGACCCACCCCTGCACGGCCTGGCCCCGCAGACCGGGCAACAACTGATGTGGCAAGCGCTGAACGAACGCTGGCCCTACGCGACCTTTGCCGAGCGCGTGGCGCAAATGCATGCCAAACGCCAGGCCTGACCCTGTTTCCAAACGATCCAAAAACAACAACAAAACCGGAGTGCGACCATGAAAAAACGACTTCTGACCTTCCTGCTTGCCATTGTCTTCACACCGCTGGCACTGGCCGATATCCGTATCGGCGTCAGCATTGCCCAGGTCGATGATGTATTCCTGGCGCAGATGCGCGACTACATGGCCGCCCACGCCAAGGAACTGCCCGGCGTCACCCTGCAATTCGAAGACGCCCAGGGCGATGTGGTACGCCAGCTCAATCAGGTACAGAACTTCACCGCCCAGAGCATGGACGCGATCATTGTCAATCCGGTGGATACCGCCGCCACACAAAAAATAACCGACCAGGCGCGCAAGGCCAGTGTCCCCCTGGTCTATGTCAACCGCCGCCCCGACCTGGCTGAACTGCCACCCGGCGTCGGCTATGTGGGCTCGGATGAAATCAAGGCCGGCGAAATACAAATGCGCTACCTGGCGGAAAAAATGGGCGGCAAAGGCAATCTGGCGATCATGCTCGGCCTGCTCTCCAACGACGCCACCCACAGCCGTACCCAGGGTGTAAAGGAAGTGCTTAAAAGCTATCCGGACATCCACGTGGTCGAGGAGCAAAGCGCCGAATGGCAGCGTGGCAAGGCCATGGACCTGATGAATAACTGGATTCTGTCGGGGAAAAAAATAGATGCCGTGGCCGCCAATGCCGACGAAATGGCCATTGGCGCGGCGATGGCCATCAAACAAGCCGGCATGCGCCCGGGCAAGGACATCCTGGTGGGTGGCAGCGATGGCGGCCCCGCCGGCCTCGATGCAATCAAGAGGGATCAACTGGTGGTAACCGTCTACCAGGACAACAAACGCCAGGCCGTCGGATCCATTGATTTAGCACTGAAGATGGTCCGCAAAGAACCCTATACAGCACAGTTGACCATTCCTTATCAGCTCATTACCAAGGCCAACTATCAGGACTTCCTCAGCCCTTGAACGACTGAAACTCAACGACCGACAGGCAAAGTTGCCCCCGCATGAGCGCCATCGGCACACCACAACTACGTGCCGATCTGGCCGCGCGCCACAAAGCAGCAAGCCGCCGGGGTCCGATTGGCTCTCGCAAGGTTTGGTTGCCATTTGGGCGGGGGGCTGCCATGGCGCTGATCGTGTTTAATCAAGAACCTGGACATAACCATCTGCTCTGTTGTGGGCATTGCCCTCGTCGCCAGACGCCACACTACAACACAGGCAAATCGCCAACACGTCCGAGTACTTGTCCATTTTCAGCGCTACGCCGAGAAGCCTTAATACGTCATCTAATTTTTCATCTTTTTTAAGGCAGACAATACCGACGTCCTCCGTCCCACCATCCAGATAATACTTCAACAACATTTTTTCGCAAAAAACCGGTGTGAGATCCTTTGGCGTCAAATTAATATTAGGTACTTCACAGATCGTTCTTGTCAGCAAGGGTTCTTCCCATGAGGCACGAACAGATGTCTTTGTCGGCAAGATGCCTGACAATAAGATGTCGAGTGGACTTTGAGTCGGTGCCAGCTCCGACTTTAAACTCAGGTTCGGTGTTAGCCCCTGCGGCCGACCTTGACGCAGATTTCTATAGATCTCTTGCAAGGGGAACCCATTGTCCGTGTCATACCAGCCAAAATTATCAACCCCCCATGGAAAGTAAATACTGAAATTACTGATAAACTTTCCTTCAACTTTTATGCCGTGGGCAATAATAAAAAATATTGAGACGTCCTCAAAAACAACGTCATCTTTTACCAATGCCACCGCGTGACTGCCGATTGCTTTTACTTGAGGCATCTGAAATCTCCTTGATCGTTAACCGGCATCATTGCAATAACCCATCCACGTTAAACCGCTCGGAGTAAAAACAAATGCAACCCGTCAAGCAGCCGATTCTATTAGACAGATTTGCCCACCTTCGGTAGGAACCGCAACGCTAAGAAGACCGAGCGTGGTAGAGCTGTCCTCATACGGTGGCATCAAGAGGTTAGATCAAATAGCTGCTCAGCGCGGTGATCCAGTAAATATTTCAGAGTCCTGTTGCCCATATCTGCGGGGCTGGCCGGCGCTGACCTGACCGCCAAATGAGGCCTACACCGCGCTTATTGGGTATTTCTCCACCCGCATCGCCGCCACACTCACGGCTTGGGCAAGACCAACTCGGCAGAGGCCTTCTGTCGCGCGACTTCATCAGGGTCCGAGACAAAAACAACGGTCAGAAACAAGGCGCACAGCGCCAGCCCCGCCAGCAGGTAGAGCCCGCTCTCGAAATTACCCGTCATGTCCTTGGCCATGCCGACCAGCCCGGGGCCGAAGAAACCACCGAGGTTGCCCACGGAGTTGATCAATGCGATACCGGCTGCCGCGCTGCTGCCACTCAGGTACAGCGACGGCAACGGCCAGAACGGTCCTTTGAAGCCCATCATGCCAATGGTTGCGGCACACATGCCGAGGATTGCCAGATAGTTGCCGGGCATCCACCCCGCCATTGCCAGGCCACCGGCCAGGAACAGCAGCGCGATGATCAGGAACCGTTTGCGTTTGTTGAGACGGTCGGAAAGCAGGCCGATGGTGACCATGCCGATGCAGCCCACGACATAAGGAATGGCCGCGACGAAACCAATCGCCATGCCGTTGTAGCCTTGCTGTTTGATGATCTGCGGCAAAAACATCGAAAGCCCGAGATTGGTTGCGGCAACGCAAAAATACAGGGTGCACAACACCAGGATGGCGGGACTGCGAAACACCTCCCACAGTGAATTCTTACTATCGAGCCTGGGGGGATTGGCCTTGATATCGTTTGCCAGTTCACGGGCCAGCCATTCACGCTGCGTATCATTCAACCAATGCACCTGCCGTGGCGAATCCGGTAGGCACTTGAGCACCACACCCAGCAACAGAATGCCCGGGGTCCCCTCGACGATATACAACCACTGCCAGCCCTTGAGGCCCAGGAGGCCATCGAGCTCCAGCAGCAAGGTTGAAATCGGCGCGCCGACTGCCAGGGAAATCGGGATCGACAACATGAAGGTCGAGATAATGCGGGCTCGATAACGTACCGGGAACCACAAGGTCAGGTAAAGAATGACCGCAGGGAAGAATCCGGCTTCCGCCACCCCCAGCAAAAACCTCAGTGTCAGGAAGCTTCTGGGCCCCTCGACAAACACCATGCAGGTGGCAATCAGCCCCCAGGTAAAAAGGATACGGGCAATCCAGCGCCGCGCACCGACCCTGATCATCATCAGGTTGCTGGGCACTTCGAACAGGCAATAGCCAATGAAAAACAACCCGGCCCCCCATCCAAAGACCGCGCTGCTCAGACCGATATCGGCGTTCATGGTCAGCGCCGCGAAACCGACGTTGACACGGTCGAGATACGAAACGATGTAGAGCAAAATCAGCAACGGCAACAGCCGCCAGAAGATTTTGTTCGTCACTTGTTTTTCAATGTCAGCGCTCATGGCACGTCCTTTTTTATTCTTGTTTTACCCTGCGCCGAGAAGGGCAAAGCCCACTCCCGGCGCAGGCGGTAAAGCTTGAAACTCAGGTTATTTGGAGACAGGCATCGCGAACTCGGCCCCCTGCTCAATGCTCTCCGACCAGCGCTGCATGATCGATTTCTGCTTGGTGTAGAAGCGCACGCCCTCCTCCCCATAGGCATGCATGTCACCGAACAGGCTTTTCTTCCAGCCGCCGAAACCATGCCAGGCCATCGGCACCGGAATTGGCACGTTGATGCCGACCATGCCCACGTCGATACGACGGGCAAATTCGCGGGCGACATTACCATCGCGGGTGAAACAACTGACGCCATTGCCAAACTCATGCTCGTTGACCAGTTTCAACGCTGCGGCGAAGTCAGGTACGCGCACGCAGGCCAGGACCGGGCCAAAGATCTCTTCGCGGTAGATGCTCATCTCGGCGGTGACATGGTCGAACAGTGTCGCCCCCAACCAGAACCCGTTCTCCAGGCCTGGCTCGGCCGGTACAAAGTCACGACCATCGAGCAGCAACTGCGCACCCGCCTCCACGCCTTGAGCGATGTAACCGCTGATTCGCTCACGGGCGGCCCGCGAAACGATCGGTCCCATCTCCGCCTTCAGGTCGCGGCCGTCGGTGATGTTCAACTCACGACCGCGCCGGGTCAGTGCCGCGACCACCTGGTCCGCCACGTCACCGACCAGGACCGCCACCGAGATGGCCATGCAACGTTCGCCGGCGCTGCCAAACGCGGCACCGATCAGCGCATCGACAGTACGCTCGATATCCGCATCGGGCATGACGACCATATGGTTTTTCGCGCCGCCCAGGCCTTGCACACGTTTACCGTGGCGTGCACCGGTTTCATAGATGTATTGGGCAATGGGCGTGGAGCCCACGAAGCTGATCGCCTTGACGTCGGGGTGCTCGATCAGTGCATCAACCGATTCCTTGTCGCCCTGAACAACGTTGAATACACCTTTGGGCAGCCCGGCTTCGCGAAGCAGCTCAGCCATGAACAGGGCCGCGCTCGGATCAGTCGGGCTCGGTTTGAGAATGAAGGTATTACCGGCAGCGATGGCGACCGGGTACATCCACATGGGCACCATCACCGGGAAGTTGAAGGGCGTGATGCCGGCGACAACACCCAGAGGCTGGCGCATGGTCCAGTTATCCATGCCTCGGGATACCTGGTCGGAATGATCACCTTTGAGCAGGTTCGGAATACCACAGGCGAATTCCAGAATATCGATGCCACGGTCCACTTCACCCTGGGCGTCAGTGAAGACCTTGCCGTGCTCAGCGACGATAATGCGTGCCAGATCGTCCTTGCGCATGCGCAGCAGGTGCAGATACTGAAATAGCACCCGCGCACGGCGGATGGGTGGAGTATCGCTCCAGGCGGGGAACGCGGTCTTGGCCGCCTCGACAGCTTCGGAAACGGTCTGGCGGCTCGCCAGCGCAACGCGCCCAGTCACCTCACCCGTGGCAGGGTTGTAGACGTCCTGATAGCGATCATCGCGGGAAACGCGTTGATCATTGATGAAATGCTCGATCGAGGTGGTCATGGCAGTTGATCCAGGTTGAGAGTTGGGCTGGCAGCGTTGCAAGCCAGCGGTGAAACTCACGATAGGCTTTCAGTTTGTTCCAAACCAGAGCAGAATCCAGAACTGATTGTGCATTTATGAGAACAATAAACTCGTGGAAAAATCTGAAATCGAAGGACTCTGGAGCCATATCCACTGGCTATCGGTGCTAGAGGAACAAGGCACCTATACTGCGGCCGCGGCACGCCTGGGTGTCAGTAAATCCGCAGTCAGCCAACGCATCAGCGATCTTGAAAAGGCCACCGGCACGCGTCTGGTGACCCGCACCACACGCAGCGTGCGGCTTACCGATGCCGGGCTGTCATTGACCCGCGAAGTGCGCAGCGCCTATGAGCACATTGCCCGCAGTTTTTCCTCGGTGCGGGACTCGGCCGGGGAAATCCGCGGCCTGGTGCGCCTGACCGCGCCCGTTGCCTTCGCCCGGCAGCAACTGGTGCCTCACCTCGCTGAATTCCTCCAGCAGTATCCGCAGGTGCGCATTCAACTGGATGTTTCCGATGCCCTGAGTTCACTGGCCGCCGAGGGATATGACCTGGCAGTCAGGCATGGTTTCCAGGTGCCGGAAACACACGTGGCCTGGAAACTCTGCGACACCGCTTCCGTACTCGTCGCCACCCGGCAATACCTGCAGCGCGAGGGTGAACCCCGAGAGCCTGGAGAGCTCCCCACCCACAATTGTCTTTATTACCCGCGCGGCACTGATCAACCCGCCTGGACCTTCGAACGAACCAAACGAGGCGCAAAAAATGTAGAACGCATCACGGTGCCCATCGCCGGCAGCTTTGCCACCAACAACAGCGAAGCGTTGCGCGACTCGGCGCTCAGCCATCTGGGCATTGCCCTGCTACCTGACTTCAGCGCCCATGACGCGCTTGCCAGCGGCAAGCTGGTGCAGGTGCTCAAGGACTGGACGTTGACGGGGGCCTTCGCCGACGAGATTTATCTCATTCGCCCCTACTCGCCCCATGTCCCTAAATCGGTGACGGCATTGGTCAGTTATTTGAAGCAGAAGCTGTCAGGCGGATTTCAAACCGCGTGATCGCGTCGGCGATTGGGCACCTGTGGAACCGGACCAAGCCCGGCTCCACAGGGCCAAACGCGCACATATTGTCACTTCGACGCAAATGGCAGATGTCAGAACTTGGTGATGAACTTCACCCCCGCAATCAGGGCGTTGTCCACTTCATCCACGCCGCCTGGGTGAACGACATACTGAAGGTTGGGACGGATGGTAAACCACGGCGCCAAGGCAAACCCATAGTGAATCTCGGCGTCCCATTCGCTGTGGCGCACGGGCATGTAGGCGGGGTTGTCATAATCATTGATGCCTGCCAATTCATTGGTCAGCTGTGCCTCTTTGGTCACATTTTCGTTGACGTGGATCCTGGCTACGCCAACACCAAAGTCATCGTTTGGCCGAGTGTCGAAAAACCCCTTATAGACGAAGCCCGCTTGGAGGAAATTGTCCACCAGGTTGGTCGCCTTATCGTGCACCGTGGCGTTGAAGAACACACTCAGCCCCCGCGCCGGGTCCCCACCACGGCTGGTGAGTTGTTGCTGGGCCACCACCCAGGCCCCGTGTTTGTTGCTACGGCGGCGGAAAGCGCCACCTGACACCGGCTGCGGCTGCCCATCCGCGCCCTCGTAGACATCATCGGCCTTGGCCGAGCTGTAGTAACCACCCAACCGGTATTCGCCCGGCAGCCCATTGACCTTAGGCGACCAGACCACTTCCGCCGGTATGAGTGCGCCTTTGCTGCCACTGCCGCTGAGCTTGAAGCCGTTGCCGACCTCAAGGTTCGATGGATTGACTTCGAAGGCGCCAATCTGCGCGTAGACTTCAGACGACAGCGCGTACTTCACGCGCAACCCCCATTGCGAGACCGGCCAGTTGTACCAGACCGATCCCGCCCAGTTAGCGGCCTGTGGACCACAGAAAGCGTTGTTCTGGAAGTCACAAGGGAAGGTATTGAAGTCCTCCCCTTCACCAAACCGACCCGCCTTGACGTTCAGCGCACCATCCAGCAGCCCTTTGCTCAACCACATCTGCGTCAACCGCCAGGTCTGGCCACGGCCATAGACTTCCTGAGGCGTACTGAGCATCCCGGCGCGGGGATCGCTGATGCGATCATTGGCCAGGTTGCGGCCACTGCGTTCGGTGACAGTCAGCTGGAATAAAGCGTCGTCCCAACCGGCAATTTTCTGCAGGTCGAGCTTGGTCCCCAGCGCCAGTTGATCGGCATAACGTGCCGTATGGTCTTTATCGTATCCACCACGCAGGTTGGCGGCGGCTTCGCCCACATATTCGACGGAAAAGTCATAGCCTTTCTGGTATAGCCCGGAACGCACTCCGCCCCAGTCGCCCAATGCGTATTGCGACGGGTCGAAGGTATCGGCAGCCGATGCTACTTGCACACCGAAGCCGCTGACCAGACAAAGCGCAAGGCTGATTTTTGGACGAACGAAGGGGTCCCGCTTGACTAGGGATTTCAACATCAACTGCACTCCAGATTATTGTTATTTTCATGCCTGATTTATTGAATGACTGTCGGATCGGTCTTTTTAGAGATGCACGCTCCTGGAGACATTGAAATGTCCCTGTTGAAAAATGAGGTGTTTGTTCGCAAGCGATCCGCCACCCGCTGCAAGTGGCGGATTGGCAACGCTTACTTCACGACTTGATAACCCGCCGCCGTCATGACCCTGAGCAATTCGGCGTGGCCTTTGCGGGCCATTTCCAGTGGCGGGTTGAGGCGAGGATCCTGTTCGGCCTCCACCACGAACCAGCCTTCGTAACCCTTGCTGGCCAGGGCCTTGACGAGGGCTTCGAAGTCCAGACTGCCGTCACCTGGCACAGTGAACGCGCCCTGGATCACCGCATCGAGGAAGCTCTCCCGAGTGCGATTGAGGCCGTTCACCACCGGACTACGAACATCCTTGCTGTGCACGTGGATAATCCGCGCATGGTGGTTTTCGATCACGCGCAGCAAGTCACCGCCGGCGAAAGACATATGTCCCGCGTCGAACAGCAACGCAACCGTGGAATGCTTCATCAGCAGGTCCAATTCCGCCTCTGTTTCGACCACGGCGCCCATGTGGTGGTGGTACGCCAGCGGCATGCCCTGCCTGGCGCACCAGTCGGCAAAGTCGGAAACCTTGCGGCCATAGGCGGCCATCTCGACCTCGGAAATTTTCGGTTTTGTCACCAGCGGCGCGCTGCGCATGCCCTGGATCGAACTGGCGGTCTCGCCATACACCAGGCACGGCGCCTGCGCCGCAACAAAGAAGTCCAACTGCTGCGAGATACGATCTTTTTCCGCCTCGAGGTCGCCGTCCAGCAGCAGTCCCGAGAACCAGCCGCCACACACCGACATGCCATAGCGCGACAGGATCGGACCCAGCTCCGTCATGTTCATCGGAAAACGACGCCCGGTTTCCATGCCGGTGAAACCGGCCACGGAGGCCTGACGCAGGCACTCTTCGAGGCTGACGTCATCGGAAAGTTCTTCGAGGTCGTCGTTCCACCAGGCAATTGGCGCAATACCAAGTTTTGCTTTCATCTCACACACCCAACCGTTGAGCTTCACGAATTTTTTCCTGCGCGGCACGAGCAGCGCGGACACTTTCAAAGGTCGAGACCTCGGGGACACCCACATCCCAATCAGCATCACCAGGCACCCACTTCCAGGCGTCGGAGACGATGGAAATCAAGGTCACGCCCTCGTTGCCCCGGGCCCAGATCATGGCTTGCTCGAGCTCCGCAAGATCAGCCACGTGACGCGCCTTGGCGCCCATGGATTCGGCATGTTTGACGAAGTCGACGTGCAACGGATCATGGCGATTCTGGATTCGACAATCGGTAAGTAGGTTATTGAAGCCCGGTACGCCCTTGGCCTGTTGCAGGCGATTGATAACGGCATAACCGCCGTTGTCGCAGACCACCACGATCATCTTGTGACCGGTAAGAGCCGCGGAGTAGATATCTGAGTTCATCATCATGTAGGTGCCGTCGCCGAGCATCACGATCGGCGTGCCACCGGCGGCGCCCGGACCGTCCTGCGCCATGGCACAGCCCCAGCCGGCGGCGATCTCGTAGCCCATGCAGGAGAAACCAAACTCGCAATCGAAGGTGTGCGGGTTCTTCACCCGCCAGCCCTTGGTGACTTCGCCCGGCGTACCGCCAGCCGCGGCAATCAAGGTATCGCCCGGAGCCGCGACCTTGTTCAACACCCCAACCACCTGGGCATAGGACGGCACCGGTGCGTCACTGGCCTGCTGGTAGTGGTCGAGCAGCGCATTCCATTCAACGAACAGCGCACGGGCACGCGCCATCAATTGGGCATCAGCCTTGTAGCCTCCCAAGGCGGCATCCAGCTCGCCAACGCTTTCCAGCGCATCACCGACGACCGAGAGCGCACGATGCTTGATCGCGTCGTAGCGCGCGGCGTTGATCGAGATGAACTGCGCGTCATGGGCAAAGGCGGTCCACGAGCCGGTGGTGAAATCCTGCAACCGCGTGCCGATGGCCAGGATCACATCCGCCTCTTTCGCCAGGCTGTTGGCCGAGGTCGACCCCACGATCCCGATCGGGCCGGCATGCACCGGATGGTCATGGGTCAGTGCGCCCTTGCCGGCGATGGTTTCGACCACGGGAATACCGCGTTTGGCCGCGAACTCCGCCAACGCCTCCTCGGCACCGGAGTAACGCACGCCGCCACCGGAGATGATCAAGGGACGCTTGGCGGTTTTCAGCAAGGCCGCCGCGGCAGCAATAGCGTCGCGATCAGCGCGCGGGCGAGGGATCTTCCACACCTTGGGTTCGAAGAACACCTCAGGGTAATCGTAGGCGATCTCCTGGGTGTCCTGCGCCAGGCCGATGAAGGCCGGCCCGCAATCGGCCGGGTCGAGCAAGGCTGCGACGGCCTGCGGCAGGGATTGCAAGAGTTGCTCCGGCAACACGATGCGGTCCCAGTAACGCACCACGGCTTTAAAGCAGTCATTGGCGGTCAGCGACGGATCGTTGAAGTGTTCGACCTGCTGAAGGACCGGGTCGGGCAGACGGCTGGCGAAGGTATCGCCGGCAATCAGCAAGACCGGTAGCCGGTTGGCCATCGCTACACCCGCGGCGGTCACCATGTTCAGCGCGCCCGGGCCGATGGACGTCGCCGCCACCATGATCTGGCGCCGGCGCTTGGCTTTGGCGAAGCCGATGGCCGCCAGCGCCATCGATTGCTCGTTCTGCCCCCGCCATGTGGGCAACACGTCCTGGACCGTCTCCAGTGCCTCCGAAAGACAGGTTACGTTGCCGTGCCCAAAGATCCCGAATACACCAGCGAACAGCGGTACGCGCTGCCCGTCGATCTCGGTGAACTGATTGCAAAGATAGCGAACCAGGGCTTGCGCCATGGTCATGCGCACAGTTTTGCGGGTCATTTTATTTCCTCCGGAAGCACTGCCATTGTTGTTTTAGGAATACATATTGACAATATGATCATTTCGCAATGATTATTGCAAACAGATATTCAACAGGGAATACCGATGCTGGAATCTTTTCCAGGGCTGGCATCGGCGCCGCCGGGGTCAATGAACGAGGGGACGCTGCAAGCGCTGCGCTCAACCTCGTTCATCCTGTTTGGCAACACGGGTCCCTTACTGAGGGGCGTACCACGAAACCAGCAAAGTCGAATAAAAACCATGTACGAACAATACGGACTTTTCATCAATGGGCGCTGGATCCCCGGCTCCGCGAGCGCCGAGGTCATCTCACCGGTCACCGAGCGGCCTCTGGGACGTGTACCCATGGCGACGGCGGCCGAAACCCGCGAAGCACTCGACGCGGCCCACGGCGCCCTGGCAAAAATGCGTGAACTGGGCGGTTTTGGTCGCGCTGAGGCGCTGCATAAAGCCGCCGACGAAATGATCAGGCGCAGCGACGAGGCGGCACGCATGATCTGCGCGGAGACGGGCAAACCCATCGCGCAGGCCGGGCGTGAATGGATGCTCGCCTGTGAACAGTTTCGTTGGTGCGCGGAAGAAGCCCGACGCATCTATGGGCGCATCGTCGACAGTCGCGTGCCGGGCGGACGCTTTGAGATCACCCACGAGCCCGTCGGGGTTGTCGGGGCTTTTTCAGCCTGGAATTTTCCGGCGGCGTTGCCGGCCCGCAAACTGGCCCCGGCACTGGCGGCCGGCTGCCCGGTGGTGCTGCGCCCGTCGTCGCAGACCCCGGGCGTGGCCATGGTGATGGTCGACTGCCTGCGGGCCGGCGGCCTGCCCGATGGCGCGGTGAACCTGGTCATGGGTTCGACGGGCAATACCTACGCCCCCATCATGGCCGATTCGCGGGTGCGCAAAGTCTCCCTTACCGGCTCCACCCGCATCGGCCAGCAGATGATTCGCGATGCGGCTGACACGGTGAAAAAGGTCTCGATGGAGCTGGGCGGCAACGCACCGCTGATCATCTTCGAGGATGCCGACATCGAAGCTGCCCTGGACCTGACGGTCGGGACCAAATTCGCCAACTGCGGTCAGGTCTGCGTCACGCCCGACCGGATTTTCGTGCATGACAGCCTGTACGACGCCTTCGTCCAGGGCTTCGTCAGCCGCACGGCCATGATCAAGCTCGGCGACGGGCTGCAAGCCGACACCGGTATGGGCCCGCTGATCAATGCCAGCCGCCTGGACGAGATCGAATCCATCGTCGCCGCGGCGGTGAACGACGGTGCCAAAGTCGTCCACGGCGGCAAGCGCCCTACCCATCTGCAGAGCGGTTTTTTCTTCGAGCCCACCGTGCTGGTGGATGTGCGTGATGACATGCGTGTATTTAGCGAAGAAAACTTCGGCCCCATTGCCGCCATCAGCCGCTTCTCCACCGAGGAAGAAGTACTCGCCCGCGCCAATGCCTCAAACATGGGCCTGTCGGCTTACGCCTTCACCCGCTCACCTGACCGCGCACGGCGCACCGTGGCGGCCTTGAACGCCGGCATGGTCGGCATCAACAGCTTTGCCCTCGCCGCTGCGGAAGCCCCCTTTGGCGGCACCAACCACTCCGGCATGGGTCGCGAAGGCGGCAGCGAAGGCATCGCCGACTACCTCGATACCAAGCTTGCTCAACTGGTTTTCTAAGAGAGGCCCTAAATGAAAAAAAATAAATTGCACCAAATCTGGGCTCAAGGAAAACCTGTGCTGCATGGCTGGTTGTCGCTTCCTTGCAGTTTCAGCGCCGAGATCATGGCGGCGCAGGATTACGATGCCATCTCCATCGACATCCAACACGGAGCGGTGGACTACAAGGACGTGCTCGGTATGTTCCAGGCGATGCGCGCCTCCGACGCGGTGATCATGGCCCGAGTGCCATGGCTGGATCCCAGCTGGATCATGAAAATCCTGGATGCCGGCGCCTACGGCATCATCTGCCCGATGATCAACAGCCGCGCCCAGGCCGAACAGTTCGTACGCTACATGCGTTATCCGCCGCTGGGCGAGCGCAGCTTCGGCCCTACCCGTGCCGCCTACCCCGCCGGTGCGAACTACGCCGCCGAGGCCAACGGTGAAATCCTCGCCTTCGCCATGATCGAGACCGCCGAGGCCATGGGCAACCTTGAGGAAATCGTCTCCACTCCAGGGCTCGACGGTATCTACGTGGGGCCGGCCGACCTGGCCTTTTCGCTCTCGCGGGGCGAGTTGACACCTGCGTTTGATCGCGAAGAACCCGAGGTCATCGAGGCCATCAAAACCATCCTCGCCACCTGCAAGCGTCACGGCAAGAAAGCCGCGTTGCACTGCGGCACGGCTGAATATGCCGCGCGGGCCGTTGAATGGGGCTTTGACATGACCACCGTTTCGGGCGACACCCGGTTGCTGGCCGCGGCCAGTGCGCAATCCGTGGCCTCCTGGCGCAAGCTGACAGCCGGGCAAACCGAACAGAACGTTAAAAAGGAGGGCTACTGATGGCTCGTCTTCTGGTCGCTGGAAAACTCCATCCTACCGGCGTGGCATTACTCAAAGAGTACGAGCGGCGCGGGGTGATCGTAGATTATGTCGAGGAAGTTTCCGAAGCATCCTGCGCGCAACTGATTGGCGAGGCCGACGCCCTGGTGATCCGCACTCAACCGTTGTCGGCGGCTACCATCGCCAAAGCCAAAAAGCTCAAGGTGGTGTCACGGCACGGGGTTGGCTACGACTCGGTCGACCTGCAGGCGTTGAACGCCCGGGGGATCGGTCTGACCGTGGTCGGTGACGTGAACTCCATCTCCGTGGCCGAGCACGCCATGATGCAATTGCTGGCGGGCGCCAAACGCGCCGTCCGAGCCGATCGCTCGGTGCGCAAGATCGGCGATTGGGGGTGGCGCAATGGCCTGGAACAGCAGGAGATTTCCGGCAAGAACCTGTTGATCATCGGTTACGGGCGCATCGGCCGTCACCTGGCAAACATGTCCAGCGGATTCAACATGCAAGTACGTGCCTTCGATCCGTTCCTGGAGCGCGCCGGCTGGCCTGAGGGGCCCGTGCGCCCGATATCGCTGGAAGAAGGCTTGGCATGGGCTGACTTCATCTCGGTCCATACGCCACGGGGCGAGCGGCCGACACTTGGCCCACAAGAGTTTGCGCTCATGAAACCAGGGGTCATCATCGCCAACACCGCGCGTGGTGGGGTGGTCTGTGAACAGGCCCTGGCCGAGGGACTGGCCAGCGGCCACGTGGGGGCCGCGGGCGTGGACGTATTCGACGATGAGCCACCGACACGGCAATCGGTCCTGCTCACTCAAGATACCGCGATCCTGTCCCCTCACATCGCCGGCCTGACCGCTGAGTGCAGCGAACGCATGGCAATCTCGTCCATCGAGAACGCGATGAACTTCCTCGCCGGCACGGTGGACCCGACACTGGTCATCAATAGTGCTCACCTCGACCCGCTCCAGCCGCCCTCGTCGGCCTGACGCAACGGGAAATCCGGCTTCCTCGACGAGACCTGCTTGCGACTCGCCCGGTGCTGCTGCCGGGCGTTCGTCGTTGTGGGCAAACAGGTTGCCGCACTTGAATTTCAGGGCGCACGCTATAATGTGAGCGCCGTGTACGAACCAGGAATGAGGCAACACATGCACCCCATCGATCCACCCAGGGATTATGAAGATCTGATTCGCCTGATCCATGAACGTCATGATCAGATGAGCAAGACCTATCAGCGCATTTCCGTATACCTGACGCAGAATCCAAATGAAGTGGCCGTGCATTCGGTCAACAACATTGCCGAGCGCTGCAATATTCACGCATCCAGCTTCGTACGCTTCGCGCAGGCATTGGGTTACACGGGTTTCAAAGATCTCCAGGTGCTGTTTCAGCGCCGCCTGGAAACGGCCGCCCCAGGGTTCGAAGCACGCCTGCGGGCGCTGAGCAGCGAATTGCAGAACCGCCAGGACACCTCTGAATATGGTTTCCTGCACGAGCTGGTGCTGCGCGATATCGCTTCACTGCAGGACATGCTGGAACGCACCCCCACTGCGGATCTGTCCGACGCAGTAGACCTGATCGAAAAAGCCGACACCGTCTATCTTATCGGCCAACTGCGCTCCTCGCCGGTGGTTGAGCTATTGCGCTATGGCCTCACCATGCTGGGCAAGCGCTGCCTGCTGCTGGACGCTGGCGGTGGGCTGGCCACGCACATTGCCCGCACGATGCGCCCGCAGGATCTGCTGATTGCCGTGTCTTTCCGCTTCTACGCGACGGAGGTGGTCAACGTCGCCGAGGAAGCCAAAGCGGCGGGTGTGCCGATCGTGGCCATCTCCGACAGCACCTTGTCGCCCATCGCCAAGAGCGCCTCGGTGCTGTTCGCCGTGCCCGAGCCGGACTACACCTTCTCCCGCTCGCTGGCGGCGCCCATGTGCCTGGTCCAGGCGCTGACCGTGGCGGTCGCATCACGCCTGAAAAAATCCGTCCCACCGCGCATTCCCACCGTCACAGAGGCGTGACCAGCCATCGGTTTGGTCTCGCCGTTAGCAAGAGAGCCCCTGCCCTGAAACCTGAATGAAGCAGGCTGCATGGCAGGGGCTTTTGCGTAGGTTAAACCATCAAGTCCTTGTCTTGACTCCGTTGGAGCGCCGGCTGGCGATGGTGGTCAGTACGGCGGCAATGATGATCACCGCCCCCGTGGAAGCCTGTACATAAAACGAAGGCACCTGGGCCAGGGTCAGCAAGTTATTGATGACGCCAATCAGCAACACGCCGCTAACCACACCGACGATGGTCCCCCGCCCTCCCCCAAGGCTCACCCCACCGATCACCGCCGCCGCGAACGCCGAGAAGATGATGCCCTGCCCCTGGGTGGTGACCGCCGAATCCAGGCGTCCGGTCATCATCACCCCGGCCAGCCCGGCCAGCAGTGCGGCAAAGATAAACGCCGACCAGATGACTTTATCGACATTGATACCCGCTGCCCTGGCCGCTTCTTCATTACCGCCAATGGCGTACAGCGCCCGGCCGTAGCGATGGTATTTGAAGATCACCCCAACCACCGCCGCGATGGCAATAAACACCAGCACCGACAACGGAACGCCAAGGACTTTTTCCGAGCCCAGGAACGTCAGTGCCTTGCCTGGAGAATAGATCGAGCGACCATTGGAGATGATCAATACGCCGCCGCGCAGCAGTACCAGCAGACCCAAAGTCGAAATGAACGGGTTCAGTCCGACCTTGACCACCATGAAACCGTTGAACCAGCCGATCGCACCGGCGACCCCGAGCGCCACCACCAGGCCCATCCACGCCGGCAGTTCCAGGCCCAATCCGCCGACCGCGGCAGGCACCAGCGTCACGGCGGCAAACATCGGGGCGAAACCGACCACGCCTTCCAGCGACAGATCCAGACGACCGATGAGGACCACGAATGTCAGGCCAATGGTGGTCAGCCCCAGCACACTGATCTGCTCGAGAATGTTCACCAGGTTGGTGGCGGTCGCGAAGCGCGGCGCGACGATCGCACCGATGATCACCAACAGCAGGATGACGGGGTACATCGTATAACCGTCGGCAACAAAAGACGTGCCGAATGCCGCCAACCTGGAACGGCCTTCGGCCGGCTTTGTGAGTTTGGAGTTGCTAACCATATCTGTGCTCATAGGACACCTTCCATCCGTAATACCAGATCTTTTATTGTGTAGTCGCCCACGAGCTGGTCTTTGACCTCGTCGTCAAAGACGATGACGACTCGATTCGCCAACTGGGCGATTTCATCTTCTTCGTCCGACACCACCACGACACCCAGCCCCTCGCGAGCCAGGTTCCGGAGCAGCGCATAGAGTTGCTCCTTGGCACCGACGTCAACACCGCGCGTGGGGCTCAGCGCCACGACGATGTCAGGGCTGCGGCACAGCGCTCGGGCAAAGACGACCTTCTGCTGGTTGCCGCCGCTCAGTTGGCTGACAGGCTGCTCGAGGGTCGAGGCAACTACGTGGGTCTGTTGCGCCAACCGCTCGACGTGTTCGGTTTCGCCCTGCTTGCTGATAAAGCCGAAGCGGTTGGACAAGATGTCCAGCCCACCGATCACCACGTTTTCGCGCACCCCCAGCAGCCCCACGTACCCGCTCACATGCCGGTCGGTGGGCACCAGCCCGATCTTGGGCAATGGACCGCGTGGATTACTGATGTGTCCCTGCTCGGGTTTGCGCTGGCCTGCCAGAATCATCGCCAACGCCTCCTTGCCGCCACCAACCGGCCCGGCCAGGGCGACAATCTCACCGGCGCGCACTTCAAAATCGATGACATTTTCCGAGCGAGGACCGATACGAATGCCCTTGGCCTGGATCAGGCTCGGCTGCCGCTCGCGGGTGTAGTCTTCGCGAATGCTGCGTAGCGTCTTCTTGCCCATCATCAAATCAGCGATGGTGTCCACATCGAGGCCGCCCACAGGCTCACGCTCGCGCACGACCTGGCCGTCACGAAGAATGGTAACGACGTCGGCGATCTCGAAAATCTCATCCAGGTGATGGGAAATATAGATGAACGACACCCCTTGGGCCTTGAGTGCCCGCACCTGTTCGAAGAGGATCTTTTTCTCGGCGTTGCTCAGTGCCGCGGTTGGCTCGTCGAGAATCATCACCGGCACACCACGGCTGAGCGCCTTGATGATTTCCAGCAATTGCCGGGTGCCTGCGTCCAACTCGCCTACAAGCGCATCGGCACGAATGTCGATGGCCCAGTTATTCAGCAGTTCCTCGGCCAATGCCAGCGTGCGGGCACGGCTGACCGTGCCGAACTTGCCGCGGACCCTGGGGTTTTCCAGAAACAGGTTTTCGGCCACCGTCAGCAGGTTGAACAGCTGCGGCGTCTGCTGCACATGGGCGATGCCCTCGCGGATTTTTGCCGCGTAATTCTGGGCGTTGGCCGTGACCTGGGTACCGGCGATTCTGATCGTGCCCGAGTCCGCGGGCGTGAACCCGCTCATCGTGGAAACCAGCGTGCTTTTTCCTGCGCCATTACGCCCCAGCAGCGCATGGACTTCTCCGCGCATGAGAGTGAAGTCCACCCCGCGCAAAGCGCGGGTAGAGCCAAAGGTCTTGGCGATATTGCGCATTTCGACGATGGCGCGCGGGGCGTCGTTGCTATTCAGATTCATGGTTTCAACCCTGTGTGCGGCTTACTTGTTGACCATGTTGGCCCACAACTGGGGCGACTCCACGTTGGCCAACGTCACCAACGTGGCCTTGAGCTGATACTGAGGCCCTACGGGGGTATCAACGATTTGGCCATCGTCACGCGGCCCGATTTCGATCTTGCCACCCTTGGAGACCAGGTCGATCAACTCGGCGGTTTTCGTCGCATAGGCATTGAGCGGCTGCGAGATCGTCGCATCCAGTGCCTTGCCGCGGATCAACTGCAGGCCCTGAGGGGTGCCATCCACGGCGATGCGAATAATCGAATCAGGGCTACCCACCGACGCGCCTTTGCCGGCGGCATTGACCTGCGCGTTGACCGCCGTGGCCATCAACTCGGAAGCCATGAAAATGCCGCTCAGGGAAGGAACCTGGGTCAAGACGTTCTGGGTGGCATCGGCAGCCATGTCGGCCGTCCAGTCGGTGGGCCGCTGGATCAGTTTCACCGCGGGCGCCAGCCCTTGCATTGTCTGCGCGAAGCCTTTGGAGCGATCCAGGCCATTGGGCGTGGTCAACCCGCCTTGCAACTCAAGAACCGTGCAGGTGTGGGCCGCCCAGCACTTTTTGCTGCTCAGGCGGTTGACCATTTCCTTGGCCGCCTGGGCACCGGCATCGACGTTATCGGCACGGATCGAAGCGGTGACTTT
This sequence comes from Pseudomonas sp. MWU12-2319, assembly GCF_023242525.1. Taxonomy (NCBI): domain Bacteria; kingdom Pseudomonadati; phylum Pseudomonadota; class Gammaproteobacteria; order Pseudomonadales; family Pseudomonadaceae; genus Pseudomonas; species Pseudomonas sp. MWU12-2319. The sequence goes on from NZ_JALJES010000007.1 coordinate 239,591, forward strand.
GCCCCCCGATGGCACATCGTCGATGGAGAACACCAGCACATTCGCGGCATTGGCCTGCTTGATCACCGGCACAATGCCAGCGGCGTCGATCGGGGCAAAGACAATGGCGTTGGCGCCGTTGGCAATCAGGTTTTGCAAGGCATCCACCTGGGCGGTCACATCGCCGTTCGGATCAGGGGCGCCCAACAGCGTGAACCCTTTGGCCTGGAACGCCTTCTTGGAAAGGTCCAGCATCAGCGTCTGGAAGTCGTCTTTGAGGAATTTCGGGGTAAAACCTACCCTGACTTCAGGATTGCTTTGGGCTTGGCTCGTGCCTACCCCCATGGCCAGTACCAATGCACTGGCGACCAGTGTAGATACCGCGTGCTTATGCTTCGTGGACAATTTCATATTCTTCCTACTCTTTATTGTTATTGGAAGCCGCCGCGACGCGCACCCGGTTTTCCCGGTTGGCATCGCCAGCGTTTTATCGTGAAAGTGAACGCAGACTGACGTCCTGATCAATCCGATATTTCGGCCACTCGCACCAAGCGACGCTCGTGCAACGAGAGATACGCCGCTTCAGCAAGGATCAACGCCTTGCGACCGTCCTCGAAGCTGGCCAGCGGTGCAGCGCCTTTCTCCACGCAGTCGACAAAGCCGTCGATCTCAGCCATGAACGCCTCGTGGTAGCGCTCCAGGAAGAAGAACTGGTAAGGCTCGCTGGTTTCCACCGTGGTGCTGGTGAAGCGGCGCAGTTCATGGGGCTTGCGGTTATCGGAAATCAGCATGCCCTTGTTGCCCAACAGCTCTACGCGCTGGTCGTAGCCATACACCGCGGCGCGCGAATTGTTGATGATGCATTGCTTGCCCGAGTCGGTGCGCAGGATGAACATCGCGCTGTCCACTTCATTGAGCTCTGCACCCAACGCCGGATCGACCAGCGCATTGGCCAGCGCAAAGACTTCGGTCGGCTCTTCGCCGAGCATGAAGCGGGCAAGGTCGAAGTCATGGATGGTCATGTCGCGGAACAGGCCACCCGCCGCTTCCAGATAGGCACGCGGTGGCAGGCCTGGGTCACGGGAGGTAATGATGACCTGGTGCAGGTCGCCGATTTCGCCGTTGAGCAAGGCAGTACGAGCGGCACTGTGACCTGGGTCGTAACGGCGGTTGAAACCGATCTGGATCGGCAGCCGGGTGTTACCGATTTTCGCGGCACAGGCATTTACCCGCTCAAGGCTCAAATCGATAGGTTTTTCGCACAGCACAGCCTTGCCCGCGGCGATGGCTTTCTCGATGTAATCCGCGTGGGTAGGGGTGGCGGTGGCAATCAGTACCGCGTCCACTTCCGAGGAGGAGAAGATTTCCTCGGCCGTTTGTGCAGCAGGAACGCCAAGCGCCAGCGCGACCTTTTCGGCCGAAGGGCGATGAACGTCATAGACAGCGACCAATTGAGCTCGGGGGTGTTTGGCAACGTTATCAGCGTGCATCTGGCCGATACGACCACAACCCAAAACGGCAATGCGTAGCATAGGTTTCTCCTGACGTGATGCATCTCTGCATCTGTTTTTTGTTCTTGAGTGAAGCGAAATATCTTGCATCCTCACATCGATGTCAATATAAATTCCATACCAACAAAAAACGCAATTTTCATTGCAGAGGAGAATTTCAGATGAAACGATTTGAAGGCAAGATCGTTGTCGTGACCGGCGGGACTCAGGGGCTGGGGGCTGCCGTCGCCAAGCATCTGGCTAACGAAGGCGCTGCCGGTATCGTGACCTGCGGCCGTAGCACCACTAAAGGTGAGGCCGTCGCCCGCAGCATTCGCGAGCAAACAGGTTGCGCGGTGCATTTCGTCCAGGCCGACCTCGCAAAGGTGGCCGATTGCCGCAACGTCATCAAAACCGCAGACGAGATCTTTCAGCGCATCGATGTGCTGGTCAACGCAGCAGGCCTGACCGAGCGCGGGGACATCCTGAGCACCGATGAAGACTTGTTCGACCGCATGTTCGCGGTGAACACCCGAGCACCGTTCTTCCTGATGCAGGAAGTGATCAAGCGCATGATCCGCGACGACATCGAAGGCTCAATCATTAACATCGGTTCGATCGTTGCCCACGCGGGCCAACCCTTCAATGCCTCGTACTGCGGTTCCAAGGCGGCGCTAGCCACCCTGACCCGCAATACGGCGTTCGCCGCCATGCGCAACCGGATTCGCGTGAACCAGCTGAACATCGGCTGGATGGCGTCCGATGGCGAAGATCGTATCCAGCGTGAATTCCACGGTGCCGAAGATAATTGGCTGGCCGAAGTCGCGGCGCAACAACCGTTCGGACGTCTGCTCGCCCCTGAGGAAGTGGCCAAAGCAGTGGCGTTCCTGGGCTGCGAAGAGTCGGGGATGATGACCGGATCGGTGGTCAACTTCGACCAGTCGGTGTGGGGCGCTTACCAGTACGGGCCGCCCACGCCCGAAGCGAAGCTGGCTCTCTAAGCGACGCGCGATGAGTCAATACCCGTTCCGGCCAAGCCGACCCCATATCGTTCCGCCGCCGTGACGGGTAGCCTCAACCAGCGCAATTGAACTTGGTGTGGACCAGAATGGGTGTCGGGGCCGGCACTGCCGCCACGCCTTCGGTCGACCCTTTTATCCAGCGCACCGCCGCTGCGGTCTCGCCCACGAAATCGTGGGAAATCACGTAATTCATGACACCTGCCTCCAGCATCGCACGCGTGTGAACGGTTAGTTCGTGGCCGACGAACATGGGCCGCTGTTCCGCCGCAAGACTATCGATGGCCTGGGCAACCCCTCGGTTGGCGCCCGCAACGTTGTAGATGGCCGCCGGATAACCATGCTTGTTGAAATAGCGCGTGAGCTGATCGCGGGTGGTTTGCGGGCGATCATCAGACATCACCCGCTCATCGATCTTGAGGTAGGCAAACTCGCCGCGAAGCACCCGCCTGAAGCCCATCTCCCGCTCTTGCTGGCAGCGAAACGGCACACTGGTCACCAGCAGTATCTTGGCAGGTTCCTTGGGCAGGGCATTGCCGATCAACAGGCCGGCGACACTGCCTGCCGCGTATTGGTCGTTTCCCACATAGGCGCTGCGCCCCGAATTGGGAAGGTCGGTAGTCAGACAGACCACCGGAATGCCCAGACTGCAAAGCTTGCGAATGGCCCGATTGATCGCCGGGTGTTCGCGTGACACCACAATCACGCCATCGGCCGACGCGCCCTGCGCCTGGACCTGATCGGCAAACGCGCCGGGGTCGACCTGATTGGTCGGCACATAATGACCGTGCACCACGACCCCTGGCGTAGAGCTGTTCACCTGCGCCTCGGCGCTGGCCAGGGTGGCATTGAAGGTTTCCCCCGAGTCGCAGAACAGGCTGATGTGCAACGTCCCCTTGCCATCGGCCAGGTCCCGCTTGAGCTTGTCCAGCGCCGCCAGCACTTTCAGGCGGGTGCCGTCGCGCACCCCGGGACGGTTGTTCAGCACCCGGTCGACCGTGGCTGGCCCCACCCTTGCGATCCTGGCTATCTCGTTGACGGTAGGCCCCTTCCATACATGTCCCAGTGCTTCACGAGCCATACCAGTCACTCCTGACAATGATGGAATTCCAATCAAAGATAACCAAGATACGCCGTTTATATCCAGATCCAGCATCAGGCTCATTTGATTGGAATCACATCAGAAACAGGCGATGGTAGTCGTTGAAGGATGATTTCGCGCTGCAGATAATCGCCCCACAACAACCAAAACAAACTTTGCAAGGATCGCCCCACATCATGAGCATACGAATTGCCGTCATCGGCGCCGGCATCATGGGGGCGGATCACGCCCGTATCATCGCCCAGGACCTGCCGGGCGCCACCTTGCAGGTGATCTGTGACGCGTCCCCGGAACGCGCCCGGGAAATCGCCGAGCGTTACGGCGCCGCAGACGTTTCCAGCGACCCGATGCAGACCCTGGCGCGGGCCGATGTGGATGCGATCATCATTGCCAGCCCCGACGAGACCCATGCCGTACTGTCGATGGCCGCGATCAATGCCGGCAAGCCCGCCCTGTGTGAAAAGCCACTGTCGCAAAGTCCGGAAGAATGCCTGGCCGTGATCGACAAGGAGACATCCCTGGGCCGCCAGTTCGTGCAACTGGGCTTTATGCGCCGCTTTGACCCGGCTTACCGGGAAATGAAAAGCGCCTTGCAGGACGGTGTTATCGGCCGCGCGGTGATGATGCACAACTTCCATCGCAACGTCGAAGCGCCAGCCAACTTCAGCGGGCAGATGGCAATCAGCAATTCCGCACCCCATGAATTCGACGTGGTGCGCCATGTGCTCGACACCGAGTACAGCGCCATTTCGGTGTTCCAACCCGCGCGGCGGTCGACTCTCGGCGTGGGCGCCCCGGTGTTCATGGTGCTGGAAACTCGCGACGGCCACTTGGTGAACATCGAAATCAACAACAACGCCCATTACGGCTACGACGTACGCGGCGAGTTGGTGGGCGAGCAAGGTTCGGTGCAACTGGCCGGCCCCGTTCACACCCGGGTCAACACCCAGAGGCAGGCCGCAGAGCGCTATGCCGCTGACTGGCGCCCGCGCTTCGCCGAGGCCTACCGCCTGCAAGACAAGGCGTTCCTGGCGTTCGTCAATACCGGTGTGTTCCCGGCCCACGCCGCCAATACCTGGGATGGCTACTGCGCCGCCCTGGTCGCCCAGGCAGGGATTCAGGCCTTGAGTGAAGGCCGCCGCGTCAGCTTGCGCGCCCTAGACACCCCCGCCCTGTACTTGTCACGCGAAGGAGCCTTGTCATGAAACTGGGATTTGTCACCGACAGCCTGGGCGCGCTGCCCTTTCGGGACGTGCTCAGGCACGCAGAACGACTGGGGGTCTCTGGCCTTGAAGTGAACACCGGCGGCTGGTCCACCGCACCACATTTCAACCTGGCGCAGATGCTCGACAGTGCCGCGAATCGGCGCGAATTCAAGCGCGCTTTTGAAGAACACAACCTGGAAATCATTTCCCTCAACGCCAACGGCAACCCACTGCATCCCACCCAACCGGAACAGGGCCAGTGCCTGAAGGACACCATTCGCGTGGCAGGTGAACTGGGGATCAAGACTGTCTGCGCGATGTCCGGTTTGCCCGAAGGCCAGGCCGGCGACCGCATGCCCAACTGGGTGGTGGCGTCCTGGCCGCCGGAGACCCAGACCATTCTGCGCTACCAATGGGAAGAGCGGCTGCTGCCATTCTGGAGCGAAATCGCCGACCTGGCCCAGGCACATGGAGTGGAGCGCATCGCCCTGGAGTTGCATGGCAACCAGTGTGTGTACAACGTGCGGGCGCTGCTGAAATTGCGCGAGGCCATCGGCCCGGTGATCGGCGCCAACCTCGACCCTTCGCACTTGTTCTGGATGGGCGCCGACCCGTTAGTGGCTGCCGAGGCACTGGGCGAGGCGATCTATCACGTGCACGCCAAGGACACCTTGCTCAACGCCCCACTGCAGGCCGTTGATTCACTTCTGGAAAACGGCTCGCTGATGGATATCCCGGCGCGCAGCTGGTCCTACATCACCCTGGGTTTCGGCCACGGCGAGCAATGGTGGCGGCAGTTCTGCTACCGCCTGAAAATGGCCGGCTACGATGGCTGGCTGTCGGTTGAACACGAGGACGTGCTGCTCAACAGCCTTGAGGGCCTGGAAAAATCCGTGGCCCTGCTCAAGGGCGTGATGCCGGTTGCCGCCGGCGACTTCAAACCCCAGGCCATCTGACCCTGGCCGAGAAAATAATACCGTCGACCAGACACGAAAAAGCCCTTGTTCCCGGCACCAGCGCTTTACCGATCAAGCAAGCTGAAAGCCATGACGTAGAGGGTCTTTATCGTCGACAAAAATAGTGTTGTGCCCGGTAATCTGCGCCCAGCCACCGATACTCGGTCGGATACCATCGAACGTCCCGACCTTGACCGATGCTTCGACCTTCCCTTCGAAGACCGTCCCGATCAAACTTTCATTGCGGAATGTATCGCCCACTTTCAACCGGCCTTTGCCAAACAGCTGGGCCATCCGCGCGGACGTCCCCGTGCCACCGGGTGAGCGATCAATGGCCTTGTCACCATAGAACACCGCAGCGCGCCCATCGGCTGCCGTGCTGTGCTCGTCGTCACACCAGATAACATGATGGACGCCACTGATCCGGCTGTTCTCAGGGTGCACCGGGGCACTGACGCCGGCCAGGGCCGCACGCAGTTTCTGACTGAGGTTGACGATCTCCGCCGTGCTCAATCCGCGCAAGCCGGCCCAGTTTTCCTGTGGCTCGACGACCGCATAGAAATTGCCACCGTAAGCGATGTCGACAACGAGCTCACCGACCCCAAGCACCTCCACCACCACATCGGCACTGTGCAAATAACTGGCAACGTTGAACAAGCGAATGGAGTCAACAGATTCGCCGTTCATGCTGTAGTCGACATCGACGCGCCCCGCCGGCGTCTCGATGGCCAGCTTGCCAGGTTCGCGCGGTGTGATCAGGCCTTCCTCGATCACCACGGTAGACAAACCGATGGTGCCCGCGCCGCACATGGGCAGGCAGCCGCTGACCTCGATAAACAATGCGCCAAAGTCACAGTCATCACGCACGGACGGATAGATGATGACGCCCGACATGATGTCGTGCCCCCTGGGCTCAAACATCAACGCGGTTCGCACCCAGTCATGCTCGCGAACAAAAATCTCCCGGCGCTCGGCCATCGAGACCAACGGCAACAGCGGGCCACCGCCGGCCACCACTCGAACCGGATTGCCGCAGGCATGTGAGTCAATGCAAAAAAAGCTGCGTCTCATACTGGAACCCTTTCAAAGAAGCTTGCCTGGGGAGTGACGCTGCAAGGCGCCGCGTGACAGACGATCCAGCAGCAGCGCAACGGCGACAATCGCCAGGCCGGCACGCAGCCCCAGGCCCATCTCCATCCTCGAGAGACCTCGCGTCACTTCCGCGCCGAGACCGCCGGCCCCTACCAGGCCTGCCAGTACCACCATTGCCAAGGACATGAGGATGCATTGGTTGAGACCGACCAACAGCGTTGGCGTGGCCGTCGGCAGCTCAATCTTGAACAGGATGTCCCTGGGCGAAGCCCCGGACGCCTGCCCCAACTCAAGCAAATCTTTTGGCAACTGCTTGAACGCCAGGGTTGTCAGCCTGAGCATCGGCGGAATGCCATAAACAATGGTCGCGATAATGGCCGGTACCCGCCCCAAGCTGAACAGCATCACCGCGGGAATCAGGTAAACCCATGGCGGTACCGTCTGCATGATGTTGAGGATCGGCAGGAACGCTTCATCCACCCGCTTCGCCCGGGCGGCCAGCACTCCGAGTGGAAAGGCAATGGCCACCGATATCAGAACCGCAACCGAGACCAGGGCAATGGTCTGCATGGAGGCGACCCAGAGGCCGGAGAACAAGCAAAAAGCCAACATCAACGCCGCGAATACAGCGATGCGTTTGCTGGCCAAAAAGAACGCGCCGACAACGACGATACCGATGAACAGATACGGGTGGGGACCCAGTAACGTGGCCTCTACCGCCCCCAGCACCGCCTCGATGACCTGGCTTATACCTTTGAACAAACCGTGCAGATGGGTGTTCAACCAGTCAACTGCAGGCGCCAGGAACTCGCCCGGGGAAAATTGAATGTCAGGCGTAGTCATTGGCTTTCTCCCATCCGCGAGCGTGCAGCGTGCTGCGCCAACCGATCCAGAATCATGGTCAGAATGACAATGGCGATGGCCGCATTGATCGATTTGGCAATATCCAGGGTGCGAACCGCTGCGTAAATCGACTCACCCAGGCCACCGGAGCCGACGATGCCGGCAATCACCACCATGCCGAATGCCATCATCAAGCTCTGATTCACCCCGGCCATGATGCTTGGCTTGGCGAATGGCAAGCGGATCTTGAAGAACATCTGCCAAGCGGTGACGCCACTGGCCTCCCCCAACTCGATAAACTCCCGTGGTGTCATGCGAATCCCCAGGGAGGTCAGGCGTATGGCCGGCGGAACGGCCACGATAAAGGTGGCCAACAGCGCCGTGGCCGGGCCGTAGCCGAGCAAGGCGATGGCCGGCAATAGATAGATGTAGGGAGGCATGGTCTGGATCAGATCCAGCACCGGGTCGACAACGCGATCCACTGACGGTGCAAGGCCGGCCAGCACGCCCAATGGAATCGCGACCAACAGCGCGAGCACGGTGGCCGTCAGCACCAGGGCGAGGGTGCTGACCGTCTCCGGCCACAAGCCGATCACGTTGCAAAACAACAGCGCCAAACCCGCGAGCAGCGCGAACCGAACGCCGACCACCCGCCAGCCTATCAACGCAATGGCAATCGCGATGAGGTAATACGGCGGATAGGCAATACACCAGAGCACGCTTTTGTAAATGCCCGCCAGCAGTGCGTTGACGGTGTCGAACAAAAACTCGCCGTGATCCGATAGCCATTCCAGACTCGAGTCGACGACCGCGTCGAACTGATTGGAAAAGTCCGGGATGCTCATGTCGATGCCTCCAGAACAGTCGCTGTGGACGAAGCCGCGAACTCATTCGGAATGCCTTGAACGCCACGCAGCAGATCGCGCGGCGTAATGATCCCGACCACTGCACAGTTATCAACGACCGCAAGCGCATCGCGCTCGGACTTCATCGTCAATCCGATGAGCTCGTTGATATCGGCGCCGAGAGAGGTTTTGCTGAGCCTGGAGATGTCGCAACCAGGGTTCGCTACCGTGTACGCCTCTACAGGTGTCATAACCGAATGAGCCCTGACCAGATGCAGCCTGGAAATGCCCGCCACAAACTCCGCAACGTAGTCGTCAGCCGGTTTGAGAACGATCTCCTCGGCAGTACCCACCTGGATGATCACGCCGTCCTTCATGATCGCGATGCGATCACCGATGCGGATCGCCTCGTCCAGGTCGTGGGTGATAAACACGGCGGACTTGCCCAGCTCCTTGGTCAGTTGGCGAAACTCATCCTGCAACTGCCTGCGAATCAACGGGTCAAGCGCGCTGAACGGTTCATCCATCAAGATCACTTCGGGATCGGCGGTGATGGCTCGTGCCAACCCCACACGCTGCTGCATACCGCCAGACAGCTCGCTGGGATAACGCGCGGACCAATCGCTCAACCCGACCTTGGCCAACGCCTGTTCGGCCACCTTGTAACGCTCTGCCTTGCCCACGCCTTGTACTTCCAAGCCGAAAGCGGTGTTCTCCAACACGGTTCGATTGGGCAACAACGCGACGCTCTGAAAGACCATGCCGATATGACGTGCCCTCACCTCACGAAGCTGTGCCGCGCTAAGGGCTGACAGATCCTTGCCTTTAACCAGGACCGTCCCTGAGCTCGGAGTGATCAGCTTGTTGAGTAGCCTGATCAGGGTGGATTTGCCACTGCCGGACAAGCCCATGATGCAAAAGATTTCGCCGCGGCGAACCTGAAGACTGACGTCGGAGACGCCGACCACGCAGCCGTAGTTTTGCAGGATCTGGGTCTTGGTGAGCCCCTGCTGAACGACAGCATTCATCGCGGCAGGTGCGGCTTTACCGAAGATTTTCCAGACTGACTGGCAATCTATCAGCACTTCGTTGGTGTCTATTTTGGCCGTTGTCATTTTCGTAACCCGTGAACCAGTTTTCTGGCTTCTCTAATGAATCAAAGAGCGGCAGTGGCAATAAAACAAAGGTTGCAATCAGTTCTTGATGTTTTCCCAACGTTTGAGCAACTCGGTGTGGCTATCGGTCCAATCCTTGACCGCCTGCTCCATGGTCTTGCCGTCCTTGACTTCAGCATTCATCGCGGTGATATCCGCAATGGGTACATACACGCTGGCCATCAGTTCGCGGACACGGGGGTTGCCTTCGGCAAAGCCCTTGTGGCCAATCCAGTAGTAGCCCTGCAACGGCGGGAAAATGCCTTTGGGATCTTTCAGGAATTTAAGATTGAATTTCTTGGTCATCCAGGACGGATCCCAAACCGTTACGGCCACCCACTCTTTACGGTCGACGGCCGATTTCAACGCCGCGGTCATGGCGGTGGTACTGCCCTCGACCAACTTGAGCTTGAGGTCATAGGCCTTAACCACATTGTTGGCATCGCTCATCAGCCCTGAGCCTGGCTCAATGCCGATAATCTTGCCGCCGAGTTTTTCCGAATTGGCATTCAGCTGGTCAATGGAATCAATGTCCACATAGCTGGGTACCGCCAGGCCTTGGTAAAGACCGAAGGAGACGGGCGATATTTTTTCGATCTTGTTCTTGTTTTTGTTCCAGTAATCGTTCGCTGCATAGTCCGTCTGCGACGCCAGGACCTGAACATCGCCCTTACTTAACGCAGCGTAGGCGATGCCCCACTCGGCAAACTCCACAACTTTCACGGTGTAGCCAGAATCTTCCAGTACCTTCTTGGTAATTCCCGTAATCGGCGTCAAATCCTCCCAAGTCATCGTCCCCATGGTGATGTTTTTTTCTTCGGCGTGAACGGGCAAACACATAACGCCAGCCACAGCGACAGCGCAGAATGCCTTCCAAATCTTTTTCATGGCGTACTCCGATCTACGGTTAAAACTAGAGATTAGGCTTTTATGAAATAAAAGCCGGTTGTTTGGAACCCTTTAGCTCTCTCGCCCTGCTCTCAGCGCCTGCCAATGAATGACTGAATTAACACCCAGCTTTGTGAGTAACTTGGGTGGCAGCCTACTTGGCCCCGGCGCTTGACTAAAACTTTCTAACATTCTGGAATTCGTACCGGTGGCCAAGTCGGCGGCCAGCACACCCGCCAGGGTGCTCTTCACCGTTCCCAAGCCGTTCTCGCAGCAGGCTGAATACAGGTTTTCTTCTATTTCGCCAAAGGCAGGGGCGCTATTGCGGCTCAAACAGAGACGTCCAGCCCAACTAAATTCCAGCGGTGTCGATTTCAACTCGGGAAACCGCGCATCCAGGGAGTGCCGCTGTTCTTCAGCGACGGCCGCCACACGCTTGGATGTCACCTGAATGCTCGGGTCATAGGTGAACTTTGTCCGGATCACAATGCGTGAAAGACCCTGTGAAGTTATTTTCCGAACGGTCGCGCCCATGGGGTCGGCGGGCAACAACGCCCATTGGTCCCTACCGCTGACGGGGCGTCCAAACTCTTCATGACTATAAGCCGCGGTCATCGATGCATAGGTAAACACATGCAACAGGCGACCTTGAAAATGGCCAAAGTCCTCGATATGGCCATTGACGGCGAGAATGACCTTGGGCGCGCTGATCACCCCACGGTGAGATTTCGCCCGCCAACTATTTCCCGACCTGGACAGCTCAATAATCGGTGAACGCTCATAAAGACTGATGTACTTATCCAGGCCAAAGGCCAGATCCCTAATATATTGAGCGGGCTGAATCATTACCGCGCCAGGCGTGTAAAGCCCACTGTGGTAATAACGTGAGCCGGTGATCGCCTGCATCTGTTCGGCATCAAGTAGTTGGTATTGCTCGCCAATGCTTTTAAGCGACTGGGCATAGTTATCATTGAGCTTCACGCCCCGCTCCGTGGCCGCCGCATTGATCTTTCCAGACGGATCAAAAGTCTGCGCGGACATTCCGTATTCACGTGCCGCGTCAGTTGCAAAAGCGATAGCAAAGCGGTTCTGGGCGATTTCCAATGCGCTGGCAGACTCACCCGCCACCGAATACTCCCCGGATGAAAGACTGTGAGGCACATCGATCATGAACCCCGAGTTTCTGCCTGCCGGGCCCTTCGCGACTTCATGGGCATCCACGACCGCGATGCTATCGCCGGGATGCAGTTGTGACAGTCGACGAGCGGCGGAGAGGCCGGCAAAACCGGCACCAATAATCAGCCAATCCGCCGTCACGGTTCCATCAAGCATGCGGACAGGCGCAGTGCGTGTGGAGATCGCCTCCCACCCTGAAACCCCGGTATCGACCGGAAGGCGCTTGATGGTGTGGGTGCTCATTTTTCGGTCTCTTCATCCGACCGATCAGACACATCGATCCAGATGGTTTTGATTTCGGTGTATTGATCGTGAGCAAAAATCGATTTGTCCCGACCGCCGAACCCCGACGCCTTGTAGCCACCAAAAGGCGTGGACGCATCGCCCTCGCCAAAGCAGTTCACGGTGACGATTCCGGCGCGAATCTCTCGCGACAGTTTGATTGCGCGTCGCAGGCTGCCGGTGTAAACCGACGCGGCCAGGCCATAGACCGTGTCATTGGCCAGGGCAATCGCTTCGGCGATCGTGCTGAACGTGGTGACCGAAAGAATCGGGCCAAAGATCTCTTCCTGGAACAAGCGGCTCTGGCGATCGACACCGTCAATCACTGTCGGCTCGACAAAGGCACCCTCTTCAGTGCCGCCGCCGTACACAACCTCTAGTTTTCCAGCGATGGCATGCTCGAGGTACGACTTCACTTTGGCGAAATGCTCGGGACTGACCAGTGCTCCGACACGGTTCTGCGGATCAAGGGGATCGCCCATTTTCCATTCGCGGATGTAGGCCCCCATGCGCTGCAGCAGCTCATCCTTCACCGATACGTGGACAAGCAGACGCGAGGTCGCGGAACAGTTCTCGCCCATGTTCCAGAACGCGCCGTTGACGACATGCTGGGCAACCAGATCCAGGTCTTGCGCATCGTCCATCACCACGGCCGGATTTTTCCCCCCGCACTCGAGGACGATACGTTTCAAATTCGAATCGGCCGCGTAATGCAGGAACCGCCGACCGGTGGCGGTCGAGCCAGTGAAGCTGACCATGTCGACGTCGTGATGCAAGCCAATGGGCTCGCCGACATCCTTGCCGGTACCCGTGACAATGTTGAGCACACCGGCGGGAACACCGGCCTCAAAAGCGAGCTGCGCGACCCGCAATGTCGTCAGCGTGGTCTGCTCCGCGGGTTTGACGATAACCGAGCAACCCGCGGCCAGCGCCGGGCCGATTTTCCAGGCCAGCATCAACAGCGGGAAGTTCCAGGGCAGCACGCAGCCGACCACGCCAATCGGCTCGCGAACAACCAGGGTCAGTGCGTCATTGCCCACTGGAGCGGTGTTGTCATAAATCTTGTCGATCAACTCCGCGTGCCAGCGCAGGGTGTGAATCGTGTCCGGAACATCGACCAACTGACATTCACTGACCGGCTTGCCACTGTCGAGGCTCTCAAGCACGGCGAGTTCGTGTTGATGGTGTTCAAGCAGATTGGCGAATTTCAGGAGAACGGCTTTTCGCTCCCGGGGAGAAATCGATCTCCAGCGCCCGTCCGCAAATGCCTCTTTGGCGTTACTCACCGCATCATCGACATCTGCCGACGCGCAGGCGGCGACATTGGTCAGGCACTCACCGGTCGCCGGATTGGTCGTGGCGAACGTCTTGCCAGAAATCGCAGGTTTGAACGCGCCATTGATGAAGGCGTTGGCAGGGAACGAAATAGCCTTGGCGATGGCGGCATATTCGGCCTTGCTCAGAAGATCACCCATGGCTGGCTCCTGAAGCGATGCTTGCTACGTTGCGTTTCAACTCGGCGATGACCGATTTAAGTTTTTGCTTTTCTTCTGTATCGAGAGGCTGAAGCGGCAAACGCACGTCACCGACGTTCAGCCCGTCAAGCTCGCAACCATACTTGATCGACTGCACGAACTTGCCGGCATCCAATGCATTCATCAGCGGCATCATCGCCGACATGATCTGGCGGCCTTTGTCGAAGTCTTTCTCGATCACACAGGCTTGATAAAGTGCCACATGTTCCCTGGGCAGGAAGTTAGACCCGGCACACACCCAGCTTCTGGCGCCCCATGCAAAAAACTCCAGTGCTTGATCGTCCCACCCACAGGACATGGCAATCTGCGGGAATTTGCGCGCCAGCAGATGAACACGGCCCATGTCGCCGGAGCTTTCCTTGATCGCCACCACGTTTTTCGATTGGCTCACACGGGTGAGGTAATCTTCGTCCATCGACACGCACATGCGACCGGGGTAGTTGTAAAGCATGATCGGCAAATCGGCGGCGCGATCGACAGTCAGTGCGTGTATCGCGTTTTCCTGAGAAGTCGGCAGCGCGTACGGCGGAGAAGTGACGAGAATGGCGTCTGCTTGGATGGCTTTGGCATCCTTCGCGTACTGAACCGCCTCTTCAGTGCGAATGGCCCCGGTACTAATGATCAGTTGCACCCGCGTGCCGATGAGGTCTTTTGCGTAAGCGGCCAGCTCGGTGCGCTCTTCTGAAGTCTGCGCATAATATTCGCCAGTCGACCCGCCGATAATAATGCCGTGGACCTTCGCCTCGATCAGCGACTCCAAGACTTGCGAGTAGACACTCCAGTCTATTTCCCCATCCGGCTTGTAAGGCGTGATCGCTGGCGTATAAATACCTTCAAATTTCAAGACGATTTCTCCGGAAATGAATTGCGTGGAAGATCAACGAGCGCGTCCGCCTTGATGCCTTGCGGGGCGATAAAAATTTCCATGTTTTCTCGGGATAGCTCCCAATGTTCAAACACCAGATCAACGACGGCGCCTTCATCACGACGCTCAAGGGCCTCGATAAATAAATCATGGTGCCCCGCAGACAGCTCAAGACGTTCTTCCATGTCCTCGTTTTGAGGTCGGAAAAATGTATTGCCGATTCGCGAGTGATCAATGAGCAATCGTTCCAAACTGGGTTGGAGATATTGGTTGCCGGCCATTTCGCCCATGATCGCGTGAAAACGATTGTTCTCGACGACCATGGCCAATGCCTCCCTTGACGTGGTGGCCAGGCGGAACCGGTGCTGGGTGTCCTTCAGATCAATCAGTTGACGCGGCTTGAAATTTTGCACCGCCAGGCGGCCGATGGCCGCATACATCATCGGTGCAACCAGGAAGAAATTACGCAGGGTCGAGTGATTCATTGGAATCACCCGAGCACCGCGGTTTTCCCGAATATCGACATAACCTTCACCGGCCAAGCGGCGGAAGACTTCGCGGACGGGCGTTCGGGACAAGCCATAACGTTCGCTGAGAATGACTTCATCCAGCGCTTCGTCGGGATCCAGTTCCATTGTCAGAATTTGCCGTTTCAGGTCTTCGTAGAGACAAGTTTTGCCGTTTTTCACAAACGACCTCCTGAGGTAGTTTTGGGGTCAGGCGCGGCTGACCGATGAGTCGAGACTCGCATGGGTTTTAGAGGCGGTCAATAGATTGTATTTTTGTTGTATACATAGAAAACACATAATAAATTTGTACTTTATAGAAACTTATCCTTTAAATTCATTAAGTTATAATAAACCTCAAAAAACGACAGCGTCGGTTACAGGAAAGGATCGAGTCGTTTTTGGAACGCTTTTTCCTAGACCATTCGATAATAGAGCTTATTGCCAAGCGCACTTTCGTGGAGCCGCGGTTGGCCCCATACGACACGCCAGGCAGCGTTTGCGACATGCCTTTGAACGCGCAAGGACCGCGCCCACCTTACTGCTGTAGTGGTCTAATGAAACCGGACATCCATTTAGGCGAGAATGCTCGCCAGATAGAGGTGTCTGATGACCAAGCAACGTCGTTCCTTTTCCGCTGAATTCAAACGCGAGGCTGCAGGCCTCGTTCTCGATCAAGGCTATAGCCATATCGAAGCCAGCCGCTCGCTCGGGGTGGTCGAGTCCGCAT
This sequence comes from Pseudomonas sp. MWU12-2319, assembly GCF_023242525.1. NCBI lineage: Bacteria > Pseudomonadati > Pseudomonadota > Gammaproteobacteria > Pseudomonadales > Pseudomonadaceae > Pseudomonas > Pseudomonas sp. MWU12-2319. Next base: position 255,258 of record NZ_JALJES010000007.1, read on the forward strand.
CACGTCGCTGGATTAACCAACTCCAGCAGGAGCGCAACGGCGTGACGCCGCAGAGCAAAGCGCTGACGCCCGAGCAGCAGAAAATCCAGGATCTGGAAGCTCGAATCGCCCGACTTGAGCGGGAGAAATCCATTTTAAAAAACCGCCTCCCCGGCGCTCCGCGGCCCATTGGACTAGAAACACTACGGGCTACACTGATCTCTCTGGACTGTGGTCGCTGGCTTTTTGGAGGCTAAGTCCCCGTCAAAAAACTTGACCCAGGGGAAGTTGCGGCCCCGTTAGTGGTGGCGCGTTTCGTGACCGAACACCTAGGACAGTCGTCCAGCACTAATTGCGCCAACAACGGTGGGATTTCAATCCCTATGAAGCTGTCCTTCTGCTTTCCCATAATTTCGGAGAGCCGTTCGCGTAGCGCATTGAAGTTGGCATGTGTGCGGGACATGATCTGGCCTTACCGGGCCAACGTTGAACCGGCATAGCCGAGGAACACTTCAATACCCGCTCCACGCCTGGATCGCGGCGGCCCACTGCCGTGTTGCCGGATACTGGTCCTTCTCGATATCAATCAGGTGCCGGCGTGGCACGCCCAGTTTACGAAGGGCCACACTGCCTAAATCCGCCAACACCAGATCACGAGTGCTGTGGACTTCAGAATGGACCTGCCCTTTGAGCTTTTGCTTGTCGAAGCTCTTGTAGCCCACCACATGGGGAACGTCATGAAACACCGTTTCCATAGCGGCCGCGGCGAAGGTACTGGCACCGTAGATCGTCGGAATAGATTATCCGTCGGTGGTTTGAATCGGGCTGAAACGAGCATTCCTCCTGACACCCGGATTGAACTGCTCCGCCTGCTACTGATCCTGATGGACCCGATGCATGAGAGTCTTTTTGGGGAAGATCATGGCCGTGACTCGAAGCACCTTCGGCGGCTCGGGTGTTTCCATCAAAGCATGCGTTTGCGAGTGATCAATCCCAGGCGAAACCTTCTTCGGAGGCCTAGCCATGGGCGACCTCCTGCACCTCGTCTTGCGCTGCCGCAATCACACGATCCGGCTGACTGGCCAATAGATCCTGAGGACGCAGCCCTCCCAGAAAACTGTTGGCCGACAGAAACCAGTAAGCCAGGCCCCAGCCATCCTTCTGACCGTCAAATATCTCCAGCACTTTGCTGAGCACCTTGAGTGGCCGGAAGCCCGTATCGGGGTCCAGACCATAACCCGGGAAGTAGTCCACGCCGTGGTGATGGATCGCGAATATCTGCCTTAGGCGCTTCCATTTGTTGGGTTGGGTGCTGGGGTTGCTGAGGCTCAAATCAGCCAGCTTCGACACCTGTACCGCTGTCAGCCAGTCCGCGCCCTCAAGCACGGCTTGGCGCGACCTGGCAATCATGCCGGCCTCCTTGATCAGGTTCGGTGTCGGTGGTGTTTTGGAGACCAAGGCATCGACCAAGGACTCGAGCAAGCGCCGGTCATGCATTTTCAATGAGGTATCGACCAGCATGGCGATGCTGGTCATGGTTTCGGCCATGGCGCGCATCGCGTGCTCACTCGCATGATCAACCTCGACCACGATCAGTCGCTCGGCAACGGTTTTCTCAAGTTGGCCGCGCATCTCCCGAGCAGTCCCCGACACAGCGGAAACCCGGGAAACCCGAGAAGACTCATGAACGAGGCCCATACCTGCACTCCACAAATTAGCATGATTATCAAAAAACCATGGTAATGCTAATAATCCATCTGGAGCAATCTTACTCGTTTTCCCGGTGGCAGCGCTGACCGTTTGGCGGCTCAGTGAAACTCACCTTCAGCAATCCTCGGACGAAAATGCGGTGATCTGCGTTATCGCCTTTGAATTAGCACTGACTGGAATCCCGGGAGGTCCAAAGCAAACCAGGCGCCAAAGTATGGGCTGGAGTATGGGCAGGGCAAACCCCAGAAACGACAAAGCCCCGGATTCCGGGGCTTTGAGGTCTGTGTATGGCGGAGGCGCAGAGATTCGAACTCTGGGACCTGTTACAGTCGGCAGTTTTCAAGACTGCTGCCTTAAACCACTCGGCCACACCTCCTATGTACTGCGGGCGCCATAATACCGGAATGAAACACACTGTCAAACTCTCGTGATAGCTTGTTACAGAGCCTCTGGTATGATCTTTGAGACTGAACATTTCAAACCCGAAGGAGTGTCGCCATGCGCGAACAGGATTACGCCGTTAACAGCGTGCAGGCTGAGCAGCTAGAAGTTAGCCGCGTCCTGCGCAACACCTACAGCCTTCTGGCCCTCACCCTCGCCTTCAGTGGCCTGACGGCCTATATCTCCCAGCAGATGCACGTCGGCTACCCGAACGTGTTCGTGGTGCTGATCGGTTTCTACGGGCTGTTCTTCCTCACCAACAAACTCCGTGACTCGGCCTGGGGCCTGGTCTCCACCTTCGCCCTGACCGGCTTCATGGGCTACCTGCTCGGCCCGATCCTCAACCGCTACCTGGGTATGCAGGGCGGCTCCGAAGTGGTCAGTTCGGCCTTCGCCATGACCGCCCTGGTCTTCGGCGGCCTGTCGGCCTACGTGCTGATCAGCCGCAAGGACATGAGCTTCCTCAGCGGTTTCATCACCGTCGGCGTTTTCGTCCTGCTGGGTGCGATGCTGGCCAGCATCTTCTTCCACATCAGTGGCCTGCAGTTGGCGATCAGCGCCGGTTTCGTGCTGATCTCCTCGGCCATGATCCTGTTCCAGACCAGCGCCATCATCCAGGGCGGGGAACGTAACTACATCATGGCGACCATCAACCTGTATGTGTCGATCTACAACCTGTTTATCAGCCTGTTGCAGATCTTCGGCATCATGGGCCGCGATGATTGATCGCTGCTGTTAAGCAAAAAGCCCGCTTCGACGGGCTTTTTCTTGCCCGCGATTTAGCTTCTTGGGGGTTCTGGCTTTATCATGACGGCAGGTTTGCTGACAGAGTCCCCCATGAAGTTTGCCATTGCGCTGTTTTCCGCGCCCCACGCGCCCTCCTCCCGCCGCGCCCTGCTGTTCGCCCAGGCCGCTCTCGCCGGTGGGCATGAGATTGTGCGGCTGTTCTTTTATCAGGACGGCGTGCACAGCGCGTCGAGCAGTGTGGTCACGCCCCAGGACGAGCAGGACCTGCCCCGGCAATGGGCGAATTTCGTCAACGAACACCAACTTGACGGCGTGGTCTGCATCGCCGCGGCCTTGCGCCGTGGCGTGCTGAACGACGAAGAAGCCCAGCGCTATCAACGCTCGGCGGTCAATCTGAGCGCGCCCTGGGCCTTGTCCGGCCTGGGCCAGTTGCACGATGCGGTGCAAACCGCCGACCGCTTGATCTGCTTTGGAGGGCCTTGAAATGCCCAAGTCCCTGTTGATTATCAGCCGCCAGGCGCCCTGGTCCGGCCCGGCCGCCCGTGAAGCACTGGATATCGTGCTGGCCGGCGGTGCGTTCGATCTGCCCATCGGCCTGCTGTTCATGGACGACGGTGTCTTCCAGTTGATGCCCGAGCAGAACGCCAAGGCCCTGCAACAGAAAGACCTGACCGCCAACCTCCAGGCGCTGTCGCTGTTCGGCATCGACGAGCTGTACGCCTGCGCCGACAGCCTGGCCGACCGCGGGATTTTTCCGACCCAGGTCGCCGGCGAAGACCTTGAGGTGCTCACCGCTGAACAGCTCAGTGCACTTGTTAACCGTTATGACCAGGTGATCACCCTCTGATGTCGACCTTGCATGTGTTGTCCCACTCCCCTTTTACCGACAGTCGCCTGGGCAGTTGCCTGCGCCTGCTGGGCAGCGAGGATGCGCTGCTGCTCTGTGGCGACGCGGTGCATGCCGTGCAACCGCGCAGCCTGCCGCTTGAAGCCCTGGAAGAACGCGCTGATGACCTGCGCCTGTTCCTCCTTGACGAAGACCTGCAAGCCCGCGGCCTGGAGTGCCCGACCTGGGCCACCAGCGTCGACTACCCGGCATTTGTCGAACTGTCGATCCGTTACGACAAGGTCAATACCTGGCTATGAACACGTTGACGGTGAACGGACAGGCCATCGCCCTGGACAAGGACGGCTACCTGGTCGAACTGGGCGACTGGTCGCCGGAAGTCGCGGCCGCCCTGGCCACGCGGGAAGAACTCGAACTGAGCCCCGAGCACTGGGAAATCCTCGAATTGCTGCGCGGCTTCTACCGCGAGTTCGAGCTCTCCCCCGCGACCCGCCCGCTGATCAAGTACACCGCCTTGAAGCTGGGCGCCGAGAAAGGCAACAGCCTGCACCTCAACCGTTTGTTCAAAGGCACCCCCGCCAAACTCGCCGCCAAGCTGGCGGGCCTGCCCAAACCGACGAACTGCTTATGACCGAGTACACGCCGTTGATCATCGAAACGCCCGCCGAGCACCCGTTTGCCCAGTTTGTCCGCATCCTCGGCAAGGGCAAGCGCGGCGCCCGCAACCTGACCCGCGAAGAAGCCCGCGAGGCCATGGGCATGCTGCTGGACGGCAAGGTCGAGGACACCCAGCTCGGTGCCTTCCTGATGCTGTTGCGCCACAAGGAAGAAAGCCCGGAGGAACTGGCCGGTTTCACTGAAGCCCTGCGCGAGCGTTTGCAAGCGCCCAAGCTGGCGATCGACCTGGACTGGCCGAGCTACGCCGGCAAGAAGCGTCACCTGCCCTGGTACCTGCTGGCCGCCAAGTGTCTGGCACAGAACGGCATCAAGATATTCATGCACGGCGGCGGCGCCCATACTGCGGGCCGTCTCTACACCGAACAATTGCTCGAGACGCTGCAGATTCCATTGTGCCGCGACTGGCCGGCCGTCGAGCAGGCGATCGGCCAGGGCAATATCGCCTTTATGCCCCTGGGCGACTGGGCCGCGCCTTTGCAGCGGATGATCGACCTGCGCAACATCCTCGGCCTGCGTTCGCCGATCCATTCCCTGGCGCGATTGCTCAACCCGCTGGGCGCGCGCTGTGGCCTGCAAAGCATCTTCCATCCCGGCTACCAGGCAGTGCACCGCGACGCCAGCGGCTTGCTGGGCGACACGGTGATCGTGATCAAGGGCGACGGCGGCGAAATCGAGGTCAACCCGGACAGCAGCAGCCATCTCTACGGCACCACCGGCGGCGAAAGCTGGGACGAGGAATGGCCGGCGCTGTCCGAGCAACGCCATGTGAAACCGGCGACCCTGGAACCCGAACACCTCAAGGCGCTCTGGCGCGGCGACGTCGAGGACAGCTACCCGCAACTGGCCCTGATCTCGACCATGGCCCTGGCCCTGCGCGGCCTCGGCACGCCCCGCGAACAGGCCTTCGAACAGGCCCGGCGCTACTGGGATGCACGGGATAGATCGATCTGATCGATGATTAACCCCCAGGGTTTGCGCTATTTTTTCGAACAAAGGCCTTTAGACTGAACTCCATTGCACACTTGCCGAGGAGTTTCCGATGGGCCTTTTGATCGACGGCCGCTGGCATGACCAGTGGTACGAAAGCAGCAAAGACGGCGCGTTCCAGCGCGAACAGGCGCAACGCCGCAACTGGCTGACCGCCGACGGCAGGCCCGGTCCCAGCGGCGAAGGCGGGTTCAAGGCCGAAGCCGGGCGTTATCACCTTTATGTCTCCCTGGCCTGTCCCTGGGCCCACCGCACCCTGATCCTGCGCAAGCTCAAGGGCCTGGAAAGCCTGATCGATGTATCGGTGGTCAGCTGGTTGATGCTGGAAAACGGCTGGACCTTCGACAAGGCCTACGGCTCCAGCGGCGATGCGCTGGATAACCACACCTTCATGCACCAGCGCTACACCGCCGATACCGCCGACTACACCGGCCGCGTGACCGTGCCGGTGCTATGGGACAAGCAATTGCAGCGCATCGTCAGCAATGAATCGTCGGAAATCATCCGGATGTTCAACAGCGCGTTCAATGAACTGACCGGCAATCAGCTGGATTTCTATCCCCAAGCCTTGCACCCGCAGATCGACAGCTGGAACGAACGCATCTATCCGGCGGTGAACAACGGTGTCTATCGCGCCGGGTTTGCCACGTCACAGGGAGCTTATGAAGCAGCCTTTGATGATGTGTTCGGTGAGTTGGAGCAGTTGGAACGGCATCTGGCGGAAAACCGTTATATGGCGGGGGAGTACCTGACGGAAGCGGATGTACGGCTGTTCACCACGCTGATTCGTTTTGACGCGGTGTACTACGGACACTTCAAGTGCAATCTGCGGCGGATTGCCGATTATCCGAGCCTGTCGAACTGGCTGCGAGAGCTATATCAATGGCCGGGCGTCGCCGAGACGGTGGATTTTGCCCATATCAAGGGGCATTACTACGCCAGTCACCGGACCATCAATCCGACCGGGATTGTGCCCAAGGGACCGGAGCAGGATTTCATGGGAAGCCATGATCGGGAAAAACTGGCTGGACGTGGTGTCTGGCGCGACCTCTAACACACCGCAAAACTGTAGGAGCGTGGCTTGTCCGGACGCCGCACCGCCGCGAAGCTTTTAGCGATCTCAAGGACTTCTTCGCGGGCAAGCCCTGCTCCTACAGGTTGATGTCGTGCACAAAATTGTGCTCGACACCGCACTTTAGATATCGTCAGGCCCAGATCCCACAGTAGGGATTTGCATCAAACCTGGGATTGCGCGCCTTCGAACCAGGCCAGTTTCTCACGCAACTGCACCACTTCCCCGACAATCACCAGCGTCGGCGCATGCACTTCATGCTCCGCCACCAACTGCGGCAGATTCGCCAAGGTCCCGGTAAACACCCGCTGATTCGATGTAGTGCCCTGCTGGATCAACGCCGCCGGGGTCTGCGCCGAACGACCATGGGCAATCAACTGCTCACAGATCACCGGCAACCCGACCAACCCCATGTAGAACACCAACGTCTGCGCCGGTGCCACCAGATCCGCCCAGGGCAGGTCCGTGGAGCCATCCTTCAAGTGCCCGGTGACAAACCGCACCGACTGCGCGTAATCGCGATGGGTCAGCGGAATCCCGGCATAAGCCGAACAGCCGCTGGCCGCCGTGATCCCCGGCACCACCTGGAACGGAATCCCCTGGGCCGCCAGCTCTTCGATCTCTTCGCCGCCACGGCCGAAGATAAACGGATCGCCGCCCTTCAACCGCAGCACACGCTTGCCTTGCTTCGCCAGATCAACCAGTTGCTGGTTGATCTGATCCTGGGGCACGGCATGATCGGCGCGACGCTTGCCGACATAGATCCGGTCCGCATCGCGGCGGCACAGTTCCAGAATCGCCGGCGCCACCAGGCGGTCATACAGCACCACATCCGCCTGTTGCATCAGACGCAGGGCACGGAAGGTCAGCAGGTCTGGATCACCCGGTCCCGCGCCCACCAGATACACCTCACCCGGCGCATTCGGCGGCGCACCGTTGATCTTCTCCAGCAGCAAGCGCTCGGCTTCAGCACCCTGCCCGGCCAGTTGCCGGTCGGCAATCGGGCCCTGGAACACTTCTTCCCAGAACGCCCGGCGCTGCTGCACAGCCGGAAACAGGCCTTTGACCTGGCTGCGGAAACGCGCCGCCAAACCGGCCAACTGGCCGTAGGTCGAAGGAATCCAGGTTTCCAGCCTGGCCCGGATCAGGCGCGCCAGCACCGGCGCATCGCCACCGCTGGACACCGCGATAATCAACGGCGAACGGTCGACAATCGCCGGGAAGATCACGCTGCACAACGCCGGCGCATCCACCACATTGACCGGCACGCAGCGCCGATGGGCATCCGCCGAGACCTGGGCATTGAGTGGCTCGTCGTCGGTGGCGGCTATGATCAGCCCGCAACCGTCGAGGTCGGACTCAAGGTAACCGCGCAACAGCAACTCGCCGCCGCTGCCACTGACCAGCTCGCCCAGTTGACCCTCGACCTCGGGCGCGACAACCCGCAGCACCGCACCGGCATCGGCCAGCAGGCGGGATTTGCGCAAGGCAATCTCCCCCCCGCCGACCACCAGCACAAGGCGGCCACGCAGGTTGTGGAACAGCGGCAGAAATTCCATTTAGCCGATGACCTCGATGCCGCCCATGTAGGGCTTGAGCACTTCCGGCACACGAATCGAACCGTCGGCCTGCTGGTAATTTTCCAGCACCGCCACCAGCGTACGGCCCACGGCCAGGCCGGAACCGTTCAGGGTGTGGACCAGCTCGGGCTTGCCGGTTTCCGGGTTACGGAAACGCGCCTGCATGCGACGGGCCTGGAAGTCGCCGCAGTTGGAGCACGACGAGATTTCACGGTATTTGTCTTGGCTCGGCACCCAGACTTCCAGGTCGTAGGTCTTCACGGCGCTGAAACCCATGTCGCCGGTGCACAGCGCCAGAACGCGGTACGGCAGCTCCAGCAGTTGCAGGACCTTCTCGGCGTTGGCGGTCAGGCCTTCCAGGGCTTGCATGGAAGTCGACGGCTCGACGATCTGGACCATCTCGACCTTGTCGAACTGGTGCTGGCGGATCATGCCGCGGGTGTCACGGCCCGACGCACCGGCTTCACTGCGGAAGCACGGGGTGTGGGCGACGAACTTCAGCGGCAGCAGTTTCGGATCGACGATTTCGCCGGAAACGATATTGGTCAACGACACTTCGGCGGTCGGGATCAGGTACAGGTCGGCTTCGCCTTCGCGGCTGATCTTGAACAGGTCTTCCTCGAACTTCGGCAGCTGGCCGGTACCCTGCAGGGCCGGCGCCTGGACCAGATAAGGCGTGTAGGCCTCTTCGTAGCCGTGTTCGGTGATGTGCAGGTTGATCATGAATTGCGCCAGGGCGCGGTGCAGGCGGGCAATCGGGCCCCGCAGCAAGGCGAAACGGGCACCGGACAGCTTGGCGGCGGTTTCGAAATCCAGCCAGCCGAACTTCTCGCCCAGGGCAACGTGGTCCTGGATCGGGAAGTCGAAAGCGGTCGGCGTGCCCCAACGGCGCACTTCGACGTTGCCTTCTTCGTCCGCACCGACCGGCACGGACTCGTGAGGCAGGTTCGGCAGGCTCAGCAGGATCGCATCCAGATCCGCCTGGATCGCATCCAGCGCAACCTTGCCTTCACTCAGCTCGGAGCCCATGGTTTCAACACTGGCCATCAACGGCGCGATGTCTTCGCCGCGCTGCTTGGCCTGACCGATACTCTTGGAAACCGCATTGCGCTCGGCCTGCAATTGTTCGGTGCGGGTCTGCACCACCTTGCGCTGGTTTTCCAGCGCTTCGATGCGGGCGACATCGAGGCTGAAGCCACGGGAGGCCAGGCGATCCGCTACGTCCTGAAGGTTGCTACGTAACAGTTTGGAATCGAGCATGTCGGTTTCTCGTTATCAGAGTTTGGTCAAGGACAGGCCGGCCCAGGTCGCGAGCAGCCCGCCGAATACGCTGAGGGCCGCATAGCCCAGGGCAATCAGTACCTGCCCGCTTTCCAGCAGGCGCACCGTATCCAGTGAAAAGGATGAAAATGTGGTCAGGCCGCCGACAAATCCCACGATCAAGCCGGCGCGGATCTCAATCGGCACCTCGGGACGCAGCAAAAACAGACCGTAGAGCACGCCAATCACCAGGCAGCCCACGATATTAACGGCCAATGTCGCGGTATAGAAGTGCCGCGGCCAATTGGCGTTGATCAGGTTGCCGGTGGCGAAGCGCACCAGGGTGCCGATAATCCCGGCGAAGGAGACGGCAAGGACGGTGCGGATCAAGGCTTTCTCCGTTGTTTCGGGCTGTTGCGGTCAAGGGCCGCGAGGTGGTTGAGCTTTTCGCCGATCTTCAATTCCAGCCCCCGTGGCACTGGCTGGTAGAAGGGCTGGGGCTCCAGTTCCTCGGGGAAATAGTCCTCGCCCGCCGCATAGGCGTCGGGTTCGTCATGGGCGTAGCGGTATTCGTCGCCGTAGCCCAACTGCTTCATCAGCTTGGTCGGTGCGTTGCGCAGGTGCAGCGGCACTTCCAGCGAGCCATGTTCGGCGGCGCTGCGCATGGCGGCCTTGAAGCCCATGTAGACGGCGTTGCTTTTCGGCGCGCAAGCCAGGTAGGTAATGGCCTGGGCCACCGCCAATTCGCCTTCGGGGCTGCCGAGTCGCTCCTGCACATCCCAGGCCGCCAGGCACAGGCTCAGGGCCCGTGGATCGGCGTTGCCGATATCCTCGCTGGCCATGCGCACCACCCGGCGGGCCAGGTACAGCGGGTCGCAGCCGCCGTCGAGCATGCGCGCGAACCAGTACAGGGCGCCATCGGGATTGGAGCCGCGCACCGACTTGTGCAAGGCGGAAATCTGGTCGTAGAACGCCTCGCCGCCCTTGTCGAAACGCCGGCGGGTATCCCCCAGCAAGCTTTGCAGCAATTCGACGCCGATTTCCTCGCCGTCTTCAGCCAGGTCCGAGGCGTTTTCCAGCAGGTTGAGCAACCGCCGACCATCGCCGTCGGCCGCCGACAGCAGCATCTTGAAGCCTTCCTCGCCCAGGCTCAGCTGGCGCTTGCCGAGGCCTCGCTCTTCGCTCAAGGCCCGCTGCACCAGCTTGTTCAGGGCCGCTTCGTCGAGGCTTTTCAGCACATAGACCCGCGCCCGGGAGAGCAAGGCGTTGTTCAGTTCAAACGAGGGGTTTTCGGTGGTGGCGCCGATAAAGATCAGGGTGCCGTCTTCCACATAGGGCAGGAAAGCGTCCTGCTGGGACTTGTTGAAGCGGTGCACTTCGTCGACGAACAGGATGGTGCGCTTGCCGTACTGCCCGGCCTGCTGCTTGGCGATTTCCACCGCCTGGCGGATCTCCTTGACCCCGGCCAGCACCGCAGAAACGGTTTCGAAGTGGGCGTCCGAGACTTCCGCCAGCAGCCGCGCCAGGGTGGTCTTGCCCACCCCCGGCGGGCCCCAGAAGATCATCGAATGCAGCGCGCCCTGCTCCAGGGCTTCGCGCAACGGCTTGCCACGAGCCAGCAGGTGCTCCTGGCCGACGTACTCATCCAGGTTGGTCGCGCGTAAACGGGCGGCCAGGGGCTGGGCAATCGGGGCACGGCTGAACAGGTCCATGGCGGGCGTCTGAAACCTCTTATTCCTGGATCACGTCCGCACCCTTGGGGATGACGAACTTGAACTTGGCGGCGTCGATGGGTTCATTGGCCTTGACCCCGGTGAACAGCAGGTTGGTGCGCTGGCCGACGCTGTCGACCAGTTGCATGTCATTGATCAGGCCGTTGCGGAACGACAGGCGCAGACTGTCGAACAGGGTGTCCTTGGTTTTCGGCTTGAGGACGAAGTCGATCACGCCGCCGGCTTCCTTGGCACTGATATCGAAGCTTTCGCTGATCTTGGAGACATCACCGGAGAGCAGCAGGGCCGGGGTCTGGGTCAGGCGCAGGTCGAGCTTCTTGATGGTGACCTGTTCCAGGTCCGGGTCCCAGAGGGTGACCTTCTGGCCGTCGGAGATCATGGTCTGCTCCTGCGGCGCATCGGTGTGCCAGTAGAACAGGCCCGGGCGCTGGAGGGTCATCTCGCCGGCGGTTTCCTGCAACTGGGTACCGCCGCCGTCCAGGGTCAACTGCGAGAAACGCGCGGTCAGGGTCTGGGACTTTTCGAGCAATTGGGTCAAACGCGCCACGTCCTTCGGATCGGCGTGGGCCGACAGCGTGGTCAAGGCCAGAACCGGCAGCAACAGCATGCGGATAAAACGCATGGGAATCCTCATTGAACTCGTTGAAAGGGCGCGCCGCGTGACTCCACGCGGCACGGATCAGTCGCGCGACGGCCCGGGGGCGAGTACTTCACGCGAGCCGTTGGTGTTCATGGCGGTCACGACCCCGGCCATTTCCATGGACTCGATCATGCGGGCGGCGCGGTTGTAGCCGATCTTCAGCTTGCGCTGGACCGCGGAAATCGAGGCTCGGCGGCTTTCCAGCACGAACTGTACGGCTTCGTCGTAGAGCGCGTCGGTTTCAGCGTCGTCGCTGTCGCCACCACCGCTGCCGCCGTCGAAGCCGCTGCCGGCCTCTTCAACGCCATTGAGGATGTCGTCGTTGTATTCCGGTGCGCCGCGCAGTTTCCACGCCTCGACCACCCGGTGAACCTCATCGTCGGAGACAAAGGCGCCATGCACACGAATCGGCAGGCTGGTGCCTGGCGGCATGTAGAGCATGTCACCGTGACCGAGCAATTGCTCGGCGCCGCCCTGGTCGATGATGGTCCGCGAGTCGATCTTGCTCGACACCTGGAACGCCATGCGCGTCGGGATGTTGGCCTTGATCAGGCCGGTGATCACGTCCACCGACGGCCGCTGGGTCGCGAGGATCAGGTGGATACCGGCGGCCCGTGCTTTCTGGGCGATACGGGCGATCAGTTCTTCGACCTTCTTGCCGACGATCATCATCATGTCGGCGAATTCGTCGACCACCACGACAATGGTCGGCAGCTTGGTCAGCAGCGGCGCTTCGTCGTGGATGCTTTCGCGGTTGTACAGCGGGTCGCTCAGCGGCGTGCCGGCGTCCTGGGCTTCCTTGACCTTGTGGTTGAAGCCCGACAGGTTACGCACGCCCATCTTGGCCATCAGCTTGTAGCGCCGCTCCATCTCGGCGACGCTCCAGCGCAGGGCGTTGGCGGCGTCCTTCATGTCGGTGACCACTGGGCAAAGCAGGTGTGGAATGCCTTCGTAGATCGACAACTCGAGCATTTTCGGGTCGATCATGATCAGCTTGGCGTCTTCCGGGCCGGACTTGAACAGGATCGACAGAATCATCGCGTTCACACCCACCGACTTACCGGAACCGGTGGTACCGGCCACCAGCAGATGCGGCATCTTCGCCAGGTCGGTGATGACCGGCTTGCCGCCGATATCGTGGCCCAGGGCCAGGGTGACCGGGGATTTCGCGTCGTCGTATTCCGGGGTCGAGAGCACTTCGGAGAAACGCACGATCTGGCGGTCCTCGTTGGGGATCTCGATACCCACGGTGGTCTTGCCCGGGATGACTTCCACCACCCGCACGCTGGTAACCGCGAGCGAACGCGCCAGGTCCTTGGCCAGGTTGGAGATCCGGCTGACCTTGACCCCCGCCGCCGGCTGGATTTCGTAACGGGTAATCACCGGCCCCGGATGGATGGAATCCACCGAGACTTCGACGCCGAATTCCTTGAGCTTGATTTCCAGCAGATGGCCGACGGCCGCCAGGGATTCCGGCGAGTAGTTGAGCTGCTTCTTTTCCGCCGGGTCGAGGATCGAGATCGGCGGCAAGGTGCCTTCCACCGCGCTGTCGACAAACAACGGCGCCTGCTTCTCTTTCTCCACGCGCTTGCTCTGCTGCACCGGTTTGACCGGCGCCGGGGCAATCACCGGCGGGATCTGCTTCTCGCGCTCGGACATGTGCTTACTGAGGGCCTGCTCGCGTTCGATCAGGCGCTCCTTGACCTTGGCCTGCTCGCGTTTGTCGGGAACGCTCGGTGCCACCACTTCGTGAACGCGGTCATCGACCTCACGCAGTTGCGCCACCAGCTGCTTGCGTTCGACCCGGGACGACCACCAGCGATTCATCGCGCCCTGGAACAGTTCGAACAGGTCCAGGGTGATCTTGCCGGTGACGTCCATGACCTTGAACCAGGACAGGTCGGTGAACACCGTCAGGCCGAACAGGAACAAGGCGATGAACAGCAGCGTGCTGCCCTGGATATTCAGGGCGTTTTTCGCCAGGTTGCCGAGGCTTTCGCCCAGGGCGCCGCCCGCCCCTGCCGGCAGGCCGAAGGGCTGGTGGAAATGGATATGGGCCAGCGCGGCCCCGGACAGCACCAGGAACACCAGGCCGATCAGCCGCCAGGAAAACAGCCAGCCGCTCCATTGCCAGGGTTCGTGGCGCTGGCGGAAGATCTGGTAGGTCTTGATCGCCAGCAACAAGGGGAATACATAGGCGAAATAACCCAGCACCATGAACAGGATGTCGGCGCTGTAGGAACCGGCGGGACCGCCGAAGTTCTGCACGTTATCGATCTTGCTGTTGTGGCTCCAGCCGGGATCGTCCTTGCCATAGGTCAGCAAGGCCATCATCAGGAACAGGCACAACGCGCCGATAGCAATCAGCGCACCTTCCTTGAGGCGATAATGCAGCTGCTGCCGCCAGAGCGGAACGACTGCTTTAGAGGGTGTGGCGGTGGATTTCTTCAAAATGATTCACTGCTTCATTACATAACCGGCATTGTACGGATTTGTCCGCCCGATGCCACGCTGTCACCGCATGGGTGTAGCATAACCGACAGCACTTTTCACGCGGTTCAATTTGAGCACGCATTCTCTTTTGTGACAAAGGCTTATGAGGTGTTTTATGAGCGCAACCAAGCATTCACGCCTGATCATCCTGGGTTCCGGCCCTGCCGGTTACAGTGCGGCGGTTTATGCCGCCCGCGCCAACCTCAAGCCTTTGGTCATTACCGGCCTGCAAGCCGGTGGTCAATTGACCACCACCACCGAAGTCGACAACTGGCCCGGCGACGTCGAAGGCCTGACCGGCCCGGTGCTGATGGAGCGCATGCAGAAACACGCCGAGCGTTTCGACACCGAGATCGTCTATGACCACATTCACACCGCCAAGTTGCAGCAGCGCCCGTTTATCCTCGAGGGCGACAGCGGTATCTATACCTGCGACGCCTTGATTATCGCCACCGGCGCCTCGGCGCAGTACCTTGGCCTGCCATCCGAGGAGGCCTTTGCCGGCAAGGGCGTCTCGGCCTGCGCGACCTGCGACGGGTTCTTCTACCGCAACCAGGTGGTGGCGGTGGTCGGCGGCGGCAATACCGCGGTGGAGGAAGCCCTGTACCTGGCCAATATCGCCAAGGAAGTGCACCTGGTGCACCGTCGGGACAAGCTGCGTGCGGAGAAGATCCTCCAGGACAAGCTGTTCGAGAAAGCCGCCAACGGCAATATCCGCCTGCACTGGAACGAGAACCTCGATGAAGTGCTCGGCGATGCCAGCGGCGTCACCGGCGCCCGCCTGCGCCACAGCGACACCGACGAAACCCGCGAACTGGCGCTGACCGGGGTGTTTATCGCCATCGGCCATAAGCCCAATACCGATCTGTTCGAGGGCCAGTTGAGCATGCACAACGGCTATTTGCGGGTACAGGGCGGCAGCGAGGGCAATGCCACGGCAACGGAAATCCCCGGGGTATTCGCCGCCGGCGATGTCGCCGACCATGTCTATCGCCAGGCCGTCACCTCGGCCGGCGCCGGCTGCATGGCGGCGCTGGATGCCGAGAAATTCCTGGACGATAACTGATGCTGACCTGGTTACAACGCAACTCCCTGACCTTCCCGCCCCTGGCCAAGGCCATGCGCGAACCCAATGGCCTGCTGGCCGCCGGCGGCGACCTGTCCGCCGATCGACTGATCCAGGCCTATCGCCATGGCTGTTTTCCCTGGTTTTCCGAAGGCCAGCCGATCCTCTGGTGGTCGCCGGACCCGCGCACCGTGCTGTTTCCCGATGAATTGCATGTCTCCCGCAGCCTGAACAAGCTGTTGCGCCAGCAACGCTACCAGGTCACCTTCGACCGGGATTTCGCCGCCGTGATCCGCGCCTGCGCCGCCCCACGGGCCTATGCCGACGGCACCTGGATCACTGAGGCCATGCAAACCGCCTATCTGCAATTGCATGAGCGCGGTTTTGCCCACTCGGTGGAGGTCTGGGATAACGATGAGTTGGTGGGCGGCCTCTACGGCCTGGCAATGGGCCAGCTGTTTTTCGGCGAGTCCATGTTCAGTCGTGCCGACAACGCCTCGAAATTCGGTTTCGCCACCCTGGTCCGGCACCTCAAGGCCTCGGGGTTCGTCCTGATCGACTGCCAGATGCCCACCGATCACCTGCACAGCCTTGGCGCCCGGGCCATTCCCCGGGAGGACTTCGCCCGCTACCTGGGCGAACATCTGGACCAGCCCAACAGCGCGACCTGGCTGCCCTGACCCACTACGATCAGGTAACCTTCACACAGCACCTAGGCGTCTTTTCCCAGGCTGGCTTACACTTGATTCAACGCAATTGAAAGCTTATTCCGAGGGTCGATCATGACCGAGCTGGCGCGCTTGAAGTTCTATGCCACTCAACCCCACTCTTGCAGCTATCTGCCCGAAGAGCAGGCGACCACGCTGTTCCTCGACCCTAGCCAGCCCATGGACGTGCATGTCTACGCAGACCTGTCGGAAATGGGTTTCCGTCGTAGCGGCGACCACCTGTACCGGCCCCATTGCCAGAACTGCAACGCCTGCGTGCCGGCGCGGATTCCCGTGGCGCAGTTCCTGCCCGATCGCCAGCAGAAACGTATCTTCAAACGCAACGCCGAGCTCAAGGTCAGGGCCGTCAAGCCGGGGTTCAGCGAGGAATACTTCGACCTGTACCAACGCTACATCGAACAACGGCACGCCGATGGCGACATGTTCCCACCCAGTCGTGACCAGTTTTCCACTTTTCTGGTGCGCGACCTGCCGTTCTCACGTTTCTATGAATTCCGCCTGGAGGGGCGCCTGCTGGCCGTGGCCGTCACCGACCTGCTGCCCAACGGACTATCAGCGGTCTACACCTTCTATGAGCCCGCTGAGGAGCGTCGCAGCCTGGGGCGCTACGCTATCCTCTGGCAGATCGGCGAAGCCCGGCGGCTGGGGCTGGAGGCGGTCTACCTCGGCTATTGGATCAAGAACTGCAAGAAGATGAACTACAAGACCCAATATCGACCGATCGAACTGCTGATCAACCAGCGCTGGGTGACGCTCAGTTAGCTCGTCGCCCCCACCGGAATCGAACTGTATTTTCCAGGCCGGTACTAACCCCTTGGCGTGAACCCCCTTTTTCGGGCACAATGCACGCCGCTTTTGCCTGGCGCAGTTGCACCGGGCCATTCACTGGACACCGAGGGCTTTACTGCATGTCGAAAGAAGACAGCTTCGAAATGGAAGGCACTGTCGTCGACACCCTGCCGAATACCATGTTTCGCGTGGAATTGGAAAATGGGCACGTCGTAACCGCGCATATCTCCGGAAAGATGCGCAAGAACTACATTCGTATTCTCACCGGTGACAAAGTGCGCGTCGAGCTGACGCCCTACGACTTGAGCAAAGGGCGCATCACCTACCGCGCCCGCTAAGCAAGTCGATACAAAAACGCCCGGCACTTGCCGGGCGTTTTTGTTTGTGTGCATTTCAGGGAGTGACGCCCCTCTTTTGTGGGAGCCGGCTTGCCGCCCCCACAGGAGACGCAGTGTTTTCAAAATCACAGATACAACAAAGGCGCCAGAAGGCGCCTTTGTTGTGTTTACAGGACCTACATCAAGCCATTTCAGCCGTGGTTTCGAACTCGAAGGTCAGCTCGCCATCCTTCAGATCGATGTGCACCACACCGCCATGGTCGGACAACTCGCCGAACAGGATCTCCTCGGCCAACGGCCGCTTGATCTTGTCCTGGATCAGACGCGCCATCGGGCGTGCGCCCATCGCCGCGTCGTAACCACCTTCCGCCAGCCAGTTGCGCGCCGCATCGGTGACTTCCAGTTGCACACGCTTGTCTTCCAGCTGCGCCTGAAGCTCGGTAAGGAACTTGTCCACCACGCTCTTGATCACCTCATGGCTGAGGCGACCAAACTGGATAATGGTGTCCAGACGGTTGCGGAACTCCGGCGTGAAGCTCTTCTTGATCACTTCCATCGCATCGGACGAGTGGTCCTGATGCGTGAAGCCAATCGACGCACGTGCCGCGGTTTCGGCACCGGCGTTGGTGGTCATGATCACGATCACATTGCGGAAGTCCGCCTTGCGCCCGTTGTTGTCGGTCAGGGTCCCGTGGTCCATCACCTGCAGCAGCAGGTTGAAGACTTCCGGGTGGGCCTTCTCGATTTCATCGAGCAGCAGCACGCAATGCGGTTGTTTGGTGATGGCCTCGGTCAGCAGGCCGCCCTGGTCGAAACCGACATAACCCGGAGGCGCACCGATCAGACGCGAAACGGTGTGGCGCTCCATGTACTCGGACATGTCGAAACGCACCAGTTCGATCCCCATCGCCTTGGCCAACTGCCGCGCCGCTTCGGTCTTGCCGACGCCGGTGGGACCGGCGAACAGGAACGAACCGACCG
Source organism: Pseudomonas sp. MWU12-2319 (assembly GCF_023242525.1). Taxonomy (NCBI): domain Bacteria; kingdom Pseudomonadati; phylum Pseudomonadota; class Gammaproteobacteria; order Pseudomonadales; family Pseudomonadaceae; genus Pseudomonas; species Pseudomonas sp. MWU12-2319. Next base: position 273,327 of record NZ_JALJES010000007.1, read on the forward strand.
GTTTGTCCGGCGACTTCAAGCCGGCACGGGACAGCTTGATGGCGGTCGACAGCGAATCGATGGCCGCATCCTGACCGAACACGGTCAGTTTCAGGTCGCGCTCCAGGTTACGCAGCAGTTCCTTGTCGGAGCTGGTGACGTGTTTTGGCGGAATCCGCGCGATCTTCGCCACGATGTCCTCGACCTGAGGCACCTCGATGCGTTTGACCCGTTTCTCGATCGGTTGCAGGCGCTGATAGGCACCGGCCTCGTCGATCACGTCGATGGCCTTGTCCGGCATGTGCCGATCATTGATATAACGCGACGCCAGTTCGGCGGCGGCGCGCAAGGCCTCGTCGCTGTACTCGATATTGTGGTGCTGCTCGAAACGCCCTTTCAGGCCGCGCAGGATACCGATGGTGTCTTCCACCGAAGGCTCGGACACGTCGACCTTCTGGAAGCGCCGCGCCAAAGCCCGGTCCTTCTCGAAGATGCCACGAAATTCCTGGAAGGTGGTCGAACCGATGCAGCGGATATCACCCGAGGAGAGCAACGGCTTGAGCAGGTTCGAGGCATCCATGACGCCGCCGGAAGCGGCACCCGCACCGATGATGGTGTGGATTTCGTCGATGAACAGGATCGCCTGCGGACGTTTTTTCAACTCGCCGAGCAACGCCTTGAAGCGCTTCTCGAAATCGCCGCGGTATTTGGTACCGGCCAGCAGTGCACCGAGGTCAAGGGAGTAGACCACGCTGTTGGCCAGCAGGTCCGGCACCTGGTTGTCGACGATGCGCTTGGCCAGGCCTTCGGCGATGGCCGTCTTGCCCACGCCCGCCTCGCCCACCAGCAGCGGGTTGTTCTTGCGCCGGCGCGCCAGGATCTGCGCCACGCGCTCGACTTCCAACTCACGCCCGACCAGCGGATCGATACGACCCTGGCGCGCCAGTTCGTTCAGATTGCTGGCATAAGCGTCCAGTGGATTGCCTGAAGATGAAGACTCACCGCCCTCTTCGTCCTGCATATCTTGCTCGCCTTCGGAGTGATCGCCGTGCCCGGGCACCTTGGAGATGCCATGGGCGATGTAGTTGACGACATCGATACGTGCAACGCTTTGCTGCTTGAGCAGGAAGACCGCCTGGCTTTCCTGCTCGCTGAAGATCGCGACCAGCACGTTGGCGCCCGTCACTTCACGTTTACCGGAACTCTGCACATGGAAGACAGCACGTTGCAGGACACGCTGAAAGCCCAGAGTCGGCTGGGTTTCGCGATCCTCATCATGGACGGGGATCAGCGGCGTGGTGGAGTCGATGAACTCCTGCAGATCGTGCTTGAGTTTATCGAGATTGGCGCCACAGGCACGCAGGACGGTGGCGGCAGCCTCATTATCCAAAAGGGCCAGCAGCAGGTGCTCGACGGTCATGAATTCATGACGCTTCGAGCGAGCCTCCTTGAAGGCAAGATTGAGGGTGACTTCGAGTTCGCGGTTTAACATAGTTCACCTCATACCCAAGTGGTCGGCATTAACCGTCCTTCTCGATTTCACAGAGTAGCGGATGCTGGCTTTCCCTGGCGTACTGATTGACCTGCATGGCCTTGGTCTCGGCGATGTCGCGGGTAAACACTCCACATACTGCCCGTCCTTCTGTGTGGACGGCCAGCATGACCTTGGTCGCCAGCTCGCGATTCAGGTTAAAAAACACCTCGAGCACTTCGACGACGAAATCCATCGGTGTGTAGTCATCATTGAACAAAACCACCTTGTACATCGGTGGCGCCTGCAACGCGGGCTTGGATTCCTGTACAGCAATACCCGCGGAATCGTCGTCGTGGGAATCCGGGCGATCCTGATTGAATGTTAGTCGAATCTGGCTGATTGCATGCATGGAAAGAAAGGTTCGTCAGTTGAGCAATTGCAGTGATGGGGGCACTTCGGACAGATTTCAACACTGGCCGTCGCGTCACCTTGACTATCGGCAAAACGGTGTTACAACCAATAGAGCCCACATTGGGTAATAAGGTCCATACCGTCAACCGTTTTTCTGGTTCACGCAGTGAAGGATGAACTGGATGATACTCCAGTGATGGGGTCGTTTGCAGAGGGATATGAGCATGCTGAGTGGTAAAGTCAAGTGGTTCAACAATGCCAAGGGCTACGGCTTCATCATTGAAGAAGGCAAGAGTGAAGACCTGTTCGCCCATTACTCGGCCATCCAGATGGATGGCTACAAAACCCTTAAGGCTGGCCAGGCAGTAAGCTTTGAGATCATCCAGGGTCCCAAGGGGCTGCATGCGGTCAACATCCGGCAACTGGTCACCGCTGCCGCACCTGTTGCCAAACCGCAGAATGCTGCGACACAAGCCCCCGCCGTAACCGCCAGAGCCTGAAAGCCACACGCTTTCAGATAGAGAAACGCCCGGTCCAATCACTTGGGCCGGGCGTTTTCGTTTACCGTCGGTCAGCCTACATGTGCTTGATCAGCGCATCGCCAAAGCCGGAAGACGACACCAGCGTCGCACCGTCCATCAGACGCTCGAAATCATAGGTCACGGTTTTCGCGCCGATGGCGCCATTGGTGCCCTTGATGATCAGGTCGGCCGCTTCGATCCAGCCCATGTGCCGCAGCATCATTTCCGCGGACAGGATCAGCGATCCGGGATTGACCTGGTCCTTGCCCGCGTACTTGGGCGCGGTACCGTGGGTCGCTTCGAACATTGCCACGGTGTCGGACAGGTTGGCCCCCGGCGCGATACCGATACCGCCCACTTCGGCGGCCAGGGCGTCGGACAGATAGTCGCCGTTCAGGTTCAGGGTCGCGATCACGTCATACTCCGCCGGACGCAGCAGGATCTGCTGGAGCATGGCATCGGCGATGGCGTCCTTGACCACCACGTTGCGGCCGGTTTTCGGGTTCTTGAACTGCATCCACGGGCCGCCGTCGAGCAGGGTCGCGCCGAACTCCTCGGCCGCCACTTCATAGGCCCACTCCTTGAAGGCACCTTCGGTGAACTTCATGATGTTGCCTTTATGCACGATGGTCAGCGACTTGCGATCGTTGTCGACGACATATTGCAGGGCCTTGCGCGCCAGTCGCTTGGTGCCCTCTTTGGACACCGGCTTGATGCCGATCCCGCAGTCCTGGTCGAAACGGATCTTGGTGACACCCATTTCTTCCTTCAGGAACTTGATGACCTTGATCGCTTCCGGCGAACCGGCCTTCCATTCGATACCGGCATAGATGTCTTCGGAGTTCTCACGGAAGATCGTCATGTCAACGTCGCCGGGCTTCTTCACCGGACTGGGCACGCCTTCGAACCAGCGCACCGGACGCAGGCAGACATACAGGTCGAGCTGCTGACGCAGGGCTACGTTCAGCGAACGGATGCCGCCGCCCACCGGCGTGGTCAGCGGGCCCTTGATGGAGACAACATAATCCTTGACCGCGTCCAGGGTTTCCTGGGGCAGCCAGGTGTCCTGGTCATAGACCTGGGTGGCCTTCTCGCCGGCAAAGACTTCCATCCAGGAAATCTTGCGCTTGCCGCCGTAGGCCTTGTGTACCGCCGCATCGACGACCTTGATCATCACCGGGCTGATATCGACGCCAATACCATCGCCTTCGATGAAGGGGATGATCGGGTTGTCAGGAACATTGAGAGAATGGTCTGGATTGACGGTGATTTTTTCGCCGACGGCCGGAACCTGAATCTTCTTGTATCCCATGTTGAACTCCATCTATGGATTGAACATCTGGCTGCGTTCGAGCGTACCCCAGGTGCTTGCCCGTGGGAACCTCACACCCGACTCATCTGCCGCGAAAAACCTCGATTTCGCGGCCTACAAGCTTGAAAGCAAAGGTAAAAGCGCCAAAGTCGAGCACTGCTTGCGACACCTCGCCGCAGGGTGCCCTGCGACCTTTAGACCAATGGACGAGTGTAGTCGCTTATGAAGCATCGGCGTTTTGCCAGCAACCTATGTATAATCGCGCCGCTGACCATGGAGTCACGACGGCCGACCTCTCTACAACGAGACTTTCCGCCTGAAAAAGCCGGGTTGTTATCGCAATCCGACCGCTTGACGCTCGACTGATGCACCCAACATCACCGCGCGCGAAGAAACCTCGACATTCGGCTCATGGATGACTTTTGAACGAACGCGCTTACCCGGCGCATCTCGAGTTTCTGCGCATGCTTTAGCAAAGAAGAGAGTTAATCCGAATATGCCCAACCGTTCGAAGATCATCTACACCTTCACCGACGAAGCCCCTGCCCTCGCCACCTATTCACTGCTGCCTATCGTAGAGGCCTTTACCGCTTCGGCTGATATCGCCGTGGAAACCCGCGATATCTCGCTGGCCGGCCGCATTCTCGCAAGCTTCCCTGAACAACTGGGCGCCAAGGCCGTGCCGGACCACCTCGCCGAGCTGGGCGAGCTGGCCATCACCCCCGAAGCCAACATCATCAAGCTGCCGAACATCAGCGCCTCGGTCCCACAACTGCAGGCCGCGATCAAGGAACTGCAAGCCCAGGGTTTCAACATCCCGGACTACCCGGAAACCGTCAGCACCGACGCCGAGAAAGACGCTCGCGCCCGTTACGACAAGATCAAGGGCAGCGCCGTGAACCCGGTCCTGCGCGAAGGCAACTCCGACCGCCGCGCGCCGCTGTCGGTCAAGAACTATGCCCGCAAGCACCCGCACAAGATGGGCGCCTGGGCTGCCGACTCCAAGTCCCACGTCGCTCACATGAGCACCGGTGACTTCTACGGCAGCGAAAAAGCCGCACTGATCGACGCTGCCGGCAGCGTCAAGATCGAGCTGATCGCCCAGGACGGCACTGCCAGCGTCCTGAAAGAGAAAACCAGCGTACAAGCCGGTGAGATCCTCGACTGCGCCGTGCTGAGCAAGAACGCCCTGCGCAGCTTCATCGCCGCTGAAATCGAAGACGCCAAGCAACAAGGCGTGCTGCTGTCGGTTCACCTGAAAGCCACCATGATGAAGGTCTCCGACCCGATCATGTTCGGCCAGATCGTTGCCGAGTTCTATAAAGACGCCCTGGCCAAGCACGCTGACGTGCTGGAGCAGATCGGCTTCAACCTGAACAACGGCATCGGCGACCTGTACGCCCGCATCAAGGCCCTGCCGGCCGAGCAGCAGGCGCAGATCGAAGCCGACATCCAGGCGGTCTACGCTGCCCGTCCGTCGTTGGCCATGGTCAACTCCGACAAAGGCATCACCAACCTGCACGTGCCGAGCGACGTCATCGTCGACGCCTCGATGCCAGCGATGATCCGTGACTCCGGCAAGATGTGGGGCACCGACGGCCAGCTGCACGACACCAAGGCGGTGATCCCGGATCGCTGCTACGCCACCATCTACCAGGCGGTGATCGAAGACTGCAAGCAACACGGCGCCTTCGACCCAACCACCATGGGCAGCGTGCCGAACGTCGGCCTGATGGCGAAGAAAGCCGAAGAGTACGGTTCCCACGACAAGACCTTCCAGATCAAGACCGACGGCGTGGTTCGGGTTTCCGACAGCACCGGTCGTACCCTGCTGGAACAGACCGTGGAAGCCGGCGACATCTTCCGTATGTGCCAGACCAAGGACGCGCCGATCCAGGACTGGGTCAAACTGGCCGTCAACCGTGCCCGCGCCAGCAGCACTCCAGCGATTTTCTGGCTGGACCCAATGCGCGCCCACGACGGCGTGGTCATCGAGAAGGTCCAGACCTACCTGAAGGACCACGACACCACCGGCCTGGATATCCAGATCATGTCGCCAGTCGACGCGATGAAGTTCACCCTGGACCGCACCCGCGCCGGCAAGGACACCATCTCGGTGACCGGTAACGTGCTGCGCGACTACCTGACCGACCTGTTCCCGATCATGGAACTGGGCACCAGCGCCAAGATGCTGTCGATCGTGCCGCTGATGAACGGCGGTGGCCTGTTCGAAACCGGCGCCGGCGGTTCGGCACCGAAACACGTGCAGCAACTGGTGGAAGAGAACTTCCTGCGCTGGGACTCCCTGGGTGAATTCCTGGCCCTGGCCGCGTCCCTGGAACACCTGGGCGTGACCTACAACAACCCGAAAGCCCTGGTGCTGTCGAAGACCCTGGACCAGGCTACTGGCCAGTTCCTCGACAACAACAAGTCGCCATCGCGTAAAGTCGGCAACATCGACAACCGCGGCAGCCACTTCTACCTGGCGCTGTACTGGGCCCAGGCCCTGGCCGCCCAGAGCGAAGACACTGCGCTGCAAGGCCAGTTCACCCAGCTGGCCAAGACCCTGGCCGAGAACGAGGCGACCATCGTTGCCGAACTCAACGCCGTACAGGGCAAGCCAGTGGACATCGGCGGCTACTACCACGCCGACGCCGAGCTGATCAGCAAGGCCATGCGTCCGAGCGCAACCCTCAACGCGGCGATTGCCGCACTGGTGTAAGCGTTCAGGAAACATCACAAACCCCGGCCGAGTGCCGGGGTTTGTGTTTGTGGACATGAAACAACATCGCCAGCACACCACCACCCTGTAGGAGCATGGCTTGCCAGCGAAGGGGCCCTCAAGATCGCTAAAAGCTTCGCTGGCAAGCCATGCGCCTACAGGGACCGCGCTCGCCTTATGATGACCATCACCCCGAACGGAGCACTCCCTATGGAATGGCAACCCCACATCACCGTCGCCACTGTCGTCGAAGACAACGGTCGCTTTCTCTTCACCGAAGAGTGCTACGAAGCAGCAACGGTCCTCAACCAGCCCGCCGGTCACCTGGACCCGAATGAAAGCCTCAGTGAGGCCGCCATCCGCGAAACACTCGAGGAAACCGGCTGGGAGGTGGAACTGACCGGCGTCGTCGGCATCTACCTGTATACCGCCCCGAGCAACGGCGTGACCTACCAGCGCGTCTGCTTTGCCGGCAAAGCGCTCAAGCACCGCCCGGACTATCAACTGGACCACGGCATCATCGGCCCACGCTGGCTGACCCGCGACGAATTGCTGGCCCTGCGCCCGCAATGGCGCAGCGAGCTGATCATCCGCTGCCTGGACGATTATCTGGCCGGTCCGCTGCACAGTCTCGAGCTGATCCGCCCTTCTCTTTAGCCTTGCGGGCCCGGGCCTGTTAGAATCGCGTCCTTTTTCGAAGACACTCATTGAATCCCTATGCGTGATCCAGCTGCCACCGCCCCAGAAAACCTGCGCGTCATCGTCGGCATGTCCGGCGGCGTAGACTCTTCCGTTTCCGCCGTACTGCTGATGGAGCAGGGTTACCAGGTGGAAGGCCTGTTCATGAAGAACTGGGAAGAAGACGACGGAACGGAGTACTGCACCGCCATGGACGACCTGGCGGACGCCCAGGCCGTGTGCGACAAGATCGGCATCAAGCTGCACACCGCCAACTTCGCCGCCGAATACTGGGACAACGTGTTCGAACACTTCCTGGCCGAATACAAGGCCGGACGCACGCCGAACCCGGACATCCTCTGCAACCGCGAAATCAAGTTCAAGGCGTTCCTCGACTACGCCCTGATGCTGGGTGCCGACCTGATTGCCACCGGCCATTACGTACGTCGCCGCGACATCGACGGCCGCACCGAACTGCTCAAGGGCCTGGACCCGAACAAGGACCAGAGCTACTTCCTCCACGCCGTCGGCGGCGAACAGATCGCCAAGACCCTGTTCCCGGTCGGCGAACTGGAAAAGCCCGCAGTGCGCGCCATTGCCGAGAAACACGAACTGACCACGGCGAAGAAGAAGGACTCCACCGGTATCTGCTTTATCGGCGAACGGCGCTTCAGCGACTTCCTCAAGCAGTACCTGCCGGCCCAGCCGGGTGAGATCAAGACCACCGAAGGCGAAGTCATCGGTCGTCACCACGGCCTGATGTACCACACCATCGGCCAGCGCCAGGGCCTGGGCATCGGCGGCCTGAAGGACGCCGGCGACGAGCCGTGGTACGTGCTGCTCAAGGACCTGGAGCACAACGAACTGATCGTCGGCCAGGGCAACGAGCACCCATGGCTGTTTTCCCGCGCCCTGCTCGCTTCCGAGATCTACTGGGTCAACCCGGTGGACCTGAGCGTGCCACGCAAGCTGACGGCCAAGGTTCGTTATCGCCAAAGCGACCAGTCCTGCACCCTGGAACAGACCGAAAACGGCTATCGCGCCGTGTTCGATGAACCCCAGCGCGCGGTGACCCCGGGACAGTCCGTGGTGTTCTACGACGGTGAGGTCTGCCTCGGTGGCGGCGTGATCGAAGTCGCCGAGCCCTGGACGTTCAAGGAACAGCGCCCATGAGCCCGACCCAGGAGCAACTGACGGCGCTGGGCGGTGTGTTTCTCGCCGCGGTGCTGGTGGACAAGATCGCCAAGAGCGGCCAGTCCAGCGAAGCCGGCTTGAGCTGCATGCTCAACAGCCTGCTGGTGCGCGACCCCAAGGACACCCTGGAAGTCTATGGTGGCGACGACCTCCAACTGCGCGACGGCTACCGCGCGCTGATCGGTGCCCTGGAGCGCGACCCCAGCGCCCTGCAACGCGAACCGCTGCGCTACGCCCTGTCGATGCTCGGCCTCGAGCGCCAGTTGGCCAAGCGTGATGACTTGCTGGAGATCATCGGCAAGCGCCTGCCGCAGATCCAGTCCCAGGTCGAGCATTTCGGCCCGTCCCACGAAAACGTCGTGGCTGCCTGCGGCGCCCTCTACCAGGACACCCTGAGCACCCTGCGCCAGCGTATCCAGGTGCACGGCGACATGCGCAACCTGCAACAACCGAGCAACGCCTCGAAGATCCGCGCCCTGCTCCTGGCCGGTATCCGCTCGGCGCGCCTGTGGCGACAACTGGGTGGCCATCGCTGGCAACTGGTGGTCAGCCGGCGCAAGCTGCTCAAGGAACTCTACCCGCTGATGCACAGCGCCTAGGCGCCGTTATCCGCGAAAAGCGCAAGACGCCGGTCGGTTGGCAACAGACCGGCGAGTATTTTCATGTATGATACGCGCCCCATTTCGTTGCCCGACTGTCCGAGAACACCCCATGCAGCTTTCTTCGCTCACTGCGGTTTCCCCTGTTGACGGCCGCTACGCCGGCAAAACCCAGGCCCTGCGCCCAATTTTCAGCGAATACGGCCTGATCCGTGCACGCGTGCTGGTGGAAGTGCGCTGGCTCCAGCGCCTGGCCGCCCACGCCCAGATAAGCGAAGTTCCGGCCTTTTCCGCCGAAGCCAACGCGGTCTTGAACACCCTCGCCGAGAACTTTTCCCTGGAACACGCCGAGCGTGTGAAGGAGATCGAGCGCACCACCAACCACGACGTCAAAGCCATTGAGTACCTGCTCAAGGAACAGGCCGCCAAGCTGCCTGAACTGGCCAACGTCAGCGAATTCATCCACTTCGCCTGCACCAGCGAGGACATCAACAACCTGTCCCACGCCCTGATGCTGCGCGAAGGCCGTGACGACGTGCTGCTGCCGCTGATGCGCCAGATCGCCGAATCCATCCGCGAACTGGCCCAGCGCTTCGCCGCCGTGCCGATGCTCTCGCGCACCCACGGTCAGCCAGCCTCGCCGACCACCCTGGGCAAGGAACTGGCGAACGTCGTTTACCGCCTGGAGCGCCAGATCGCCCAGGTCGCCGCCGTGCCGCTGCTGGGCAAGATCAACGGTGCCGTGGGCAACTACAACGCCCACCTGTCGGCCTACCCGCAGATCGACTGGGAAGAAAACGCCCGCGCCTTTATCGAAGACGAGCTGGGCCTGGGCTTCAACCCCTACACCACCCAGATCGAGCCGCACGACTACATTGCCGAGCTGTTCGACGCGATCGCGCGCTTCAACACCATCCTGATCGACTTCGACCGCGATATCTGGGGCTACATCTCCCTGGGCTACTTCAAGCAGCGCACCATTGCCGGCGAAATCGGTTCCTCGACCATGCCGCACAAGGTCAACCCGATCGACTTCGAAAACTCCGAAGGCAACCTGGGTATCGCCAACGCGCTGTTCCAGCACCTGGCCAGCAAGCTGCCGATCTCCCGCTGGCAGCGTGACCTGACCGACTCCACCGTGCTGCGCAACCTCGGCGTCGGCTTCGCCCACAGCGTCATTGCTTACGAAGCCAGCCTCAAGGGCATCAGCAAGCTGGAGCTCAACGAGCAGAAAATCGCCGCCGACCTGGACGCCTGCTGGGAAGTCCTGGCCGAGCCGATCCAGACCGTCATGCGTCGCTACAACATCGAAAACCCGTACGAAAAACTGAAAGAACTGACCCGCGGCAAGGGCATCAGCCCAGAAGCACTGCAGACTTTCATCGACGGCCTCGAGATGCCCGCGGACGCCAAGGCCGAGCTGAAAAAGCTCACCCCGGCCAACTACATCGGCAACGCCGTGGCCCAGGCCCAGCGTATCTGATCGCGCCGTACCCGCTCTGAACGCCCGGCTGAGCCGGGCGTTTTTATTCCAGCCTTAAAAATGCTTTTTTTCAATAGGTTACACATGAATCCTGATACTCCTCTGCAACTTCTGGGCGGCATCACCGCCCGGGAATTCCTGCGCGACTACTGGCAGAAGAAACCCCTGCTGATCCGTCAGGCCATTCCGGATTTCGAAAGCCCGATCGACGCCGATGAACTGGCCGGCCTGGCCCTGGAAGAAGAAGTCGAATCGCGCCTGATCATCGAGCACGGCGAACGCCCCTGGGAACTGCGCCGCGGCCCGTTCGCCGAAGACGCCTTCAGCCAACTGCCGGAGCGTGAGTGGACCCTGCTGGTGCAGGCCGTGGACCAGTTCGTCCCGGAAGTCGCCGAACTGCTGGAGCACTTCCGCTTCCTGCCGAGCTGGCGCATCGACGACGTGATGATCAGCTTTGCCGCGCCCGGCGGCAGCGTCGGTCCGCACTTCGACAACTACGATGTGTTCCTGCTTCAGGGCCACGGCAAGCGCAACTGGAAAATCGGCCAGATGTGCGATTCCGCCAGCCCGCTGCTGGAACACGCCGACCTGCGCATCCTCGCCGAATTCGAGGAAACCGCCGAGTGGACCCTGGAACCCGGCGACATGCTCTACCTGCCGCCGCGCCTGGCCCATTGTGGCGTGGCCGTGGATGACTGCATGACCTATTCGGTCGGCTTCCGTGCACCGAGCGCCGCCGAAGTGCTGACCCACTTCACCGACTTCCTCGCCCAGTTCCTGCCGGACGAAGAGCGCTACACCGACGCCGACGCACAGCCGGTAGCCGATCCGCACCAGATCCAGCACGACGCCCTCGACCGCCTGAAAAGCCTGCTGGCCGAGCATATGAGCGACGAACGCCTGCTGCTGACCTGGTTCGGCCAGTTCATGACCGAGCCGCGTTATCCGGAACTGGTGGTGGGCCCGGAACTCGAAGAAGAAGACCTGCTCAGCGGCCTGCAGGATGGCGCGATCCTGATCCGCAACCCGAGCGCGCGCCTGGCCTGGTCCGAAGTCGACGACGACCTGCTGCTGTTCGCCAGCGGACAGAGCCGCCTGTTGCCAGGCAAACTGCGCGAGCTGTTGAAAATGATCTGTGCGGCCGATGCGCTGCACGCGGATAATCTGGCGCCATGGTTGGCCGATGAAGACGGCCGCAGCCTGCTGTGTCAGCTGGTCAAACAAGGAAGCCTGGGATTTGCCGATGAATAGAATTCACGTACGTGTCGCGGACTGGCAAAAGGATAACGCCGAGATTCGGCGCATTCGTGAGTCAGTGTTTATTGCCGAGCAGTCGGTTCCGCCGGAGCTGGAGTGGGACGCCGATGACAGTGGCGCCGTGCACTTCCTGGCCGTCGAGGGGGACTTCCCGATCGGCACCGCCCGGCTGTTGCCGGACGGCCATATCGGCCGGGTCTCGGTCCTCAAGGACTGGCGCGGGCTGAAGGTCGGTGACGCGCTGATGCAGGCGGTGATCGGCGAGGCCGAGAAACGTGGCCTCAAGCAACAGATGCTCAGTGCCCAGGTCCAGGCGACCCGGTTCTATGAGCGCCTGGGGTTCAGCATCGTCAGCGAGGAGTTTCTCGAAGCCGGGATTCCCCACGTCGACATGGTGCGCCACTCGGTTTAAAAGCCGGTGCTGCTGCGCAGCCATTCGCGGGCAAGCTCCGCTCCCACAATGTCCGTGCCCACTCACCCATCCTCGGTGTTGCATGGACCCTGTGGGAGCGGAGCTTGCCCGCGAAGACGCCAGCAAGAACACCGCAGAACGCCCCGCCATCCCCGATGCCGGGGCGTTTTGCCGTCCGCGATTCAACTTGACCCACCAATGGCCGAGAAACTGTCAAACTCAACCCATTGCCCAGTCCAACGCGGAGATAACGGACATGTCCCTACGCACCCTGCTCACCGGCCTGCTACTGAGCTGCACCCTCAGCGCCCAGGCCGCCACCGAAATCATTCCCCTGAACTACCGCACCAGCGCCGACCTGCTGCCGGTAGCCCAGGACTTTCTCGGCAAGGACGGCAAGGCCAGCGCCTACCAGAACCAACTGATCGTCAATGCGGAACCTTCCAAGATCAAGGAACTGCGTGACTTCCTCGGCCAACTCGACACCCCGGCCAAGCGCCTGCTGATCAGCGTCGACACCAGCGAAAACAACGACCAGAACAACGGCTACACGATCAACGGCCAGAACCAGACCCGCGTCATCAACTATGGCACCGCCAGTCGCGACGGCGGCATCCAGCAGGTGCAGACCGTCGAAGGCACCCCGGCGCTGATCCAGGTCGGCCAGAGCGTACCGCTGACCACCGCCATCAGCACCAACCAGACCCAGGGTAACGGCTCGAACCAGAATCAGAACCCCAATCAACAGCCCCTGACGCAGATCCAGAGCCAATACCGCAACGTGACCCAGGGTTTCTACGTCACCGCCAGCGTCACCGGCGACATCGTTCACCTGTCCATCAGTACCAATCGTGACCGGATCAGCCAGGAGCGTCAGGATGTAGTGAACGTGCAAAGCACCGACACAACCGTCAGCGGGCGCCTGGGCGAGTGGATCACCCTGGCCGGCGTCAATGGCCAGAGCCAGGCCGACCGACAGGCGCTAACCCGCAGCTACTCGACCTCTGGGCGTAACGACATGACTTTGCGGGTGAAAGTCGACAGCCTGGACTAAAGCACCAAAAACTGACCGACGAGTCGTATTAGACTAAAGATGTAGTGCCTGAAAAAAAGCACTACAAAATGTTTGACGAGCCAAAAAACCGAAGGCATGATGGCCTCGCTCCCGCTAATCAGGGGCCCTGGCAAGGGCCTTCGGATCGCCGCTCTAACCTACCCACCTGAGCCGATTCGTGTCTGTACCGCCCACAAGGCGCGTTTGACGAGGTTGCGACTGGAACGAAGTTGTCCCGAGGGACGGAAGCGTAATAGGTAGAACGGCAAGATCCCTGAAGTCCGCACAAAGGCCCACGATGCCCCAATGCGCCCGACGGCTCGCCCTCGCCTCGCTCACTTCCCCCTTGAGCCCATCGTTCAATCGTCGCCTTCCCCGCCGAACCGCACCTGAGCGCCTAAGCTTCTGGTCAGCGAGCAGCCGTTTGCCCAAGCCTTCCCTTGAGCATTCGGCGGAGCAAGGAATTCTCCACCTAAGACCTATGCGACGAGGTTTATCTCCATGGCACTGACACGCGAACAGCAAATTGCAGCCCTTGAAAAAGACTGGGCTGAAAACCCGCGCTGGAAAGGCGTGACACGCACTTACTCCGCCGCTGACGTGGTCCGCCTGCGTGGCTCGGTTCAACCTGAGCACACCCTGGCCCGCATGGGCGCCGAGAAACTGTGGAACCTGGTGACCCAGGGCGCCAAGCCGTCCTTCCGTCCGGACAAGGATTTCGTCAACTGCATGGGCGCCCTGACCGGCGGCCAGGCCGTGCAACAAGTCAAGGCCGGGATCCAGGCGATCTACCTGTCGGGCTGGCAAGTGGCCGCGGACAACAACTCCGCAGAATCCATGTACCCCGACCAGTCGCTGTACCCGGTGGATTCCGTGCCGACCGTGGTCAAGCGCATCAACAACTCGTTCCGTCGCGCCGACCAGATCCAGTGGAAAGCCGGCAAGAACCCGGGCGATGAAGGCTACATCGACTACTTCGCGCCGATCGTGGCCGACGCTGAAGCCGGTTTCGGCGGCGTGCTGAACGCCTACGAGCTGATGAAGAGCATGATCGAAGCGGGCGCCGCCGGCGTGCACTTCGAAGACCAGCTGGCTTCCGTGAAAAAATGCGGCCACATGGGCGGCAAGGTACTGGTGCCGACCCAGGAAGCCGTGCAGAAGCTGACCGCTGCCCGTCTGGCCGCCGACGTTGCCGGTACGCCGACCATCATCCTGGCCCGCACCGACGCCAACGCCGCCGACCTGCTGACTTCGGATTGCGATCCGTACGACCAGCCATTCGTGACTGGCGAACGCACCCAGGAAGGTTTCTATAAAGTCCGCGCCGGCCTCGACCAGGCCATCGCCCGTGGTCTGGCCTACGCGCCGTACGCCGACCTGATCTGGTGTGAAACCGCCAAGCCGGACCTGGACGAAGCCCGTCGCTTCGCCGAGGCCATCAAGAAGGAATACCCGGACCAGCTGCTGTCCTACAACTGCTCGCCGTCCTTCAACTGGAAGAAGAACCTGGACGACGCGACCATCGCCAAGTTCCAGCGCGAACTGTCGGCCATGGGCTACAAACACCAGTTCATCACCCTGGCGGGTATCCACAACATGTGGCACAGCATGTTCAACCTGGCGCACGACTACGCCCGCAACGACATGACCGCCTACGTGAAGCTGCAGGAGCAGGAATTCGCCGACGCCTCGAAAGGCTACACCTTCGTCGCGCACCAGCAGGAAGTCGGCACCGGCTACTTCGACGACATGACCACCGTGATCCAGGGCGGCTCGTCCTCGGTGACCGCGCTGACCGGTTCGACCGAAGAAGAGCAGTTCCACTGAGTAAGCGAGCAAGCGGCCATTCCAGAGCGAAGCAGAACTAACTGGAATGCCTGAAGACCTGACGCCCCGACTGGTTCGGGGCGTTTTTTTACCCGCTGGAATCGTGCAAGTCATTGATCCAGAGCGGTATCAATTGCGACAAAAAGCGCTAAAACGACGCCCGACGCAACTTTCATCGCGCCGGCGTTTAAAGCCACTACACTTCCCTTCGCGGGCGACCACCAGCATTGGAGCGACCTAGATGATATCAATTATCATTCAATATTCACTTCGTTCATTACAATGCGGATAAAACATAATTAACAAAAAGGCCCCTAATGCCCACAGTACATGGCCTGCAAGCCATCGAGACCTCTACATGTCCTTATTCCAGCCAATAATTTCGCTATAGAAAATTTACTTGCCCGGTGTTTAGCCATAAAATCACCGGGATAGATTGCACTGCGACATATCGTCACTGCTTTTACTTCTTTATCACGCTCAGAGACCCTTGCGCTCTGTTAAGGATTACCCGCATGACCGAAGCGACCGGACTCATGGCCCACAACTGGGGCTTTGCCATTTTCCTGCTCGGCGTCGTCGGCCTCTGCGCCTTCATGCTCGGTCTTTCCAGCCTTCTCGGGTCAAAAGCCTGGGGACGCAGCAAAAACGAACCGTTCGAGTCCGGCATGCTACCCACCGGTAGCGCCCGCTTGCGGCTCTCCGCCAAATTCTATCTGGTCGCGATGTTGTTCGTGATCTTCGATATCGAAGCCCTCTTTCTCTTTGCATGGTCTGTGTCCGTCCGCGAAAGCGGCTGGACCGGATTCGTCGAAGCTCTCGTTTTCATAGCAATTCTGTTGGCAGGTCTTGTCTACCTTTACCGAGTGGGGGCGCTTGATTGGGCTCCGCAAGCTCGTCAGAAGCGGCAGGCGAAGCTGAAACAATGAGGCTTTGGCAATGCAATACAATCTCACTCGAATCGACCCGGATGCGCCTAACGAGCAGTACCCGATCGGCCAACGGGAAACCGTTTCCGATCCGTTAGAAGATCAAGTCCACAAAAACATCTACATGGGCAAGCTGGAAGACGTGCTGAACGGCGCGGTCAACTGGGGGCGTAAAAACTCCCTGTGGCCGTACAACTTCGGCTTGTCGTGCTGCTATGTGGAAATGACCACCGCCTTCACGGCGCCCCACGACATCGCCCGCTTCGGCGCCGAAGTTATCCGGGCATCGCCGCGCCAGGCGGATTTCATGGTTATTGCCGGTACCTGCTTCATCAAGATGGCGCCGATCATCCAGCGTCTCTACGAGCAAATGCTCGAGCCGAAGTGGGTCATCTCCATGGGTTCGTGCGCCAACTCCGGTGGCATGTACGACATCTACTCCGTGGTTCAAGGGGTGGACAAGTTCCTGCCCGTGGACGTCTACGTGCCTGGCTGCCCGCCCCGCCCCGAGGCTTTCCTGCAAGGCTTGATGCTGTTGCAGGAGTCGATTGGCCAGGAGCGTCGCCCACTTTCCTGGGTCGTCGGTGATCAAGGCGTATACCGCGCCGAGATGCCGTCGCAAAAGGAACAGCGCCGCGAACAGCGTATCCAGGTCACCAACCTGCGCAGCCCTGACGAAGTCTGATCCAGATCCGCTCTGTAAACAGAAACGAGAAGCTGGCTTCATTCTTTACGTTGACCCAAAGCGATAAGAAACCATGACTACAGGCAGTGCTCTGTACATCCCGCCTTACAAGGCTGACGACCAGGATGTGGTCGTCGAACTGAACAACCGTTTCGGCCCCGAGGCCTTTACCGCCCAGGCCACCCGCACCGGCATGCCGGTGCTGTGGGTGACCCGGGCCAAGCTCGTCGAAGTCCTGACCTTCCTGCGCAACCTGCCCAAGCCGTACGTCATGCTCTATGACCTGCACGGCGTGGACGAGCGTCTGCGCACCAAGCGCCAGGGCCTGCCGAGCGGCGCCGATTTCACCGTGTTCTATCACCTGATGTCGCTGGAACGTAACAGCGATGTGATGATCAAGGTCGCCCTTTCCGAAGGCGACCTGAGCATCCCGACCGTGACCGGTATCTGGCCAAACGCCAACTGGTACGAACGTGAAGTCTGGGACATGTTCGGCATCGATTTCCCCGGCCACCCGCACCTGTCGCGCATCATGATGCCGCCGACCTGGGAAGGTCACCCGCTGCGCAAGGACTTCCCGGCCCGTGCCACCGAGTTCGATCCGTTCAGCCTGACCCTGGCCAAGCAACAGTTGGAAGAAGAAGCCGCGCGCTTCCGTCCTGAAGACTGGGGCATGAAGCGTTCCGGCGCCAACGAGGACTACATGTTCCTCAACCTGGGCCCGAACCACCCTTCGGCCCACGGTGCCTTCCGGATCATCCTGCAACTGGACGGAGAAGAAGTCGTCGACTGCGTCCCGGACATCGGCTACCACCACCGTGGTGCCGAGAAAATGGCCGAGCGCCAGTCCTGGCACAGCTTCATCCCCTACACCGACCGTATCGACTACCTCGGCGGGGTGATGAACAACCTGCCGTACGTGCTCTCGGTCGAGAAGCTGGCCGGCATCAAGGTGCCGGACCGGGTCGACACCATCCGCATCATGATGGCCGAGTTCTTCCGGATCACCAGCCACCTGCTGTTCCTGGGGACCTATATCCAGGACGTCGGCGCCATGACCCCGGTGTTCTTCACCTTCACCGACCGCCAGCGCGCCTACAAGGTCATCGAAGCCATCACCGGCTTCCGCCTGCACCCGGCCTGGTACCGCATCGGCGGCGTCGCCCACGACCTGCCCCGTGGCTGGGACAAGCTGGTCAAGGAGTTCGTCGACTGGCTGCCAAAACGCCTAGACGAGTACACCAAGGCCGCCCTGCAGAACAGCATCCTCAAGGGTCGTACCGTCGGTGTCGCCGCCTACAACACCAAGGAAGCCCTGGAATGGGGCGTCACCGGTGCCGGCCTGCGTTCCACCGGTTGCGATTTCGACCTGCGTAAAGCGCGCCCGTACTCCGGCTACGAGAACTTCGAATTCGAAGTCCCGCTGGCGGCCAACGGCGACGCCTACGATCGCTGCATGGTGCGCGTCGAAGAGATGCGCCAGAGCATCAAGATCATCGACCAGTGCCTGCGCAACATGCCGGAAGGCCCGTACAAGGCGGATCACCCGCTGACCACGCCGCCACCGAAAGAGCGCACGTTGCAGCACATCGAGACCCTGATCACGCACTTCCTGCAAGTTTCGTGGGGCCCGGTGATGCCGGCCAACGAATCCTTCCAGATGATCGAAGCGACCAAGGGCATCAACAGTTATTACCTGACGAGCGACGGCGGCACCATGAGCTACCGTACCCGGATCCGCACCCCAAGCTTCCCCCATCTGCAACAGATCCCTTCGGTGATCAAAGGCAGCATGGTCGCGGACTTGATCGCGTACCTGGGTAGTATCGACTTCGTTATGGCCGACGTGGACCGCTAAGCATGAACAGCCCGCTTATCCAGACAGACCGTTTCGCCCTCAGCGAAACCGAGCGCTCGGCCATCGAGCACGAGTTGCATCACTACGAGGACCCGCGCGCGGCGTCCATCGAAGCCCTGAAGATCGTCCAGAAGGAACGTGGCTGGGTGCCTGACGGCGCGCTCTACGCCATCGGCGAGATCCTCGGCATTCCGGCCAGCGACGTCGAAGGCGTCGCGACCTTCTACAGCCAGATCTTCCGCCAGCCGGTGGGTCGTCACATCATTCGCGTCTGCGACAGCATGGTCTGCTACATCGGCGGCCACGAGTCGGTGGTCGGCGAAATCCAGAGCAAGCTCGGCATCGGCCTGGGTCAAACCACCGCCGACGGTCGCTTCACCCTGCTGCCCGTCTGCTGCCTCGGCAACTGCGACAAGGCCCCGGCGCTGATGATCGATGACGACACCTTCGGCGACGTCCAGCCTGCTGGCGTTGCCAAACTGCTGGAGGGCTACGTATGACCCTGACTTCCTTCGGCCCTGCCAACCGCATTGCGCGTTCGGCAGAAACCCACCCGCTGACCTGGCGCCTGCGTGATGACGCCGAGCCCGTGTGGCTCGACGAATACCAGGCCAAGGACGGCTATGCCGCCGCCCGCAAGGCCTTCGCCGACATGGCCACGGACGATATCGTCCAGACCGTGAAGGACGCCGGTCTCAAGGGTCGCGGTGGTGCAGGCTTCCCCACCGGGGTGAAGTGGGGCCTGATGCCCAAAGACGAATCCATGAACATCCGCTACCTGCTGTGCAACGCGGATGAAATGGAACCCAATACCTGGAAAGACCGCATGCTGATGGAGCAACTGCCCCATCTGCTGATCGAAGGCATGCTGATCAGCGCCCGCGCGCTGAAAACCTACCGGGGCTACATCTTCCTGCGTGGCGAATACGTCACCGCCGCCAAGCACCTCAACCGTGCGGTGGAAGAAGCCAAGGCAGCGGGCCTGCTGGGCAAGAACATCCTGGGCAGCGGCTTCGACTTCGAGCTGTTCGTCCACACCGGCGCCGGGCGTTATATCTGCGGTGAAGAAACCGCGCTGATCAACTCCCTCGAAGGCCGTCGCGCCAACCCGCGCTCCAAGCCGCCCTTCCCCGCTGCCGTCGGCGTCTGGGGCAAGCCGACCTGCGTGAACAACGTCGAGACCCTGTGCAACGTGCCGGCAATCATCGGCAACGGCATCGACTGGTACAAATCCCTCGCCCGCGAAGGCAGCGAAGACCACGGCACCAAGCTGATGGGCTTCTCCGGCAAAGTGAAGAACCCTGGCCTGTGGGAACTGCCGTTCGGCATCACCGCCCGCGAGCTGTTCGAAGACTACGCCGGCGGCATGCGCGATGGCTTCAAGCTCAAGTGCTGGCAGCCCGGCGGCGCCGGTACCGGTTTCCTCCTGCCCGAACACCTGGAAGCGCAAATGTACGCCGGCGGCATCGGCAAGGTCGGCACCCGTATGGGCACCGGCCTGGCCATGGCGGTGGACGACAGCGTCAACATGGTTTCGCTGCTGCGCAACATGGAAGAGTTCTTCGCCCGTGAGTCGTGCGGTTTCTGCACCCCTTGCCGCGATGGCCTGCCGTGGAGCGTCAAGCTGCTGCGCGCGCTGGAGAACGGCGAAGGCCAGGCCGGCGACATCGAGACCCTGCTGGGTCTGGTCGGTTTCCTCGGCCCGGGCAAGACCTTCTGTGCTCACGCACCGGGTGCCATCGAGCCATTGGGCAGCGCCATCAAGTATTTCCGTCCGGAGTTCGAGGCTGGCATCGCACGTAAAAGTGCAGCCGTCCCGCCTTTGGCGCGGCCGATCGTAGTCGGCGCATAACGTATCGAAAGGGAGGGCGGTCCGTGCCGCCCTCTTGCTCGCCTGAAGACGCACTTGTGATGCGCCAGGCGAGGACCAGGATTCCATTAGCCACGCCCGCGGACGCGGGCCAACGAAGAACTTTGAACCATGGCCACTATCCACGTAGACGGCAAAGCGCTCGAAGTCGATGGGGCAGACAACCTGTTACAGGCGTGTCTGTCGCTAGGCCTCGACATCCCTTATTTCTGCTGGCACCCCGCGCTCGGTAGCGTCGGTGCCTGTCGCCAGTGCGCGGTCAAGCAGTTCAACGACGAGAACGACAAGCGTGGTCGTATCGTCATGTCCTGCATGACCCCGGCTTCCGACGGCAGCTGGATTTCCATCGACGACGAGGAAGCGAAAGTCTTCCGCGCCAGCGTCGTCGAATGGCTGATGACCAACCACCCGCACGACTGCCCGGTCTGCGAGGAAGGCGGTCACTGCCACCTGCAAGACATGACCGTGATGACCGGCCACAACGAGCGCCGTTATCGCTTCACCAAGCGTACCCACCAGAACCAGCAACTGGGCCCGTTCATTTCCCACGAGATGAACCGCTGCATCGCCTGCTATCGCTGCGTGCGCTTCTACAAGGACTACGCCGGCGGTACTGACCTCGGTGTGTTCGGTGCCCACGACAACGTGTACTTCGGTCGCGTCGAAGACGGCACCCTGGAAAGCGAATTCTCCGGCAACCTCACCGAGGTCTGCCCGACCGGTGTGTTCACCGACAAGACCCACTCCGAGCGCTACAACCGCAAGTGGGACATGCAGTTCTCGCCGAGCATCTGCCATGGCTGCTCCAGCGGTTGCAACATCAGCCCGGGCGAACGCTACGGTGAACTGCGTCGGATCGAAAACCGCTTCAACGGTTCGGTCAACCAGTACTTCCTCTGCGACCGTGGCCGTTTCGGCTATGGCTACGTCAACCGCGAAGACCGCCCACGTCAGCCACTGCTGGCCAACGGCGCCAAGCTGAGCCTGGACGAAGCCCTGGATAAGGCCGCCGAGCTGCTGCGCGGTCGCAATATCGTCGGTATCGGCTCGCCCCGCGCCAGCCTCGAAAGCAACTTCGCCCTGCGCGAACTGGTGGGTGCCGAGCACTTCTACTCGGGCATCGAAGCCGCCGAGCTGGAGCGTATCCGCCTGGTCCTGCAAGTCCTGAACGACAGCCCGCTGCCGGTTCCGAACATGCGCGACATCGAAGACCACGACGCCGTGTTCGTCCTCGGTGAAGACCTGACCCAGACCGCCGCGCGCATGGCCCTGGCCCTGCGCCAGTCGGTCAAGGGCAAGGCCGAGGACATGGCCGACGCCATGCGTGTCCAGCCTTGGCTCGACGCCGCGGTGAAGAACATTGGCCAGCACGCGCTGAACCCGCTGTTTATCGCCAGCCTCGCTGAAACCAAGCTAGACGATATCGCCGAAGAGTGCGTGCACGCCGCGCCCGACGACCTGGCCCGCATCGGTTTCGCCGTGGCCCACGCCCTCGACGCCAGCGCCCCGGCCGTCGAAGGCCTGGACGCTGAAGCCCAGGCACTGGCCCAACGCATTGCCGACGCCCTGCTGGCGGCCAAGCGCCCACTGATCATCGCCGGCACCTCCCTGGGTTCCAAGGCGCTGATCGAAGCCGCGGCCAACATCGCCAAGGCCTTGAAGCTGCGCGAGAAGAACGGTTCCATCAGCCTGATCGTGCCGGAAGCCAACAGCCTGGGCCTGGCCATGTTCGGTGGCGAGTCCCTGGACGCTGCCCTGCAAGCGGTGATCGACGGCAAGGCCGACGCCATCGTCGTGCTGGAAAACGATCTGTACACCCGCACCGACAAGGCCAAGGTCGACGCCGCACTGAACGCTGCGAAAGTCGTGATCGTTGCCGACCACCAGAAAACCGCCACCAGCGACCGCGCCCACCTGGTTCTGCCAGCCGCCAGCTTCGCCGAAGGCGACGGCACCCTGGTCAGCCAGGAAGGCCGTGCCCAGCGTTTCTTCCAGGTCTTCGATCCGAAGTACCTCGATGCGAGCATCCTGGTTCACGAAGGCTGGCGCTGGCTGCATGCCCTGCGCGCGACCCTGCTGAACCAGCCGATCGACTGGACCCAACTGGACCACGTCACCGCCGCCTGCGCTTCGAGCACCCCGCAACTGGCCCGTATCGTCGACGCAGCCCCTTCCGCCGCGTTCCGCATCAAGGGCATGAAACTGGCCCGTGAACCGCTGCGTTACTCCGGCCGGACCGCCATGCGCGCCAATATCAGCGTGCACGAGCCGCGTACCTCCCAGGACGTCGACACCGCGTTCGCCTTCTCCATGGAAGGTTACTCGGGCTCCGTCGAACCACGCCAACAGGTGCCGTTCGCCTGGTCGCCGGGCTGGAACTCGCCGCAGGCCTGGAACAAGTTCCAGGACGAAGTCGGTGGTCATATCCGCGCTGGCGACCCAGGCACCCGCCTGATCGAAAGCCAGGGCGATTCGCTGAACTGGTTCGCCAACGTGCCACGCGCCTTCAACCCGGCCCAGGGTACCTGGCAAGTGGTGCCGTTCTTCCACCTGTTCGGCAGCGAGGAAACCTCCTCGAAAGCCGCTCCGGTACAAGAGCGCATCCCGGCCGCCTACGTGTCGCTGGCCAAGTCCGAAGCCGATCGCCTGGGCGTCAACGACGGTGCCCTGCTCAGCTTGAACGTTGCAGGCCAGACCCTGCGTCTGCCGCTGCGGATCAACGAAGAGCTGGGCGCTGGCCTGGTGGCCTTGCCGGCCGGCCTGGCGGGCATTCCTCCGGCGATCTTTGGCAAATCCGTTGACGGTCTGCAGGAGGCAGCTCAATGACCTGGTTCACCCCTGAAGTGATCGACGTGATCCTCTCGGTCGTCAAGGCCATCGTGGTGCTGCTGGCCGTGGTGGTCTGCGGCGCCTTGCTGAGCTTTGTCGAACGTCGCCTGCTGGGCTGGTGGCAGGACCGCTACGGTCCGAACCGCGTCGGCCCGTTCGGCATGTTTCAGATCGCCGCCGACATGCTGAAGATGTTCTTCAAGGAAGACTGGACGCCACCGTTTGCCGACAAGGTGATCTTCACCCTGGCACCGGTGGTGGCCATGAGCGCCCTGCTGATCGCCTTCGCGGTCATCCCGATCACCCCGACCTGGGGTGTCGCGGACCTGAACATCGGCCTGCTGTTCTTCTTCGCCATGGCCGGTCTGTCGGTGTACGCGGTGCTGTTCGCCGGTTGGTCGAGCGCCAACAAGTACGCCTTGCTGGGCAGCTTGCGCGCCTCGGCCCAGACCGTGTCCTATGAAGTGTTCATGGGCCTGTCGCTGATGGGCATCGTGGTCCAGGTCGGCTCGTTCAACATGCGCGACATCGTCGAATACCAGGCTCAACACCTGTGGTTCGTGATCCCGCAGATCTTCGGTTTCCTGACCTTCTTCATCGCCGGCGTGGCCGTGACTCACCGTCACCCCTTCGACCAGCCGGAAGCGGAACAGGAACTGGCCGACGGTTACCACATTGAATATGCCGGCATGAAATGGGGCATGTTCTTCGTTGGCGAGTACATCGGCATCATCCTGATCTCGGCGTTGCTGGTCACCTTGTTCTTCGGTGGCTGGCACGGTCCGTTCGACATCCTGCCGCAACTGTCGTTCATCTGGTTCGCCCTGAAGACCGCGTTCTTCATCATGCTGTTCATCCTGTTGCGCGCTTCGATTCCGCGCCCACGCTATGACCAGGTGATGGACTTCAGCTGGAAATTCTGCCTGCCGCTGACCCTGATCAATTTGCTGGTGACCGCTGCGATCGTGTTGTTGAACACGCCTGCGGGCGCGGTTCAGTGAGGATTTGACCCATGTTCAAATATATTGGCGACATCGTTAAGGGTACTGGTACCCAGTTGCGAAGCCTGGTGATGGTTTTCGGCCACGGCTTCCGCAAGCGCGACACCCTGCAATACCCGGAAGAAGCGGTGTACCTGCCGCCGCGTTATCGCGGTCGTATCGTACTGACCCGCGACCCCGACGGCGAAGAACGCTGCGTGGCCTGCAACCTGTGCGCCGTGGCGTGCCCGGTGGGTTGCATCTCGCTGCAGAAAGCCGAAACCGACGACGGTCGTTGGTACCCGGAGTTCTTCCGCATCAACTTCTCGCGCTGCATTTTCTGCGGCCTCTGCGAGGAAGCCTGCCCGACCACTGCGATCCAGCTGACACCGGATTTCGAAATGGCCGAGTTCAAACGTCAGGACCTGGTGTACGAGAAAGAAGATCTGCTGATCTCCGGCCCCGGCAAGAACCCTGATTACAACTTCTATCGTGTTGCAGGGATGGCCGTTGCCGGGAAGCCGAAAGGCGCTGCCCAGAACGAAGCCGAGCCGATCAACGTGAAGAGCTTGCTGCCTTAAGGAAGAACGATGGAATTCGCTTTCTATTTCGCATCGGGTGTCGCTGTTCTGTCCACGCTGCGCGTGATCACCAACACCAACCCTGTGCATGCCCTGCTCTACCTGATTATCTCGCTGATTGCCGTGGCGATGACCTTCTTCAGCCTCGGTGCACCCTTTGCCGGTGCCCTGGAAGTGATCGCCTACGCCGGTGCCATCATGGTGCTGTTTGTGTTCGTGGTGATGATGCTGAACCTGGGGCCCGCCTCGGTGCTGCAAGAGCGCGACTGGCTCAAGCCGGGGATCTGGATCGGTCCGGTGATCCTCTGCGCCCTGCTGCTGGTCGAACTGCTCTATGTGCTGTTCAGCCACAGCAGCGGCGCGGCTCTCGGTCAAACCACCGTAGGCGCCAAGGCCGTGGGCATCAGCCTGTTCGGTCCGTACCTGCTGGTGGTCGAACTCGCCTCGATGCTGCTGCTCGCCGCAGCCATCACGGCATTCCACCTGGGCCGCAACGAGGCGAAGGAGTAATTCATGCCTGCTATCCCTTTGGAACATGGCCTGGCTGTCGCCGGTATCCTGTTCAGCCTCGGCCTGATCGGCCTGATGGTTCGCCGCAACATTCTCTTCGTGCTGATGAGCCTGGAGGTGATGATGAACGCCGCCGCCCTGGCCTTCATCGTCGCGGGCTCACGTTGGGCGCAGCCGGATGGACAGATCATGTTCATCCTGGTGATCAGCCTGGCAGCCGCCGAGGCCAGTATCGGCCTGGCGATCCTGCTGCAACTATATCGCCGCTTCCACACGCTCGATATCGACGCTGCCAGTGAGATGCGCGGATGAACATGATCTTTCTGACTTTCGTATTCCCCCTGATCGGTTTCCTGCTGCTGTCGTTCTCCCGTGGACGCCTCTCGGAAAACCTCTCGGCCCTGATCGGGGTCGGCTCCATCGGCCTGTCGGCCATCGTCGCCGCCTATGTGATCTGGCAATTCAACGTCGCGCCGCCCGAGGGTGGCCACTACACCCTGGTGCTGTGGCAGTGGATGTCGGTGGAGGGCTTTGCCCCCAACTTCGCCCTGTACGTCGACGGCCTGTCGATCACCATGCTCGGCGTGGTGGTCGGCGTGGGTTTCCTGATCCACCTGTTCGCCTCCTGGTACATGCGCGGTGAAGACGGTTACTCGCGCTTCTTCGCCTACACCAACCTGTTTATCGCCAGCATGCTGTTCCTGGTCCTGGGCGATAACCTGTTGTTCCTGTACTTCGGTTGGGAAGGCGTGGGCCTGTGCTCCTACCTGTTGATCGGTTTCTACTACAGCAACCGCAACAACGGTAACGCCGCCCTCAAGGCCTTTATCGTCACCCGTATCGGCGACGTGTTCATGGCCATCGGCCTGTTCATCCTGTTCACCCAGTTGGGCACGCTGAATATCCAGGAACTGCTGGTCAAGGCCCCTCAGCACTTCCAGGTCGGCGACTTCTGGATCGTCCTGGCGACCCTGATGCTGCTCGGTGGTGCGGTCGGTAAATCCGCGCAACTGCCGCTGCAGACCTGGCTGGCGGACGCGATGGCCGGTCCTACCCCGGTTTCGGCACTGATCCACGCCGCAACCATGGTGACCGCCGGTGTCTACCTGATCGCCCGTACCCACGGCCTGTTCACCCTGGCGCCGGATATCCTGCACCTGGTGGGCATCGTCGGTGGCGTGACCCTGGTCCTGGCCGGCTTCGCCGCCCTGGTCCAGACCGACATCAAGCGGATCCTCGCCTACTCGACCATGAGCCAGATCGGCTACATGTTCCTGGCCCTGGGCGTCGGTGCCTGGGAAGGCGCGATCTTCCACCTGATGACCCACGCCTTCTTCAAGGCCCTGCTGTTCCTCGCGTCCGGTGCGGTGATCGTCGCCTGCCATCACGAGCAGAACATCTTCAAGATGGGCGGCCTGTGGAAGAAACTGCCGTTGGCCTACGCCAGCTTCATCGTCGGTGGTGCCGCCCTGTCCGCCCTGCCGATCGTGACCGCCGGTTTCTACTCCAAGGACGAAATCCTCTGGGAAGCCTTCGCCAGCGGTAACCACAATCTGCTCTATGCAGGTCTGGTCGGCGCGTTCATGACGTCGCTCTACACCTTCCGCCTGATCTTCATCACCTTCCACGGTGAAGCCAAGACCGAAGCCCACGCCGGCCACGGGATTTCCCACTGGCTGCCACTGGGCGTGCTGATCGTGCTGTCGACCTTCGTCGGTGCCTGGATTCATCCGCCACTGGCCGGTGTCCTGCCGGAAAGCGCCGGTCATGCCGGCGGCGAAGCCAAGCACAGCCTGGAAATTGCCTCGGGTGCCATTGCCCTGGCCGGTATCCTGCTGGCTGCCGTGCTGTTCCTCGGCAAGCGTCGCTTCGTGACCGCGGTCGCCAACAGCGGCATCGGCCGTTTCCTCTCGGCCTGGTGGTTCGCCGCCTGGGGCTTCGACTGGATCTACGACAAGCTGTTCGTCAAGCCGTACCTGGCGATCAGTCATCTGCTGCGCAAAGACCCGCTCGACCAGACCATCGGCCTGATCCCGCGTATGGCCAAAGGCGGCAACACCGCCCTGAGCCGCACCGAGACCGGTCAGCTGCGCTGGTATGCCGCGTCGCTCGCCGCCGGTGCCGTCGTGGTGCTGGGCGCCATTGTGCTGGTAGCGGTCTGACTATGAACCTTGCGACATTGCGAAAGGAATTGAGCCCGTCATGATTCTGCCTTGGCTAATCCTGATCCCCTTTATCGGCGGCCTGCTGTGCTGGATGGGTGAGCGTTTCGGCTCCACCCTCCCCCGCTGGATTGCGCTGCTGACCATGTCCCTCGAACTCGCCCTCGGCCTCTGGCTGTGGGCCCACGGGGATTTCCATCTGGCACCGGCGCCTGGCGCCGCTCCGACCTTCGCGCTTGAGTTCAAGCACGTCTGGATCGAGCGCTTCGGCATCAACGTGCACCTGGCCCTCGACGGCCTGTCGCTGCTGATGATCCTGCTGACCGGCCTGCTGGGTATCCTTTCGGTACTCTGCTCGTGGAAAGAGATCCAGCGTCACGTGGGCTTCTTCCACCTGAACCTGATGTGGATCCTGGGCGGTGTCGTCGGCGTGTTCCTCGCCCTCGACCTGTTCATGTTCTTCTTCTTCTGGGAAATGATGCTGGTGCCGATGTACTTCCTCATCGCGCTCTGGGGTCACAGTTCTTCGGACGGCAAGAAAACCCGGATCTACGCGGCGACCAAGTTCTTCATCTTCACCCAGGCTTCCGGCCTGATCATGTTGGTGGCGATCCTCGGTCTGGTCCTGGTCAACTTCAACAACACCGGCGTGATTACCTTCAACTACGCCGACCTGTTGAAAACCAAGATGTCGCTGACCACCGAGTACATCCTGATGCTCGGCTTCTTCATCGCCTTCGCGGTGAAACTGCCGGTGGTGCCGTTCCACTCCTGGCTGCCGGACGCCCACGCCCAGGCGCCGACCGCAGGCTCCGTGGACCTGGCCGGTATCTTGCTGAAAACCGCCGCCTACGGTCTGTTGCGTTTCGCCCTGCCGTTGTTCCCGAATGCCTCGGCGGAATTCGCGCCGATTGCCATGACCCTGGGTCTGATCGGGATCTTCTACGGTGCATTCCTGGCCTTCGCCCAAACCGACATCAAGCGCCTGATCGCCTTCTCCAGCGTCTCGCACATGGGTTTCGTGCTGATCGGGATCTACTCCGGCAGCCAGCAGGCCCTGCAAGGCGCGGTGATCCAGATGCTCGCCCACGGTCTGTCGGCGGCGGCACTCTTTATCCTCAGCGGCCAGCTCTACGAGCGCACCCACACCCGCGATATGCGTGAAATGGGTGGCCTGTGGTCGAAGATCGCCTACCTGCCGGCCATCAGCCTGTTCTTCGCGGCCGCTTCCCTGGGCCTGCCGGGGACCGGCAACTTCGTCGGCGAGTTCCTGATCCTGATCGGCACCTTCGTCGCGGCACCGTGGATCACCGCGATTGCCACCTCGGGCCTGGTGTTCGGTTCGGTCTATTCGCTGATCATGATCCACCGTGCCTACTTCGGCCCGTCCAAATCCGATGCCGTGCTGCACGGCATGGATGGCCGCGAACTGATCATGGTGCTGGGACTGGCGGTACTGCTGATCTACATCGGCGTGTACCCGCAACCGTTCCTCGATACTTCCGCCGCCACCATGCATGGTGTGCAGCAGTGGATCGGCACCGCCTTCACTCAACTCGCTTCGGCCCGGTAAGAGCGCTATGGACCTGACGACTCAACACTTTATTGCGCTTGCACCGCTGCTGATCACCAGTCTCACCGTTGTCGTGGTGATGCTGGCGATCGCCTGGCGCCGCAACCACTCACAGACCTTCCTGCTCTCGGTGGCCGGTCTCAACCTGGCGCTGCTGTCGATCATCCCGGCGCTGAAAGTCGCGCCACTGGCGGTGACAGCGCTGATCCAGATCGACGACTTCGCCTGCCTGTACATGGCACTGATCCTGGTCGCCACCCTGGCCTGCGTCACCCTGGCCCATGCCTATCTGGGCGATGGCGGCGACGGCTACCCGGGCAACCGTGAAGAACTTTACCTGCTGATCCTGATGGCCGCCGCCGGCGGTCTGGTCCTGGTCAGCGCGCAGCACCTGGCCAGCCTGTTTATCGGCCTGGAACTGCTCTCGGTACCGGTCTACGGCCTGGTGGCCTACGCCTTCTTCAACAAGCGTTCGCTGGAAGCCGGCATCAAGTACATGGTGCTGTCGGCGGCGGGTTCGGCCTTCCTGCTGTTCGGTATGGCCCTGCTCTACGCTGAAGCCGGCACCCTGAGCTTCACCGGTATCGGTCACGCCCTGGCGGCCACCGGCCTGCCAAGCCCGATTGCCCAACTGGGCCTGGGCATGATGCTGGTCGGCCTGGCGTTCAAGCTGTCGCTGGTGCCATTCCACCTGTGGACCCCGGACGTTTACGAAGGCGCCCCTGCGCCGGTGGCGGCATTCCTTGCCACCGCCAGCAAGGTCGCCGTGTTCGCGGTGATGATCCGTCTGTTCCAGATCTCTCCGGTGGCCAGCAGTGGCGTCCTGAGCAATGTGCTGGCGGTGATCGCCATCGCGTCGATCCTGATCGGTAACCTGCTGGCGCTGACCCAGAACAACCTCAAGCGTCTGCTGGGTTATTCGTCCATTGCCCACTTCGGCTACCTGCTGATCGCCCTGGTGGCGAGCAAGGGCATGGCCATGGAAGCCATGGGCGTGTACCTAGTCACCTACGTGATCACCAGCCTCGGCGCCTTCGGCGTGATCACCCTGATGTCCTCGCCTTACAAGGGCCGTGACGCGGATGCCCTGTACGAATACCGCGGCCTGTTCTGGCGCCGTCCGTACCTGACCGCCGTACTGACCGTGATGATGCTGTCCCTGGCCGGTATCCCGCTGACCGCCGGCTTTATCGGCAAGTTCTACATCATCGCGACCGGTGTCGAGTCCCATCACTGGTGGCTGATCGGTTCGCTGGTGCTGGGCAGCGCCATCGGCGTGTTCTACTACCTGCGCGTGATGGTCACCCTGTACCTGATCGAACCGAACCTGCGTCGTGTCGATGCCCAGCTGCACTGGGAACAGCGCGCGGGCGGCGTGATGCTGCTGGCGATCGCGGTACTGGCCTTCTTCCTCGGCCTGTACCCGCAACCGCTGCTGGAACTGGTGCAACACGCGGTACTGGCGAGCTAAGCAGTCGCCGGCTGTACCCGACACCCCGCCCGAGGCAACTCCGGCGGGGTGTTTTGTTTCTACTTCCCTTGTAGGAGCGAGCTTGCTCGCGATGGTAGTCCAGGCACCGCTGGGTATCAGGTGCCCCGCGTTATCGTTGACGCCCATCGCGAGCAAGCTCGCTCCTACAGTAGACCTGGATCAATACCGCGCACGGTCCGATGACTTAGTCTCGCGACCTTTTGCGAACGATCCGACCATGGCCCTCCCCTCCCCCGAACTGCTGGCGCCCGCCGGCACCCTGAAGAACATGCGCTACGCCTTCGCCTATGGCGCCGATGCGGTCTACGCCGGCCAACCGCGCTACAGCCTGCGGGTGCGCAACAACGAATTCGACCACGCCAACCTGGCCCTCGGCATCCAGGAAGCCCAGGCCCAGGGCAAGCGCTTCTACGTGGTGGTGAACATCGCCCCGCACAATGCCAAGCTCAAGACCTTTCTCAAGGACCTGGCGCCGGTGATCGCCATGGCGCCCGATGCGCTGATCATGTCCGACCCTGGCCTGATCATGCTGGTGCGCGAGCATTTCCCGCAGATGCCGATTCATCTGTCGGTGCAGGCCAATACGGTGAACTGGGCCAGCGTGCGGTTCTGGCAACAGCTGGGGCTGAGCCGGATCATCCTCTCCCGGGAGCTGTCCCTGGAGGAGATCGGCGAGATCCGCGAGCAGGTGCCGGATATGGAGCTGGAGGTGTTCGTCCACGGGGCGCTGTGCATGGCCTATTCCGGGCGCTGCCTGCTCTCCGGGTACATGAACCGTCGCGACGCCAACCAGGGCAGTTGCACCAATGCCTGCCGCTGGCAGTACAAGGCGCAGCCGGCGGCGGAAAACCTGCTGGGCGAGATTGTCCAGGCGTTCGATCCGGTCGAACCGACCCTGGGCCTCGGGGCGCCGACCGAGCAGGTGTTCCTGCTCCAGGAGGCCCAGCGACCGGATGAGTCGATGCCGGCCTTCGAGGACGAGCACGGCACCTACATCATGAACGCTAAGGACCTGCGCGCCGTGCAGCATGTCGAGCGGCTGACCCGCATGGGCGTGCATTCGCTGAAGATCGAAGGCCGGACCAAATCGCATTTCTACTGTGCGCGAACGACCCAGGTCTATCGTCGGGCGATTGACGACGCGGTGGCCGGGCGAGCGTTTGATCGCAGCCTGATGCATGACCTCGAGTCATTGGCCCAGCGCGGGTATACCGAGGGTTTTCTGCGTCGGCATGTGCATGACGAGTATCAGAACTACCAGCACGGCAGTTCGGTCTCGGAACGCCAGCAGTTTGTCGGGGAGCTGACGGGGGAGCGTCGTGAGGGGTTGGCACAGGTCAAGGTGAAGAATCGGTTTGGGCTCGGTGATCATCTGGAACTGATGACGCCCGAGGGCAATCTGCATTTTGATCTGGATGAGCTGCACAACGAGCGTGGCGAGCGGATCACGGTGGCACCCGGGGATGGGCACACGGTGTACCTGCCGGTTCCGGAGGGTGTGGAGTTGCGGTTTGGGTTGTTGATGCGGGATGTCACGACTGGCGAACAATAAACTGTAGATAGCGAGCAGCCCTGATACCACCCGGTTAAAGCCAAACACGGTCCCTGTGGGAGCGGTGCTTGCCCGCGAGCTGTTGGCGGCCTCCAGGGCACCTTCGCGGGCAAGCACCGCTCCCACAGTATCTGTGCCGTACGCAGGAATTGCGTCAAACACAAAACTGTAGGGCCCGGCCTCCTAGATCCGGAACTGTCCTACCAACTTGCCCAGGTTCCGTCCCAATTCCGCCAGGCTGCGGGAGGTCTGGGCGCTGCGCTGGGTCTCATCCGCCACGCTGTCCACCGCCGAGGCGATCTGGTGCACGCTGCGGTTGATCTCCTCGGCCACCGAGGTCTGCTCGTCGGCGGCGCTGGCGATCTGCGCGTTCATCGTATTGATGGTGCCGATCAACTGCGCCATGGTATCCAGCGACACACCCGCCTCGTTGGCCCGGTCCGAAGTACCGTCACCGGCCTCGCTGGAACGACGCATGGCCTCCACCGCCACCTGCGTCCCCGTTTGCAGACGATCGATCATGCCCTGGATTTCCTGGGTGCTTTGCTGGGTCCGGCTGGCCAGCGCCCGCACTTCATCGGCCACCACCGCAAAACCACGCCCCGCCTCACCCGCTCGCGCGGCCTCGATGGCCGCGTTGAGGGCCAACAGGTTGGTCTGCTCGGCAATGGAACGAATCACCCCGAGCACGCTGACAATCGAGGTCACATCCTGCTGCAGGCTGTCCAGGGTGGTGCCGCTGTGGCGGATATCCTTCACCAGTGCATGGATCTGCTGGATGCTGCCGTCGACCACGCGCTTGGCGGTCTTGCCCTCGGCGTCGGTCTGCTGCGCGGCGACCGCCGCCCCTTGCGCGCCACGTGCCACTTCCTGGGCCGCCGAGGACATCTGGTTGATCGCGGTGGCCACCTGGTCGGTTTCGTGGCGTTGACGCTCCATCGCCTGCTCCGAGCGCTGGGTCTGCTCACTGACCTGGGCCACCAGCGTGGTCAATTGCACGGTCATTTCGCTGATCTGCCGCACCAGGCCATGGATCTTGTCGACAAAGCGATTGAAGGAACCGGCCAACTGCCCCAGTTCATCCTCGCTGGTGACCTCCAGGCGCCGGGTCAGATCACCCTCCCCGGCGGCAATATCGTCCAGGCTGAGTTTCATCAGCAGCAACGGCCGCAGAATACCATTGCCCATCAATACCCCGATCACCGCAATCACCAGCAGCACCACCAGCGCAATCCCGAAGATACTCAGGATCACCCCTTCCATCCGCTGGTGGACCTTGGCCTCCACCTCCGCCACCTGGATCTCGATATTGTCGAGGTTGACGAAGGTACCGATGGCCATATCCCACTTGGGCAGGAACTCGGTGTAGGCGATCTTGGGCACCAGCACCTGTTCGTTGGTGGCCAGCGACGCGCTGTATCTCAGGTAATGGCTACCGTCCTTGGCCACCCGGACCAGCTCGCGGGTGAAGTAGACGCCATTCGGGTCGCGGGCATCGTTGAAGTTCTTGCCGATGCCATCCGGGTTATCGCTCTTGAACACTCGGACGATCTGCGAATCGGTGCCGAAAAAGTAACCGTCCTTGCCATACTTGATACTCGACAGCAGCTTCACCGCCTGGGCCCTGGCCACCATGTCGCCCTGGGCTGACGCATCGTAGAGTGGCTTGATCGCGGTGATCGCCAGGTTGACGTAATTCTGCAAGGTCACCTTGGCTTCCGAGAGCAAGCGCTGACGGGTTTCCTCCACTTCATCCTTGGCCTGGTTCTGCAGGATCCACACCATGGTCAGGCTGATCACCAGGGCGCAGAGTAATACCGGCAGTACCGCGAGGGACACGACTTTGGTCTTCAGACTCAGGCGCATATTGGTTCTCTCTTATGGAGTGGAGTTGCGGTCCGGCTTGCAGACTCGGAATGTCACAACCGGCGAACAATACACTGTGGCGAACGGGCAAACCCTGACGCCACGCAGTTAAAGCCGAACACGGACCCTGTAGGGCCGGATTGTTAGATCCGGAACTGCCCCACCAGCTTGCCCAGGCGCTGTCCCAGCTCCGCCAGGCTGCGGGAGGTCTGGGCGCTGCGCTGGGTTTCATCCGCCACGCTGTCCACCGCCGAAGCGATCTGGTGCACGCTGCGGTTGATCTCTTCGGCCACCGAGGTCTGCTCGTCGGCCGCGCTGGCGATCTGTGCGTTCATTGCATTGATGGTGCCGATCAACTGCGCCATGGTATCCAGCGACGCCCCGGCCTCGTTGGCCCGGTCCGAGGTGCCGTCACCGGCCTCGCTGGAACGACGCATGGCCTCCACCGCCACCTGCGTCCCCGTTTGCAGCCGGTCGATCATGCCCTGGATTTCCTGGGTGCTCTGCTGGGTCCTGCTGGCCAGCGCCCGTACCTCATCGGCCACCACCGCAAAACCACGTCCCGCCTCGCCGGCCCGCGCGGCCTCGATGGCCGCGTTGAGGGCCAGCAGGTTAGTCTGTTCGGCAATGGAGCGAATCACCCCGAGCACGCTGACAATCGAGGTCACGTCCTGCTGCAGGCTGTCCAGGGTGGTGCCGCTGTGGCGAATATCCTTCACCAGTGCATGGATCTGCTGGATGCTGCCATCGACCACACGCTTGGCGGTTTTGCCCTCGGCATCGGTCTGCTGCGCGGCGACCGCCGCCCCTTGCGCGCCACGAGCCACTTCCTGGGCTGCCGAGGACATCTGGTTGATGGCCGTGGCCACCTGGTCGGTTTCGTGGCGTTGACGCTCCATCGCCTGCTCCGAACGCTGGGCCTGGTCGCTGACCTGGGACACCAGCGTGGTCAGTTGCACGGTCATTTCGCTGATCTGCCGCACCAGCCCATGGATCTTGTCGACAAAGCGGTTGAAGGAACCGGCCAACTGCCCCAGTTCGTCCTGGCTGGTGACCGCCAGGCGCCGCGTCAAGTCACCCTCACCGGCCGCGATATCGTCCAGGCTGAGCTTCATCAGTTGCAACGGGCGCAAAATGGTATTGGCCACCAGTACTCCGAGGACCGCGATCACCAGCAGCACCACCAGAGTGATCCCGAGAATGCTCAGAATCACGCCCTCCAGGCGCTGATGGACCTTGGCCTCCACCTCGGCGACCTGGGCCTCGAGGCCATCGAGATTAACGAAGGTGCCGATGGCTATGTCCCACTTGGGCAGGAATTCGGTGTAACCGATCTTGGGTACCAGCACCTGGTCGTTGGTGGCCAACGACGCGCTGTATTTCAGGTAATGGGTACCGTCCTTGGCGACCTGGACCAGGTCACGGTTGACGTACACGCCATTCGGGTCGCGAGCATCCTTGAAACTCTTGCCGACGCCATCCGGGTTGTCACTCTTGAACACCCGCACGACCTGCGAGTCATAGCCGAAAAAATAACCGTCCTTGCCATACTTGATGCTCGACAGCAGCTTTACCGCCTGGGCCCTGGCCGCCATGTCGCCCGGGGCCGAAGCATCGTAGAGCGGCTTGATCGCGGTCATCACCTGGGTGACGTAATTCTGCAACGTCGTCTTGGACTCCGACAGCAAGCGCTGACGGGTTTCCTCCACCTCATCCCTGGCCTGATTCTGCAACATCCATACCGTGGTCAGACTGATCACCAGTGCGCAGAGCAATACCGGCAACACTGCGAGGGACACGACTTTGGCCTTCAGGCTCAGACCCATGATGGTTCTCTCTTATAGGAATAGACGGTCTAACGGGTTAACGGCTTGGGACGAGCAAAGTTGAGCATAGTGGCTATTGATACACGCAAATGACGCACTACGGATATCAGCCAATTACCGGTTGACGTTATTCTCCCTCCGCGCCGACTCCTGGCACCCGTGAAACGGCCACGACTTGCTCGATAACATTATATTTTTCAGTGATATAGAGATTATCTGAAGGTTTTTTATTTATTTTTTATTGAGCAATTAAATAAATAAAAAAACTTCACATCGTATGAAGCACAGCTCGGAGGCCGGGCCTAGCGGCGTGGCACGTCGACCGTTACCGACAGCCCGCCCAGCGGGCTGCTCGACAAACGCAGATCGCCGCCCCAGGCCTCGACGACATCGCGCACGATCCCCAGGCCCAATCCATGCCCGCGGGTCTGTTCATCCAGGCGGGTACCGCGGCTGAAGACTTCCGCCCTGCTCTGCGCCGGAATACCCGGACCATCATCCTCGATCTCCAGGCGATAACCCGCCGACACTTCGACAATACTCAGGCGCACCTGCGCATCGGCCCACTTGCAGGCGTTGTCCAGCAGGTTGCCGAGCAGTTCCAGCAGGTCCTCTCGATCCCAGGGCAGCTGCAAGCCGGGTGCGACCTCATGCTCCAGGCTCAGGTGCTCGCCATGGATCATGCGCAGAGTCGAGAACAGCGCCGGCAACTCCGCATCGCAATCGAAGACCGCGCCAGACAAGGTGTCTCCCGCCAGTCGGGCACGCCCCAGTTCCCGTTCCAGGCGTTGCCGAATCTGCTCCAGTTGCTCACGCAAGGTCTGGCGCAGCAGAGGATGGGCTTCCAATTCGGCGCTGGAGGTCAGGCTCAGCATGACCGCCAGCGGGGTCTTCAGCGCATGACCGAGATTACCCAGGGCGTTGCGCGAACGCTTGAGGCTGCCCTCGGTGTGGGCCAGCAGGCGATTGATCTGCGACACCAGCGGTTCCAGTTCCACCGGCACCTGGGTATCGAGTTGCGAACGTTGGCCTTGTTGCAGCTGGGCAATCTGCTTGCGGGCGTTCTCCAGCGGACGCAGGGCCCGGCGCACGGTGACCCGCTGCAACAACAGAATCGCGATCAGCGCCGCCAGGCCGATGCCCAGGCCGATACGCTGCATCAGCTGGAAACTGCGGCGGACCGGGGTGTAGTCCTGGGCCACGCTGATACTGATCGATTGCCCCAGCCGCCGATAGTCCGAACGCAGCACCAGCAACATCTGCCCTTCCGGCCCCAGTTGCAGGTTGGCGTGCAGCCCGGCCTTTTCGACGATGGGCAGTTCCTGATCCCAGAGTGAACGCGAACGCCAGTATTGATCGGCGAAATCGATCCGAAAGTAGTGCCCGGAAAAAGGCCGCTGATAGGCTGGCGACAAACGTCGCTCATCCAGCCTCAGCCCCTGAGGGGTGCGTACCAGCGCCACCAGCAGGCTCTCACTGTCGGCATGCAGGCCGTCTTCCAGATAGCGCTGCAGGCCCAGCTCGAACAGCCAGAGGCTGGTCGGCGCCACCACCAGTCCGGCGACGAGCAAGACACTGACCAGCCCCAGGCTCAAACGGCGCTGAATCGACTTCACCGGGCCGCGCCACCAAAGCGATAACCCTGGCCGCGACGGGTTTCGATC
Source organism: Pseudomonas sp. MWU12-2319 (assembly GCF_023242525.1). Classification (NCBI taxonomy): domain Bacteria; kingdom Pseudomonadati; phylum Pseudomonadota; class Gammaproteobacteria; order Pseudomonadales; family Pseudomonadaceae; genus Pseudomonas; species Pseudomonas sp. MWU12-2319. The sequence continues at coordinate 310,627 of NZ_JALJES010000007.1, forward strand.
ACCCCGCGCCCGAGCTTGCGCCGCAGGTGATTGACGTGGACCTCCAGCACATTGGAGTCGCGCTCGGTTTCGCCGTCGTAGAGATGCTCGGCCAGATGGCTTTTCGAGAGAATCTGTTCCGGGTGCAGCATGAAGTAACGCAACAACCTGAACTCGGCCGCCGTGAGCTGGACATCGCCACCCTCGCGGCTGACGCATTGGCGGCCTTCGTCCAGGTGCAGGCCGGCGGCCTTCAGGGTCGGCTGGTTGGCCTGGCCGCGAGCCCGGCGCAATAACGACTGGACCCGCAACTGCAACTCCTGCGGGTGAAACGGCTTGGTCAGGTAATCGTCGGCACCGGCCTTGAGCCCCTCGATACGTTCGGCCCAGGAACCCCGTGCGGTGAGGATCAGTACCGGCACCGCCAGGCTGTCGGCACGCCATTGGTGCAACACCTCAAGCCCCGGCAAGCCCGGCAGACCGAGATCGAGAATGATCAGGTCATAGGGCTCCACCGCGCCCTGGAAGAGCGCATCGCGCCCATCGGCCAACCAGTCGACGGCATAGCCCTGGCGGGTCAGGCTGGCCAATAGCTCGTCCGCCAGGGGCACATGGTCTTCCACCAACAACAACCGCATCAATCGTCTTCCTTGTCTTTTAATAAACGACCACTGCTGGCATCCAGCTCGATATCCCGAACGACACCGGCACGGGTCAGCAGCTCGACGTCATAGACATAGACGTCCTGCCGGCTCAGCAGTTCGGCTGCCAGCAGCTTTGCCCCGGGGTAATGGTTCAGGGCCTGCTGCAGCAGTTGCTCCAGCGGCATGATGACGCCCTGGCTACGCAGGCGCAGGGCTTCGTCCTGGTCCAGGTTATTGGCCGAAACCGTTGAGCAAAAGATCGCGAGCGCGAGCAGGGTGCAAGCGTGCAGATTCAATGTCATTAACTGTCCTGATGATCCTTGGGAACCTGCCCGCCGATGGCGTCCGATTCAACCTCCCACTCAACTCCCTGAGCGTCGCGCAGTTCTATCCGATAAGTGAAGTCGCCATCTTGCCTGTTCCGCTCAGCCTTGGCTGATCCGTCAGCTTCCCAGGGTAGACACGGCAACTTAATCGAAACTGAATTTTTCAGAGCCTTATCAGCCCAGGCACTGTCTTGGGCGGAACAAGCGCCCGCGAAGCCGGCGAGCGCCCTTATAATCACTGCCCCGGTAGAACGAGGCCTGTATGACCGCCATCCATATCAAGTTTCCCGCCTTGACCCTCAAGGCCGGCAAGCGGACCCTGCAACGCATTCGCGAACAGGGCTTGAAAGCCGCCGATGTCGGCACCTTGCCCGGCGCGGCCGGCGGTCCCAAGGCCCTCGGTATCCAGGGGCTGGACCTGGCCCTGTTCGGTGAGTGGCTGCCGGCCAGCCCGCGGGAACGCTCGCTGATCGGCGCCTCTATCGGCGCCTGGCGCTTCGCCAGTGCCTGCCTGCCGAATGCCGCCGAGGGCATCACGCGGTTGGGCCAGCTCTACAATGAGCAGAGCTTCGCCAAGGGCGTGACCATGGCCCAGGTCAGCGAGAGCTGCCGGCGCATGCTCCATGACCTGCTCGATGGTCGCGACGCATCGATCCTGACCAACCACCATTACCGCCTGAACGTGGTGATAGTGAAGAGCCATGGCCTGCTCGCCCATGATCATCGGGGGCGCCTGGGGCTTGGGCTGTCGTCGGTGATCGCCGACAACCTGGTCAAGCGCTCACGCCTGTCACGGCATTTCGAGAGGGTCATCCTGCATGATCCGCGACTGGCCCCTCCCCTGCAGGCGCTCACTGATTTTCCGTCACGCTGCCTGCCCCTGGCCGCCGACAATCTGCGCCAGGGCTTGCTGGCGTCCGGTTCCATTCCGATGGTGATGGAAGGCGTGCGCGATATCGCCGGGGTCGGTGCCGGTACCTACCGCGATGGCGGGCTGCTGGACTATCACCTGGACCTGCCCTACAGTGGCGATGATGTGGTGCTGTATCCGCATTTCACCGACAAGGTCATCCCCGGCTGGTTCGACAAGACCCTGCCCTGGCGCCGGGGCAACCCGGACAGGTTGCAGGACGTGCTGCTGATCGCCCCCTCGCGGGAATACCTGGCCCACCTGCCCCACGGCAAGCTGCCCGACCGTAACGACTTCAAGCGTTATATGGGCGACGATAAGGGCCGCCAGGCCTATTGGCGCAAGGCGATGGAGCAGAGCCGACGGCTGGGCGACGAGTTTCTCGAACTGGTCGACAATGGCCGCCTGGGTGAACGCCTGTTGGCGCTTTGAGGCGATTGCCGCCGCGCAAGCTGTTAAACTGCCGGCCTGCATTTATCGGCTGCGCGCTGGCCACCTTCAGAGCTGACATTACCGTGGAAATCTTCAAAGAATTTACGTTCGAATCCGCCCATAAACTGCCCCACGTGCCGGACGGGCATAAATGCGGCCGCCTGCATGGTCACTCGTTCAAGGTGGCGATTCATCTGAGCGGCGATATGGACCCGCATACCGGCTGGATCCGTGACTTCTCGGAGATCAAGGCGATCTTCAAGCCGCTGTATGAGCGCCTGGACCACAACTACCTGAATGATATTCCCGGCCTTGAGAACCCCACCAGCGAGAACCTGGCGAAGTGGATCTGGCAGGAGTTGAAGCCGTTGCTGCCCGAGCTGTCGGCGATTCGCATCCACGAGACCTGCACCAGTGGCTGTATCTATCGCGGAGAATAAAGCCCGCTTATAAAAACCACCTGTGCAGGTGGTTTTTTTATGTCTGGGATTTGAGTCCCGCAGCGCCTGAACCGACGCCATCGCCGGCAAGCCGGCTTGTGGGAGCTGGCTTGCCGGCGAAGAGGCCCTAAAGCCATGCACCCAACATTTCAACGCCCCAAAAACAAAACCCCAACTGCTTTCGCAATTGGGGTTTCGGAATTTAATC